>CAYPEH010000014.1:0-31266 GCA_964409585.1 uncultured Chromatiales bacterium | reverse complement strand
CTACAGCGGCGTTTCGACGCCTTGCCGTGAACGCGCACAGCACGGCTGAACACGGTCTATTATGTCGCCGGGTTAATTAACCGAGGGTGCAGTGGCCTATGTCATGGGCATTGACGAAATCGGCCACCGTCACCGGCCGTTTGCCGGGTAGTTGGACTTGCAACAGGCGCAGGACACCGTCGCCGCAGGCCACATCGATCCCCTCCGGGGATGAGTCGAGCACCGTGCCGGGCGCGGCGCCGTGATCCCGTTCCAGGGCGGTCGCCAGCCAGATGCGCAGCTTGCCGCCGTCCAGGCCGGTCCAGGCCACTGGCCAGGGATTGAAGCCCCGTACCAGGCGTTCGAGTTCCCGTGCCGGGCGCGACCAGTCGATCTCCGCTTCGGCCTTGTCCAGTTTGGCGGCGTAGCTGGCCTGGGCGTCGTCCTGTTTTTCCGCCGTGATGGTTCCGGCCCGAAGGCCGTCGATGGCTTCCACCAGGGCGGTGGCACCCAGTTCCGCCAGACGGTCGTGCAGGCTTCCCCCGGTGTCCTCGCGGTGGATGGGTGTGGTGACCTTGAGCAGCATGTCGCCGGTATCCAGGCCCTCATCCATCTGCATGATGGTGACACCGGTCTGTTGGTCGCCGGCGAGGATCGCCCGCTGGATCGGCGCGGCGCCACGCCAGCGTGGCAGCAGTGAGGCATGTACGTTGAGGCAACCCATGCGCGGGGCTTCCAGTACCGCCTTGGGAAGGATCAGGCCATAGGCCACCACGACCATGAGGTCGGCATCGAGGGCGGCCAGGGCCCGTTGTTCCTCTTCGTCCTTGAGGGTGGCGGGCTGGCGTACTTTGATACCGGCCTCCAGGGCCCGTTGCTTGACCGGGCTGGGGCGTGGCTTGCGGCCCCGGCCGGCGGGCCGGTCCGGCTGGGTATAGACGGCGCGGATTTGGTGGCCCGCGGCGATCAGTGCATCGAGGGTGGCGACGGAAAACTCCGGCGTGCCGGCAAAGACAACGGACAGGGGTTCTGGCATGGTGAACGGGAATGCGGCGTGGTCGGCGGAAAGCGGACCTTAGCACATACCGACCGCCCGGGAGGGGCGCAGGGAGGGGAAAAAACGGCGGCATCCCTGCCGCTAAGCATCATGGGGGAGAAGCCAGGGTGGCCAGAGGGTTGAGCCACCCCGCTCCTCGCATTGCTGCCGGCTATCTTGTTAGCAATCATCGTGCCATCTTTTTGCGGCCTGGTTTCTGTCCGGTGGGTTCCGGAAAAAAACCTTTATTAGCAGAAAGGTATTTAGGGTGTGCCTGTCTCTTTGGTGCAATAAAAGGCAGTCGATGTCTGTCAAATGTGACAAAATTGGGCTTGCTCCCTGCAAATATTGACATAAGCAATCCTCCCAACGAGGTATTCCATGCCGACCAATGAGGTAGTACATCCCCGTCCCGACCTGTCTTCGGTGATGGACAGTTTCAGGGAGCCCATGATTCTGTTGGATGCGAACTATCGCATTCACGTGGCCAATCGTGCCTACCGGCGGGCCCATGGCCTCGGCGAAGAGGTCCTGGATGCGCACTGCTATGAGGTGTCCCATGGTTATTCGGTGCCCTGCGATCAGGCCGGGGAGACCTGTCCGTTGCGGGCCAGCCGGGCCAGTCGGGAACCGCGGCGGGTGCTGCATCTGCACCACACCCCCCATGGCGAGGAATACGTGGATGTGGAGGTCTTTCCGGTACGTGATGGAAACGGGCGCATCACCCATTTCCTGGAGGTGTTGCACCAGGTCTCGGCTGGGCCCGGTGAGGCGGCGGGGCAGAAGATGCTGGGGCGCTCACCCGGTTTTACCCATATGTTGGAACTGATCCGGCGGGTGGCCCCCAGTGACTCGGCGGTTCTCCTGCTGGGAGAGTCGGGTACCGGCAAGGAACTGGCGGCCAGGGCGGTGCATGATGGCAGCCAGCGGGCGAGTGGCCCGTTCGTGCCGGTGGAATGCTCCGGTCTCACCGAAACCCTGTTCGAGAGTGAGTTGTTCGGACATGAGCGTGGCGCCTTCACCGGGGCCTATACGCGCAAGATCGGCCTGGTGGAGGCGGCCCATGGCGGCACGCTGTTTCTCGATGAGGTGGGGGACATCCCGCTGGATCTGCAGGTCAAGCTGCTGCGGCTGCTGGAAACGGGCACTTACCGGACGGTGGGTGGGGTGGAACCGAAACGGGCGGACTTCCGCCTGATCTGCGCCACGCACCGCAGCCTGCGGGATATGGTGGAAGAAGGCCGTTTCCGCCGCGATCTGTTTTACCGCCTGGGGGTGTTTCCGATTCACCTGCCGGCCCTGCGCGAGCGCAGGGAGGATCTGCCTCTGCTGATCGATGCCCTGCTGGAGCGGGTGGCACCCGGCCGCCGGTTGAGTGTCAGCCCTCAGGCGCTGGAATGTCTGGAGAATTACAGCTTCCCGGGCAATATCCGTGAGCTGCGGAACCTATTGGAGCGGGCCAGTCTGCTGGCCGATGGCGACTGGCTGTTGCCGGAGCATTTTCCCGATGTATGCGATGAGGGGGCGGAGCCGTCGTCGGCGCTTCCCCGTTTCACCGGTCTGGTGCCGCTGGAGCAGATGGAACGGGGCTATCTGCTCTGGGCCGTCAACCACTTTGGCGGCAACAAGCGGGAGCTGGCGAAGCGGTTGGGGTTGAGCGAGAGGACGCTGTACCGGAAACTGGCGCGGCTGGCCGGACCGGACGAATTCGGCGATTCCTGAGGCGCCGGTCAGATCGTGGTGTGTTCCCGCTCCGGGTGGCTGTCATGCACCGGTTTGTGTTGGCGCCGGGCCTTTTTCAGTTTGCTGCGTATGCGCTGGCGCTTCAGTTGTGACAGGTAATCGACGAACAGCTTGCCCTTGAGATGATCCATTTCATGCTGGATACAGACGGCCAGGAGGTCGTCTGCCTCCAGTTCGAACGGTTGGCCGTCGCGATCGAGGGCGCGCACCCTGACCCTGGCCGCCCGTTTCACCTTCTCGAAGATGCCGGGCACGGAAAGACAGCCTTCATCGGTCTCCTCCTCGCCATCCTGGTGCAGGATCTCCGGGTTGATGAACACCAGTGGCTGGTTCTTCTCCTCGCTGATGTCGATGACGATGACCTGCTGGTGTACATTCACCTGGGTTGCGGCCAGGCCGATACCCGGTGCGGCATACATGGTCTCGAACATGTCATCCACCAGACGGCGGATGTCGTCGTTCACCTCTTCCACCGGGCGTGCCGATTTGCGCAGGCGATCGTCGGGAAAGTGCAGGATGTCGAGAATGGCCATGGTTTCGAGTGTGCGGGTAAGGGTCGGAACCACCGTATGGTAC
Source organism: uncultured Chromatiales bacterium (assembly GCA_964409585.1). Taxonomy (GTDB): domain Bacteria; phylum Pseudomonadota; class Gammaproteobacteria; order JACKNK01; family CAYPEH01; genus CAYPEH01. Next base: position 27,932 of record CAYPEH010000014.1, on the reverse strand, counting down.
CCGAAGGAGCCTCTGAACAAGTACCGGGGGATGGGGGTTTGGGGGAAGGGGTGCATTGCCGCTCCCGCAAGCCATTGATTTTCATCCTTCCCCCAATAGGCAACCCCCGCAAGGGAACTCGGATCGAGGCGCGCAGCGACTTGATCCGAGGTACCCGAATTTCACGCAACGTTCGGTATTCGACCGGCGCCGTTTCTTTATGACAGAATCGGGGCGTTTCCGTTTGGCAAATGGGCGCGCCGATTCATGAGACAGCCGGGAAAAGCCTTGTTCGCTCTGCTGCTGATGGCCATTGCCTGGCCCGCGGCCAGGGCGCAGGTTGCATTGAAGGACGGCCATCCGCAGACCCATGTGGTGCAAAAGGGGGATACCCTGTGGGATGTGGCGGCGCGTTTTCTGCGGGATCCCTGGGAATGGCCGAATGTCTGGATGGCCAACCCTTCGATCAAGGACCCGCATCGGATCTATCCCGGCGACCGCATCAACCTGGTGTTCATCAATGGTCAGCCGCGTCTGCAGCTCGCCGAACGGGGCCGTCCAACCTACAAATTGTCGCCCAGGGTCCGGGTCAGGCCCACCCGCCAGGCAGTGCCGCTGATATCCATCGACGCCATCAGCCGCCTGGTTTCCCTGCCGCGTATCGTCTCCCCGGATGAGATCGGGAAACGGCCCTATATCATGTCGGTGGAAAACGGCCGGGTGGTGGCCGGTGTCCACGACCGGATCTATGTGCGTGGCCTGGAGAATACGGAGGATCGTCATTTCGGTATCTATCGTCCGGGCAAGGAACTGATCGACCCGGAAAGCGGCGAGTCCCTGGGAATCGAGGCCAGGCACGTGGGTGTCGCCGTGTTGGAACATGGCGGCGAGGTAGCCACCCTGCGCCTGTCGCGCACTTACGGCGAGGTGCTGGCCTCGGATCTGGTTTTTCCGGCCGATGCGAATCTGGAGGACTGGTCGGGTCCGCTGGAGCCCCCGCCCATGCCGGTCGATGGCCGGGTCATTTCGCTCTCGGGCGCACTCCAGGAGGTCGGCAATTATGAGGTGGTGGCGCTGAACAAGGGGGCAGTGGATGGTCTGCGCAGGGGCCATGTGCTGGCCGTTTACTCGGCGGGGGAGGTGGCGGCGGACGTGGTGAAGTGGACCCGGAGCAAGCCGGCCGAATGGGACGACAGCGGCCTTCCCCCCCATGTGGAACGGATCGACATCGACCGGAGGCATCCCTTGCAGAGGCACAAGCTGCCCGACGAGCGGGCCGGACTTCTGCTGGTATTCCAGGTGTTCGAGCGGGCCAGTCACGCCCTGGTGATGGAATTGCAGCGGCCGGTGCGGATGATGGACATCGTCCGCCGGCCCTAGCAGGGTGTTGAAATTCGCTCAGGCGAGTGCGAGACAAGGCAAAAACCGGCGAGAAAACGCAGTTTATACGGAATAAATGAGCATTTTGAGCCGGTTTTTAACGCCGTATCGCGCCGCATGAGTAGAATTTCAACATCCTGCTAACCACCTCCCCGCGCAGAGGGAGACCTTCCGTTGCCCACGGCATCCGACGATCCCCGTCACTGGCTGGCCCTGGCACGCGTGCGCGGGCTGGGCGCGGGGCGTTGTGTGGAGGTGCTGCGTGACTACCCGGACCCGGCCGATCTGTTCGCCGCCGGGCCGCGCGCCTGGGAACGGCTGGGCCTGCCCGCCGGGGTGTGCAAGTGGCTCGCCGAACCCGATTGGCAGGGGGTGGACCTGGATCTGCGTTGGTTGGAGGGGGAGCGTAACCACCTGGTGACCTGGCTGGATGAGGATTACCCACGCCTGTTGCGGGAGATCCCCGAACCGCCACCGGTCCTGTTCGTGCACGGCGAGCGTCCGGTGTTGTCGGACTTGCAGATCGCCATGGTGGGCAGCCGTTCACCCACACCCATGGGTGAACGGACAGCCCGTGACTTTGCCCGTTCCCTGGCCCGCTCCGGTCTGACCATCACCTCGGGCCTGGCCCTGGGCGTGGATACGGCCGCCCATCAGGGGGCGCTCGATGCGGGTGGCGTCACGGTGGCGGTGACCGGCTGCGGGCTGGATCGCGTCTATCCGGCCAGGAACCGCGACCTGGCCCATCGCATCGCCGAGCGGGGCGCTTTGGTATCGGAGTTTCCCATCGGCGTGCCGCCTCTGGCGAAACACTTTCCGCGCCGCAACCGCATCATCAGCGGCCTCAGTCTCGGGGTGCTGGTGGTGGAGGCGGCGCTGCGTTCCGGTTCCCTGATCACCGCGCGCACGGCGCTGGAACAGGACCGGGAGGTGTTCGCCATTCCCGGTTCCATCCACAATCCACGGGCGCGCGGCTGTAACGCACTCATCCGGCAGGGGGCGAAGCTGGTGGAGAGTGCCGATGATGTGCTCCAGGAGTTGGGCCCACTGGCCCTGGCGGCCCTGGAAACCCCCGCGGAGGACGATGGCGGGGCGCCGGTGGAGGAACTCGACGGGGACTATCGCCGCCTGCTGGATGGCATGGGATACGAGCCGGTTACGGTGGATTTTCTGGTGGATCGCAGTGGATTGACGGCGGAAGCGGTTTCCTCCATGCTGCTTATATTAGAGTTACGCGGGCTCGTAGCCCCCGCCCCCGGTGGCCTGTATTGCCGGGTGGAATCCTGAGGACCCCATGAAAGAAAACGTACTCGAAGTGCTGATGTACCTGTTCCAGAACTACATGGATGAGGAAGCCGAGGTGCAGCCCGACCGTGAATCCCTGCAAACCGAGTTGCAGGAGGCCGGTTTTCAGCATGGCGAGATTCACAAGGCATTCGACTGGCTGGACGGCCTGAGTGAACAGACGGCCGGTCAGCCCCAGGTGGTGCCTGCCGGCCGCTCCATTCGTGTCTATGCCGACGAGGAATGCGACCGTCTGGACATGGAGTCGCGCGGTTTCCTCATGTTTCTGGAGCAGACCGGCATCGTCACCCCGGCCATCCGCGAATTGATCATCGAGCGTGTCATGGCGCTGGACAGTGACGACTTCGATCTGGAACAGCTCAAGTGGGTGGTGCTCATGGTTTTGTTCAACCAGCCGGGTGAGGAAGAAGCCTATGCCTGGATGGAGGATCTGGTCTTCGAGGAGTTTCCCGGCTACCTGCACTGAGGGAGCTCTGATCAAGTCGCCACGCGCCTCGATCCGAGTTCCCTTTCGGGAATCGCCTATTGGGGGAAGGATGAAAATCAGTGGCTTATGGGAAAGGTTGTGCACCCCTTCCCCCAGACCCCCATCCCCCGGTACTTGTTCAGAGCTTCCCTGACCCGATCCGTACCCACAATCTGTCGATAGAGGCGGGCATGGGCCCGCCGTTTTTTTGGCAAAGAAACCGCATCGATCAGCTCCAGCATGAATCTCGTAATCGTCGAATCGCCGGCCAAGGCCAAGACCATCAAGAAATACCTCGGCAGTGGTTTCGAGGTGATGGCCTCCTACGGCCATGTGCGCGACCTGGTGCCCAAGGAGGGCGCGGTGGACCCCGACCGGGACTTCGCCATGAAATACCAGGTCATCGACAAGAACGAGCGCCACGTCAACGCCATTGCCCGGGCCTTGAAAAAGGCAGACACCCTCTACCTGGCCACCGACCCGGATCGCGAGGGAGAGGCCATTTCCTGGCATCTGTATGAACTGCTGAAGGAACGGGGCCTGCTGGAGGGCAAGACCGTCAAGCGGGTGGTGTTCCACGAGATCACCAAGCGGGCCATCCAGGAGGCGATGGAGCATGCCCGTGGCCTGTCCATGGACTTGGTCAATGCCCAGCAGGCGCGCCGCGCCCTGGATTACCTGGTCGGTTTCAACCTGTCGCCGCTGCTCTGGCGCAAGATCCGCCGCGGCCTCTCCGCCGGCCGCGTGCAGAGCCCGGCCCTGCGCATGATCGTCGAACGCGAGGAGGAGATCGAGGCCTTCGAGCCGCGCGAATACTGGACCCTGGAGGCCGATGCGGAGAAGGCCGGACAGAAATTCATCGCCCGTCTGACCCACTTGCACGGCGAGAAGCTCAAGCAGTTCGACATCGGCCAGGGTGAACAGGCCGAACAGGTGCGCGAGGAGCTGATCCGGGCCGCCGCCGGCCGGCTCGTCGTCAGCGCGGTGGAGAAGAAACAGCGCAAGCGCAATCCGGCGCCGCCCTTCATCACTTCCACCCTGCAACAGGAAGCCGCGCGCAAGCTGGGTTTCACCACCCAGCGCACCATGCGCACCGCGCAGCAATTGTACGAGGGGATCGACACCGGCTCCGGTGCCGTCGGTCTCATTACCTATATGCGTACCGATTCGGTGAATCTGGCCGAGGAGGCATTGACCGAATTGCGCCAGGTGATCGCTGAACGCTATGGCAGCGATGCCCTGCCGTCCGCGGCGCGCCACTACAAGACCCAGGCGAAGAATGCCCAGGAGGCCCACGAGGCCATCCGGCCCACCTCGGCGGCGCGGACCCCGGAAGACCTCAAAGGCCATCTGAGCGAGGACCAGCTCAAGCTCTACAGCCTGATCTGGAAGCGCACCGTGGCCTGTCAGATGAAGCACGCCACCATTGCCACGGTGGCAGTGGATTTCGCCTGCGGCGAGGGCAATGTGCTGCGCGCCAACGGTTCCACCGTGCTCGACCCCGGTTTCATGGCCGTCTACCAGGAGGGCGTGGATGACGCCAGGGACGAGGCACCCGGCGCGGAGCGCATGCTGCCGGTGATGGAGAAGGGGGATGAGGCCAGGCTGCACGCCGTCCGCGCCGAACAGCATTTCACCGAACCGCCCCCGCGTTACAGCGAGGCCAGTCTGGTGCGTGCGCTGGAGGAATACGGCATCGGCCGCCCCTCCACCTATGCCTCCATCATCTCCACCCTGCAGAACCGCGAGTACGTGGTGCTGGAGAAGAAGCGCTTCCACCCCACCGACATCGGCCGGGTGGTGAGCAAGTTCCTCACCGAGCATTTCGACCGTTACGTGGATTACGATTTCACCGCCCGTCTGGAAGACGAACTGGACGCGGTATCCCGTGGCGAACAGGACTGGGTGCCGCTGATGCGCGAGTTCTGGACCCGGTTCAGTGCCCAGGTGGAGGAGAAGGCCGGGGTCTCCCGCGAAGAGGTGATCCAGGCGCGGGAGCTGGGTATCGATCCGGAGAGCGGCAAGCCGGTCAGTGTGCGCATGGGGCGTTTCGGTCCCTATGTGCAGATCGGTACCCGTGAGGATGAGGACAAGCCCCGCTTTGCCGGCCTGCGTGGCGGGCAAAAGCTCAGCACCATCAATCTGGAGGAGGCGCTGGAGCTGTTCAAGCTGCCGCGTGATCTGGGCGAGACACCGGAGGGTGAGGCGCTCAGCGTCAACATTGGCCGCTTCGGCCCCTATGTGCGTTTCGGCAACAAATTCGTCTCGCTGAAGAAAGAGGACGATCCCTACACCATCACCCGGGAGCGCGCCCTGGAACTGGTGGCGGAGAAAAAGGAATTCGAGGCCAATCGGATCATTCGCCAGTTCGAGGGTACGGATATCCAGATCCTGCGCGGCCGCTACGGGCCGTATATCAGTGACGGCAGGAAAAACGCACGTATTCCCAAGGGGCGCGAGCCGGAAAGCCTGACCCTGGAAGAGTGCGAACAACTCATCGCCGAGGCACCGGAACGCAAGGGCCGGGTGAAGAAGAAGGCCGCTGCCAAGAAGAAAGCAGCAGCCAAGAAAAAAGCCGCAGCAAAAAAGAAGGTGGCGGCCAAGAAGAAAACGGTGGCCAAAAAGAAGGCCGCATCGAAGAAGAAGGCAAAGACCGCTGGCAGTGCCTGAGGCGGGGCCGGATCACCGCCTGTTCACTGTTGCTTCCCTGTGAGAAGAGTGGAGTAGATCATGTCCCAAGAACACTTCGTTGCCATTTTGATGGGTTCCGATTCGGACCTGCCGGTCATGGAGGCGGCGTTTGGCGTGCTGGACAGCCTGGGGGTGCCTTTCGAGGCGAAAATCACTTCCGCCCACCGCACGCCGCAGGTCACCCATGACTATGTCAAGGACGCCGATGCCCGCGGTTGCCGTGCCTTCATCTGTGGCGCCGGCATGGCTGCGCACCTGGCCGGCGCGGTGTCTGCCAATACCCTGCGGCCGGTCATCGGCGTGCCCCTGGATGCCAGTCCCCTGGGGGGCATGGATGCCTTGTTGGCGACGGTGCAGATGCCTCCGGGTATTCCGGTGGCCTCGGTGGCCATCGGCAAGGCGGGAGCCAGGAATGCGGCCTATCTGGCCGCGCAGATCCTCGCCACCGCCGATGACGATCTGGCCGCCCGCCTGGTGGCGGAACGCGCCGCCAATGCGGAGGGAGTGATCCGCAAGGATGCCGCCCTGCAAGAGAAACTGGCCGCGCGCTGATCCGGTGGCACCTTGACCTCCACGGTCGTTCCCAGCCGCTGGCATTTGTCCCGTGCGGTACGGGTCATACGCGCCGGTGGTGTACTGGCCTATCCCACCGAGGCCGTCTACGGTCTCGGCTGTGATCCCCTCGATGCGGGGGCGGTGGAACGGATCCTGACCCTGAAAGGGCGCAGCGCCGCCAAGGGCCTGATCCTGATCGCGTCCGAACTGGACCAGTTGCTGCCTTACCTGGCCGCCTTGCCGGCTGGGATGCTGGCGCGGATGCAGGCCGACTGGCCGGGGCCGGTGACCTGGGTGGTGCCGGCCCGTCCGGATGCCCCCTTCTGGCTCACGGGGGGGCGCGATACCATCGCCGTGCGCGTCACCGGCCACCCCGGTGCCGCCGCCTTGTGCCGTGCCGCCGGCATGCCTTTGGTGTCCACCAGCGCCAATCCCAGCGGTGCTCCGCCCGCCCGCAAGGCATGGGCCGTCCGGCACTGGTTCGGTGACGGGGTCGATTTCATCCTGCCCGGTCCGCTGGGGGGGCGGGCCGGGCCCAGCGAGATCCGCGACGCACGAAGTGGCCGGATCCTGCGGCCTGCCGGCGCCTGACCGATCCCCGTACCTGCTTGATCCACGGATGTAAAAAAAGTTGCTTTACCGGTGTGCTGGGTTACTGTATGACAACACTGTTGTCTGATTGCCCTGGGATCCGCCATGACCGGCACCGATGAGACCCGTAAACGCCTTTCCGTGTTGCAGACCCGTCTGGACCAGATCAACCGTATCTGGTCCAAGGCCAATTACGAAGAACTGCTGAGTTTCTATGTCCGCATCCTGCCCGCCATCATGCGGGTGGAGCGCTGCACCATCTTCGTCGTCGATCCCACCAGTGAGCGTATCTGGTCCAAATTCGGCACCGGGCTCAGTGAACACGAGATTGAGGCGCCGCGTGAGGACAGTGTGGTCGGACGCTGCATCAGCGAGGGCCGCTGCATCGTGGAGAGGCAGCCGGAGGGTTTTGCCGTCGATTCCGAAAACCGTACCGGTTTCCATACCCGCAATCTGGCTTGTGCCCCGATCAAAAGTCTCGGTGGTTATGGCATTACCGGTGCGGTGGAGGTGCTCAACCGCATTGGGGGCGAATTCGGTGAGGACGACTGCCGGTTGCTGGAGGAAGTGGCCGGTTACCTGTCCATGGCCATGGACAACATCCGCATCAACGAGGAAATTCTCACCATCTCCAACCGCCTCAACCAAGAGGTGGAAGTCTACCGGGAGCAGGAGGGGTTGAGCGGCAATATCGTCGCCGAGAGCGCCGCCATGCGCAGTGTGCTGGAGATGGCCCGTACCCTCAGCAAGACGCCCGTGAGTGTCTTCATCCATGGCGAGAACGGGACCGGCAAGGAGGTGGTGGCGCGTCTCATCCACCAGCAGAGTGACCGTCGTGAACGGCCGTTCGTTGCCGTCAACTGCGCCTCCATCCCCGAGGCGTTGATGGAGAGTGAATTCTTCGGGTATGAGAAGGGCGCCTTCACCGGTGCGGTGGGGGCCAAGCCGGGCCGTTTCGAGGAGGCCAGCGGGGGCACCCTGTTCCTGGACGAGGTGGCCGACATCCCCCTGCACATGCAGGCCAAGTTCCTGCGTGCCCTGCAGGAGGGAGAGGGCATGCGCCTGGGCAGCAACCGCCTGCGTCACTACGATCTGCGGGTGATCAGCGCCACCAACAAGGATCTGCGCAAGGAAGTGGAGGAAGGCCGTTTCCGCGAGGATCTCTACTACCGCCTGTTTTCGGTGGAGATCGTCATTCCGCCCCTGCGTGAGCGGCGGGAGGAGATCGTGCCCCTGGCACTGTCCTTCCTCGATGATGTCAGCAAGCGTTTCAACAAACAGGTGTCCGGTTTTACCCGTGAAGTGCTGAGCCTGCTGGAGTCCTACTCCTGGCCGGGTAATGTGCGCCAGTTGCGGCGGGAGGTGGAGCGCATGGTGGCGCTTACCCCGGAAGGGGCGCGTATCGAGCCGGAGAGCTGTTCGCCTGAGCTGCGTGAAACCAGCTCCGGTGCCAGGGTCGATTTGAGTGGTGGCGGCACCCTGCCGGAGAAGGTGCGGGAACTGGAGATCGCCATGATCCGTCAGGCATTGGATGAAACCGGTGGCAACAAGGTGCGTGCTTCCAGAATGCTTGGTATTACTCGACAGGGATTGGACAAAAAGCTCAAGCGATATGGCCTGATGGGCGGCTGACCGCCCTGCCGGGTCAGCACCTGCCGTATTTTGACCGTGGTGGTATCTGGAGATCGTTGCCTGTCCCTTGGAATCCCTTGTTCTGACGCGCTGTTATGTGGGGCGTGTCGTCTTGTTTGGATTGGCATGAGTCTTGTTAAGTAATGGATGTATCTGGTGGCGACCGGATACTGTGAAGTCCATTGACGGGCTTCCCTTCCTGCCAATTTGCCGGCGGCCCGGAAACGGGCGCGCCGGTTTTTTTTGTGCCCAGGCCGGATGGGGCAGCAGGTGGCTACGGATACAGGGAAAGGATGAGGGTCACCGTGTTTGTGCCGGCTGGGAGCCTGTCGGACTCAGGGGGATCGTAGCGAAAGAGTGGGACAGCGAGGATGATTTTTCATGATTTTGAGGAGCATGGTGGGAACCATGTGACGAAAAATCAGGGAAAATCAGACCGCTGTCCCGCTTTTGCAGCCGATTCAGCCTGAGTCCGACAGGCTCCTGGCGCAAGGTAAGGCGATTGCCGCGTTGAACCAGCTCCAGGTGTTTGAGAAAGCTCATGCCCAGCAAGACTTCCTCACCGTCCATGTGCGGATTGATGCTGGCCTGGACCTGCTGCTGCACGATGGGGCCCAGGGCGACTTGTTCGAGTACGGTGCGGTAGGTGGTGATCCGGCCGGCCGCGGTGGTGGTCTGTTGTGGATGGCCCCGTTTCAGTTTCAGCCGTTCGGCCAGCCCAGCGGGTATGGCGACGGCCGTGGCTCCGGTGTCGAGCAGAAACTCCACGTCCACACCATTGATTTGACCGGTGGCGATGTAATGGCCCTGGCGGTTGCGTTCGAGGACGATTTCCGCGACACCCCCGGTGTCACCGGACTGTCGTAACTGGCGGTTGGGATTGTGTTGCTCGTCGAGGATGTCCTGGAACAGCCAGGCCAGCAAGGCGAGGCCCAAGGCCCAGGCCAGGAAGGCCATGCCCCGGCCGATGGATTGCGGGGTGCTCATGGCGGCGGATTATCCCGCCTTGTTCATGGTGGCGGCCGAAGCCCATGGAAACCGGATGGGAATCACGGCAAATCATCGAGAACAGTGTTTGATGGTGGAGGGCTTCGGTCTATCACGGCCATGGCTGGCTCTGGCACGTCTGTGCTGGATCTTCACTCAAAGCGGTAGCCAAGCGGCCTGTCGGATCTGGGATGGATCGGCTGCAAAAGCGGGACAGTGGTCCACATCCCCGATTTTCGATGCGCCCCATCTTTGGGGTGCCCCTCCCCTCGGGGCCGATACATGGTCCAAATCCGCTCCCGGCGGATTTGTCGTTACATGGTGCCCGACTTCTTCGGAGCGGAGACGGACGCTGTGGCCGATTCCCGCCCCAGACCTGTGCAACCATCCGTGATCCACCATGAATAAGGCGGGATTCGCCGGTGGGCGTGTTACCGGCCGCCTTTCCCCCAGAGAACGACCTCGGCGGTCTGCAGCAGGATGAACAGGTCCATCAGCAGGCTGCGATTCTTCACATAGTAGAGGTCCAGTTCCAGCTTGTGGATGGCGGCGCGCTCGGAGCCACCATAGGGGTAGCTGATCTGTGCCCAGCCGGTGATGCCGGGTTTTACCGAGTGACGCAGGTCGTAGTAGGGGATGGAATCGTTGAACTGTTCGACGAATTCCGGACGCTCCGGCCGAGGGCCAACGAAACTCATGTCCCCACGCAGTACATTGAGCAGCTGGGGCAGTTCATCGAGACGGGTCTTGCGGATGAAACGCCCGACGCGGGTGATGCGCTCATCGTCCTCGCTGGCGAAGCGGGCGATGCCATCGCCCTCGGCATCCATGCGCATGCTGCGGAATTTGAATACCTTGAACAGACGGCCATCACGACCGACACGCAGCTGTTGGAACACGACCGGGTCGCCGTCTTCCAGGTAGATGGCAACCGCCACCACCAGCATGACCGGCCATGCCAGCAGCAGGAAGGTGAGGGCGGCGAGGATGTCGAAGATACGCTTGACGGCATCGCCGGCACGATTGTGGGAACGGTGTTCGGAGAACAGCAGACAGGCCGGGTGTATGTTGTCCAGTGGAACCCGGCCGGATTCGCGTTCGAAGAAGGTTTGCAGTTCGATCACCTCCACGCCGGCGGCGGCACAGGCCATGAGTTGATCCACCGGCAGGTGCTTGCGGCGTTCGTCCACGGCCACCACGATCTCGTCCACATCATATTCGCGGGCCAGTTCCAGCAATGATTTGTTGTGGCTGAGCAGCGTGGTCCGCCCCACCAGGACCTTCTCGTCGCCGCAACGTACATGGCCGACCACGGTGAAACCGCGGCGGTCGCTGTTACGGCGCAGGCGCCCGTTGATGGATGCGGCATTGGTGCCGGTGCCGAGCACCAGGATGCGCTGTTTGAGGGCGTCCAGATCGATGACGAAGAGCCAGAACAGGGTGCGGGTGATGGCGATGGCGCCGACCGCCAGCAGCGAGAGCAGGGACAGGTCGAGCGGTTCCAGGTGCAGGATTGGGAACAGATAGATCAGCGCCCCCATGGCGAAATTCACGAACAACAGGCTGACGGCCAGGCGCAGCAGGGTGCCGGTGATGGTGATGCGCTGGCGGGGATGATAGAGGCCGGTGGCCCCCATGCCCATGAGCAGCAGCAGGGCGACCAGGGAGCCCTGTACCAGGGCCGATTCGTAGGGGTGCCAGAGTTCGGCCTCGCTCCACTGGCCGAGCAGGATCAGGCCGGCATAGAGGGCGATCAGTGCGGAGGCCCATTCGGCCACCATCATTAGGAGGAAGGAGGTGGGGTAGTGATGCCCGAACAGGGGCTCGCGCCGGCCCTTGACCACCTGGGGCAGTGGGGCTTTTGCATCTGCCTTGATGCCGCGCATGTGCTGAATCTGGTCGGTCTGCAAAAACATGGCACTTGTCTTCCCGTCGATAACCACGTAAGCCGATTGAACTTCCTGGATGGATATAGGCACGGTGTGTGCCAATTCACCGAAAGCCTGTTGTGGCGCAGTTTGTCAGTGAACAGCGGGCCTTGACTGACGCTGGGCGCTGACAATCAGGGGCAGGAATGGGGGCGTGGTTGCCGGATTACGGCAGTCGCATGCGCAATTTGCCGCGCGGGTTGCAAAGGAAGCTCTGAACAAGTACCGGGGGAAGAGGGTTTGGAGGAAGGGGTGTATTACCGCCCCGTAGGCCATTGATTTTCACCCTTCCCCCAATAGGCAATCTCCCGAAAGGGGGCTCTGATCAAGGTGCGCAGCGACTTGATCAGAGTTTCCCAAACGGTGCTCAGGGCGTGGGGGCAGGAATGCGTCCGTGGGGCCGGGCGTGGTCGTCGTCCGTCTGAGTGGTGGCGGCCAGGAGCCTCGCGATGTCGGCATGGCCGTTGCGGATTGCCCAATCGAGGGCGGTCAGACCCTCGGTGTCGCGGAGCTGCGGGTCCGCGCCCAGTTCCAGTAAGACCCGGGCCGTCGCCAGGTGACCTTCCTTGGCGGCCCAGATCAGGGCAGTCCAGGCCAGTGTATCGTCCTGGCGGTCCAGGTCGGCTCCGTGTTCCGCCAGCAGACGGATGACTTCGTGATGGTCGCCGGCGGCAGCGACCATCACGGCGCTGTAGCCGGCCTTGTCCGTGACCTCGGCCTTGGCGCCCAGGGCCAGCAGGCGCCGTACGATGGCTACATGGCCGTTGGCCGCTGCACGCATCAGTGCCGTCCAGCGGCAGGGGTCCCGGCGGTCGATGCGGGCGCCTTTTGCCAACAGACGCTCCACTTCGGCGCGATCCCCGCTGTGGGCGGCCTGCATCAATGGTGTCCAGCCGCGCCGGTCGCGCGCCTCGATGTCCTCTCGCAGGGGTTGCAGTGCCCAAAGGACCAGGGCGGCCAGCGCCAGCATCAGCAGGTAGGGATGGCGCAGGGCCAGATCGCGTGCCCGGCCACGCCAGTGGTTTGGGTCAGGCATCAGGCGGTGGTATTGCGTTCGGTCATGGGTGTATGCGCGGAATGGCCGGTGATTCCCCCGGCCATTGAACAGTCTGCCTCCGTTCATTCCCTATCCATGATAGGGATGACCCGGCTGTGGCGGATTGACAATCATCATTCGCCAGGACGGCCGCGGCGCTTTGTTATCCTCTCTCCATTCCCGATGACAGGAGTTCATGCCTTGATCCCGTTGCATGACGACAATCCTACGGAACATCCGCCCCTGGTGACGGTGGCGTTCCTGGTCACCTGCATCTGTGTTTTCCTGTGGCAATGGAGCCTGGGGGAGGAGGCGCAGGCCGAGATCCTGTTGTCCCTGGGCATGATCCCGGCAACTCTGCTGGGCGATGCACGCCTGGCGGATGAACTGGAGCTGGTCGCGCCCGCCTGGACCTTGCTCACATCCATGTTTCTGCACGGTGGCTGGATGCACCTGATTGGCAACATGCTCTACTTGTGGATCTTCGGCAACAATGTGGAGGACAGCATGGGTCATGTCCGCTTCGTCGTCTTCTATGTCCTCTGCGGCGTGACGGCGGCCCTGTCCGAGGCACTGGCCGATCCCGGCTCCACCATCCCCATGGTGGGGGCCAGTGGCGCCATTTCGGGTGTCCTCGGTGCCTACCTGCTGCTGTTTCCCCATGCCCGGGTGCTGGTGCTGATCCCGCTTGGTATCTTCACCCGCGTGGTGCGCCTGCCCGCAGTGGCGGTATTGGGTTTCTGGTTCCTGTTGCAGGTCCTGAACCTGGCCGCCAGTGGCGGTGGTGGGCAGGGAGGGGTGGCCTGGGGGGCGCATCTGGGAGGTTTTGTCGCCGGTCTGGTGCTGATCCCGCTGTTCAAGCGGGCGGATGTGCCGCTGTTGGGGAGGGCGGCATGAGTCCGACAGGCTCTGAACGCCCCCTGATCGCGGTCAGTGCCTGCCTGTTGGGTCAGCCGGTGCGCTATGACGGCGGCCACAAGCGGGATGCTGGTGTCATCGGGCTGCTGGTGCGGGTGGGAGAGGTCCTGCCCCTGTGCCCGGAGGCCGGTGCCGGTCTGGGGGTGCCACGGCCCCCGGTCCGCCTGACCCGCCAGGATGGAGATGTGCGGGCGCTCGGTGTGGAAGATGCGGGCCTGGATGTCACCGGCGTCCTGACCGGATATGCGCGCCAGTTGCAGGTAGAACTGGATCAGGTGTGCGGTCTGGTGAGCAAGAGCCGCTCACCCAGTTGCGGGCAGGGCAGCACGCCCCTGTATGACCGTCGGGGGCGGCTGCTGTCCTACCGGGATGGCCTGTTCGTCGAGCAGTTCCGTCAAGGGTTGCCGTTGGTGCCGATGGTGGAGGAAAGCGATCTGGCCGATCCGGTCCGAAGGAAGCATTTCCTCGAACAGGTGTTTTGCCTGCATCACTGGCACAGGCTGGGCCCGCACCCCGATTACCCGCGGCTGATGGCGTTTCACCGCCGTCACCAGCCCCTGTTGCGCAGGCGTGGCAAACACTGGCCGCAACGCCTGCGGCCGACGGAAGGCGCCTCCCCCGAGGAGTATATCCGCGCGCTGATGCAGGTGCTGCGGACCACGGTGGATCGGTCGCTACGGAAACTCTGATCAAGTCGCTACGCGCCTCGATCAGAGTCCCCTTCCGGGGGTTGTCTATTGGTGGAAGGATGTAAATCAATGGCTTACGTGAATGTGGGTACACCCCTTCCCCCGGTACTTGTTCAGAGCTTCCCTACACAGAGGAGTGCCCGATGAGTGACAGTCTGGAACAACTGCGTGTTCGCTTGGCTGAGTTTGCCGCGTTGCGGGACTGGGATCAGTTCCATACCCCCAAGAACCTGTCCATGGCCCTGATCGCCGAGGCGGCGGAGCTGGTGGAACACTTCCAATGGCTGACGCCAGAACAGAGCGCCAGTCTGGACCCGGAAAGGCGTGAACAGGTGGCCATGGAACTGGCGGATATCCTTATCTACCTCATCCGTATTGCGGACAGGCTCGGCGTCGATCTGGTGGAGGCTGCCAGGCGTAAGATCGTGATCAACGAGCAGCGTTATCCCGCCGATCTGGTCAGGGGCGATGCCCGCCGTGCGGATGAGTACTGAGCGTGACAGGCAGGCGGTATGGGCAGGGTGTCATCGGGGTAGCGGTGTCCAACAAAAATGCTCTTATCAAGCAACGACTGGCTTTCCAGCCGCCTGCCGAGCTGGTGAGAAATGCGGGTTAAAGCTTTCAGCCGCCGGACCGATGCAGGAAGGGGTACGGGAACGGAAAGAGAAGAAAGGGGAAGGGTATGGCTGATGCACTGAACAAGGCCCTGACCCTGGCCATCCTGGAAGAGTCTCCCTTGGGGGTGGTGGTGTGGAATCGGGATGGACGCCTGCGGTGGGTCAATCCCACGGCCATGGAACTGTTCCGCTTGCCGGCTGTACCGGAAGCGGCGGAGGAAGAATTGCACAGTGCCATTCTGCCGCCTGCGGAGGACGACGAGGCGCAGGGTCTGGTGCACTTGACGGAAGAAGACGGACGCGAGCGCTGGCTGTTGCGCATGGTCTTCGAGCTCCGCGGGGAACATCGGGGGTTGCGGGTCGGCCTGTTTCTCGATCAGGGTGAACTGTGCAGCAGTGGCGTGGAGGACAGCCGTTTTGCACGCCAATTGTGGCAGCATATCGCCACGGATCGTGAAACCGGCCTGATGAATGAGCGGGCACTGATGTTTGCCCTGGAACCGCTGGTTTCCCGCAGCCGCCGCTATGGCAACCCCCTGTCGCTGATTACCCTCTCCCTGGAATTGCCGCTGGACAATGAATGGGCCCTGGTGGCGGTCTCCCGCTTGCTGAAGGATCAGTTGCGCTGGGCGGACATGGTCGGGCGCCTGGATTCCGGGGACTTTCTGCTGTTGTTGCCGGAGACCACTGGACAGGATGCCTGGATTCTCGCCAACAAGCTGTTGAAGGAAGTCGGTGGAGAGCGATTCGATGGCGTACATTTGGGGGTGACGCAATGGCAGGTTGGTGACAGTGCCCAGTCGTTGCTGGATCGTGTCGGGGAGGCCGTTGCGCAGGCGCGCCTGAATGCGGTTTCCGTCCAGCAGGTCTGATGCCTACCGTGGCCCGTATTTCTCGCCGGGGCGGCAGGCGGCTGGGAAGCCAGTCGTTGTTTGATAAGAGCATTTTTGTTGGACACCGGTACCCCGATGACACTCTGCTCATGCCGACTGCCTGTCACGCCCCTGTCTTGTCCCCGCAGGCTTGGGCTCCGCCGAACTCGTAGCCATGGCCACGAACTCGGCTCCAGCCTGGCGCCCAGTCGTACATGTCTTGCGTCAGGAATGCGATCCCCGGTGAGAAATGTGGGCTGGGAGTCTGTTTTTACTACCCTCCATCCCGATGCGGGGCACCATGCCTGATCTTCATGTTGCCTGATATGGAGTGGTTGCCGTTCTATCTGCTGGTGGGGGCGTTCACCGGTCTGCTGGCCGGACTGCTGGGTGTCGGTGGCGGACTGATCGTGGTTCCCGCCCTGGCCATGATCTTCGTTGCCATGGGGGTGGACGAAGGCGTCTACATGCATCTGGCCGTCGGTACCTCATTGGCCACCATCGCCGCCACTTCCCTGTCCTCCATTTACGCCCACCACCGCCACCAGGCGGTGGATTGGGGAACCATGCTGCGCCTGACCCCCGGTCTCGTGTCCGGTGCCTGGCTGGGTTCCTGGCTGGCCGATCTGCTGCCATCTTCCGGCCTGCGTGTGTTCTTTGGTCTGTTCGAACTGGCGGTGGCCGCACAGATGGCTTGGGCGGTGCGTGCGCAGGCAAGACACACCCTGCCCGGAACCCTTGGGCTCGGTGGCTATGGCATGGGAATCGGGATCATTTCGGCGGTGGCCGGTATCGGTGGCGGTACGCTGACGGTACCCCTGCTCAGCTGGTGCGGCGTTTCCATGCGCCATGCGGTAGCCACGTCCGCTGCCTGTGGTCTGCCCATTGCACTGGCCGGGATGCTTGGCTTCATCGTCGCGGGCTGGCATCAGCCCATGCTGCCGACGGCCAGCAGCGGCTATGTCCATTGGCCCTCCTGGGCGGGTATCGCCGCAGCCAGTGTACTGTCCGCGCCGCTTGGGGCGCGTCTGGCCCATCGCCTGCCGGTCCCGGTGCTGCGGCGCGTATTTGCCATGTTCCTGGCGTTGGTGGGACTACGTATGTTGTACCTGAGTCCGTGAGTTCAGCATGGGGCCAAGTCCCATTTCCGCTGTAAATTCGTCTCCGCGGGATGGGTGTTGCAGCCGCAGGTCAGCAAGTCCATGATTGCCTCCATACTCAATATCACTCCCGAAACCTTTTCCCGTGCCCTCAGCCGGCTGGAACACCAGGAAATCATCCGTGTGGACCGACGCAGCATCCATATTCCCGATCTGGACAGGTTGCGGGCACGCCGAGCCTGTTGAATCCCCATTGCAATGACTACCGACCTGTCTCGCCGCAGTTTTCTCCGTGGCCGCCTCAAGCCACAGGAAAACACGCCTCTGCGTCCACCCTGGGCTCTGGACGAGGAGCGGTTCAGCGAAGTCTGTACCCGCTGCATGGACTGTGCCCCTGCCTGTCCGGAGAAGATCGTGGTCACGGGGGATGGCGGTTATCCGACCTTGGATTTCAGCCGTGGTGAGTGCACCTTCTGCGGCGATTGCCTGCGGGCTTGCAAGCCGCGTGCATTGCAACGCGACAGTGAGGATGCCGAACCCTGGTCCTACCGTGCCAGTATCGGTTCCGAATGCCTTGCGTATCGAGCGGTGGTTTGCCGTACCTGTGGCGAATGGTGTGAATGGCGCGCCATCCGTTTTGAACTGAAAGCGGGTGGGGTGGCGCACCCGCATCTGGATACCGGGCTCTGTAACGGTTGCGGTGCCTGCGTGAAGCCTTGCCCGGTACGGGCGATCAGGATCGCCTGAAACCTACTGTTAACCCGGCGATCTACTTGGTCGCCGGGTTAATATTGATCCTGCAAGTGGTTTGGTATTGGGTCGCCGAGTCAGGCCCCTATGCGGCGTTGGCTTCATCGAGTTCGTGCCCGATGCAGTGCGGCTACGCCTGCGCCGAAATCGGCTTGCCGCATTGCCCGATAGCCTGCTCGACGCCTTCGGTGCCCAAACTACTTGCAGGATTTAGGAGACACGAAAAAGGGGCCGTGCAAATAACACTGCACGGCCCCTTTTTCATTTCGTGCCGACCGGTCAGTGATCGGCGAGCATCCTGGCGGCCGTCCCCGGCGCCAGATCGAATTCCTTCTCGATCATTTCATTCCACTTGTCGCGTTTGAACACCTTCTCATCCGGTACCTTGCGGTGCACCAGGTTGTAGTGGCATTCGATGCAGGACTTGCCCTTGGCGTCTTCCATGTGGATCTCGGCTACCCGCGGGCGGCTGCCGACGATGGCTTCCTGGACATGGCAGCGCCGGCAGGTGGCCGAATTACGTTCCTTGAACCACCGGCGCGCCTTGAAGGCCATTTCCGGCCGGTGCAGCTCGAACACCACCGGATCGTCGTACTTGGGCCCGAACAGTTGTGCCATCAGATCCTGGTAGCCCATGAAGTGGTCCCAAGTGGCGGCGAATACGCCCTCGGAGACATGGCAGTCACCGCACTGGGCGCGCACACCCGAACGGGAGTTGCGGTGTATGGATTGGCTGTATTCCTCGAACGGGTAGCTCATGGAGTGACAAGTGGTGCAGAACTCGTCGGTACTGGTGTAGTGGTCGAAGGCGATCAGGAACTGCATCAGCGCCACGCCGAGCACCAGGCCGCCGGCGATGAAGCCAAGTGGTCGTTTCCAGTCGCGCGGGTTTTTACTGGACTTCCCGTTCATCACTTACGCTCCCCATGGTGGGTCCTCAACCAGCCGCGCAGGATCTTTTCGTCACGATCCGGATTGCTCAACCACTTGTGCGCTTCGCGGGATTTCACATGGCGTTCGATGATGGCGTTGCCCGCCTCCTCACCGGCCACCTCCAGCACCTGCGGCAGGAACTTGGAGTAAAAGTTGCGGGTGACCAGATACATGCCCTCCCACCAGGTGTGGTTGGGGCTGGCCATGGATGCACCGTGACGGGCACGGGCGCCCTCGTCGTGATACAGCTCCCAGTAGGTGAATTCGATGGGCTCGTCGAATGGTGTCTTGGTCAGGTGCCCCTCGTCATACAGGTCGCGCATGATGTCGCTGGCGGGGCGGCCGAACTTGTCATTGTAGAGTTTGACCACGTTGTCGAACTGGCGCATGAAGCCCTGCACGAAGGGTTTGCCGTGACACTCTACGCAGACCTTCATCATGGCCTTGCGCCGGCGTTCCGGACCGGCGACCGCCTTGACGACACCTGTGGTTCCATCGTGCCGTTCTATCGTTTCACCCTTCTTGGGTGGTTTCTGCGTGGCCGGCATGTCCATCATCACGCCGTCCTCGAAGATCACCAGATACTGCCGTTCCGAGACGGGCATGTTCAGGTTCCAGACGTTACGCATGGATACATTGTGGGTGGACTTCAACCCGGAGGTCGCACCCATGTGGCAGGTAACGCAGGTGGGGGCCGCGGTGTAATCCACGCCGGCTGCCCAGCTGTCGCCGTCCATGTTCAGTTGATCGTGCTTGGCGACATAGATCATGCCGTGTTTGGAGTCGTCATAGATCTCTTTGTCCGGGGAATCCGGCCCGTTGTGGCACCGGGAACAGGCGGCCGGTTCACGCGCCTGGGCCTTGGAGAAGGAATGGCGCCCATGGCAGGAAGAGCAGGAACCGCGGCTGCCATCCGGATTGATGCGGCCGATGCCGGTGTTGGGCCAGGTGTCCGGGTCCAGGGTGCCGTCACCATTCACCTTGACCTCGGAACCATGGCACTGGGCGCAACCGGCGACGAGCACGGCATCGCCGACCACGTCCTTGGTCAGTTGGGTGTGTTCCTTGATCAACAGGGCGGCCTCGGCATGGGTGGAACCCTGCTGCTGCTTGTATTCCTTGGGATGGCAGCGGGAACAGTCCTTGGGGGAAACGATGACGGAGATTATGTTGCCCTTGTGTTCGAAGGCATCGGGATCCTCAGGCTTGGCCTGATGGCAGTCCATGCAGTTGACCTTGGCCTTGGCGTGGGCGCTGCCGTGCCATTGTTCGTACAGCCCGGTGGAAGACTTCTTGTGGCACTTGATGCAGCTCGCCCCGTCCGGATGGTTCCAGTTGGACGGGTCCAGTGTCACCTTGGCGGCCTGGGCGGTGCCCGTCCACAAGGGCAGGGCGATCAGCAGGGTGAGTATCCCCAGCACAGGATTACGTCGATACATGGTGCTTCCTCGATCTCGACGGGCGTCAATGAGCGCCACATTGAATTATTCAATGCGGTATTGTCTGGCGGGTGTCCACCTGGAGGGTTTGATCTACATCATTTTTGCCTTGCTAAGCCGGGCCACGCCCAGCGGCCCGCCCAAAGGGAGCGCCCTGTAAGCGTCGGTTCGGTGTTGCGGCCCCTGCCAAGGGCGCGCCATTGCCTGCGGACCGTGTCTTGATCCGGGGCTTGCGGGGCACTCTGAATGCGGCTTTGTTCAGGCTCTTGGTTAGTAAGGCGGGACGCAGGTCATCGGTTCAATCGCCAACCTGCATGGAAACGCTGTTCCCGGTATTAACCCGGCGGTGTGCGGTCGGAAAGGGGAGGCTCACCAGGGGTAGAGCCGCTCATAGCCGTTCCTGTATCTCCGGGGTTCCTTGTCGTGTTTATCCGTGGCTTTTCTGGAGGAAGCCGTTGTGGTCTCGTCTGCGGTACTTTCCTGTTTTCGCGTCCCCAAGGCATCTGGATAGAATTCCGCCTTGTTCCTGGTCGTCCTGCCTGTGGTGGCCGCTGTGGGTGCCCCCTCCGGTTTGGCCTTCTTCTTCACCTGCATGTCAGGGGTCGCGCTGCCAAAGGCCTCGCTCAGAAAACGATCCTGTCTGCTGTCTGCCGTTTCCGCTGTGGCTGTGCTGCCAAGGAACAGGGAGACGGACAATGCGATGATTATACGGAAGGGCATGAGGAATCCTTCGTGGTTCAGTAATCAGTGTAGCCCGTCTGGTCAGGCAGATGCAGTAAAAAAAAGGGGAAAGCCCCATGGCTTTCCCCTTCGACAGTGACGATACCGCCGGTTGCGGATCAGAACAGATCGTCTTCCTTCTTCTTCGGTGCGGCCTTGTGCTCGGTCTTGACGTACTTGGTGCCCTTGAAGGTGTTCTTCACCAACGGGGGGGCATCCACCTGCGGTACGTGGCATTGCACGCAGTTGTAGCGGCCCTTGTACATCGTCTCGAGCTCATTGCCCTGGCGGTCGCGGTAATGGGATTCTCCCATCAGCGGCGCCTCGGCCATCTCGTAGGTCTCCCGGTCATGACACTCAAGGCAGGTATTCTTCTTGGGGGTCATGACCATGTTTTCCAGCGAGTGCGGGACCTGCGGTGGCGCATTGTGCCAGGCGCGCCCGTAGACTTTCTGCTTGCCGGGTTTGCCGCCCATGTAATGTTTGGGGGCGGCGGCGACCTCGGGCTCGAACAAGTCCTTGCCGCGGATGGTGGCGATGATATCGTCTGCCGCCAGCGCGGTACCGGTGGTACCGAGGGTGACGGCGGCGGAAAGCAGTGAAAATGCGAGTTTCTTCATGATGTGTACTCCTGATTCGGGGCCCCGTCTCATGGTTTTGAACGTCGCAGGCCGAAGTGGAACACGTCCTGGGGACAACGGTCGATGCAGCGTCCGCAGTTGGTGCACTCTTTGGCCAGAATGGTGACGTCATTTCCCTTGAGTGTCGGGGTGATGACCTGTGGTTCCGGACAGACGTAATAGCAGTCGCCGCAGTCATCGCATTTGTCCTTCTCCGAGCGGATCCTCAGCGGGCTGTAGCTGCCGACCAGGCCGTACAGCGCGCCCATGGGGCAGATGTGTGAGCACCAACCCCGATCGGCCACGATGAGGTCGAACAGGAAGATACCCAGGATCACCGTCCAGCCCAGTCCCAGACCGAAGAACAGTTCCCGGTGCAGGATCGAGACGGGATTGGCGTATTCCCATACGATCGACCCGGTCAACGCCGAGGTCACCAGCACCATGGCCAACACCCAGTAACGCAGGCTGCGTGTGAGTTTGGCTCCGCCGCGCAGCCGGAGCTTGCGGCGCAGCCAGTTGGCCAGGTCGGTGACCGGGTTGATAGGGCACACCCAGGAACAGAACACCCGGCCGCCGACGAGGGCATAGAAGCCGGCGACGAGGAGGGTGCCGATCAGGGCCGTGCCGGCCAGGCTGCCGCTGGCAGCCAGGATCTGTACGGCGAGCAGCGGATCGGTCATCGGCACCGTTTCCAGCAGCAGGCTGCCGGACAGATTGCCTTTGATGATCCACACGCCGTACCACGGCCCGATGAGGAACAGACAGAGAATGAACAATTGCGACAGGCGGCGCAGGAACAACCACTTGTTGGCAGCCCAGAGGCTCCGCTTGTTGGCATGAGAGTCGTTATGCACGTTTGCCACCGTTTCCGCCTTGGTCACCATCAGAACCCCCCCTTGTTGAGGGCGTCCAGGGCGTTGGAACCGAAGGGGGGATCCGAGGGCTTCTCGATCAGCCCGCGACCACCGTGCTCGTACTCCACGCCCTCGGGCAGGTTGTACTTATGCTCGATGTCCGGGGTGACCAGTGAGCCACCGGCCTTTTCCTTCTCTTTCCAGCCAAGACGATAGTGCTCGCCATGGGCACCCTTTGCCAGGTGCTCGGGCAGGACCTTGATGGCGGCCTTTGGGAGAATGCAGGCTTCCTCGCATTTTCCGCAGCCGGTGCAGGCATCCGAGTGCACGATGGGAATGAACAGGGCATGCACTCCGGAGCGGACGTTGTGGCGCCGTTCCAGGGTGATGGCCTTGTCGATTACCGGACAGATCCGGTAGCACACCTCACAGCGCAATCCGTGGAAGGCGATACAGGTCTCCTGGTCCACCAGTACGGCGAGTCCCATGCGGGCATCGTCGATGTTGGTGAGCCCAGGGTCCAGCGCCCCCGTCGGGCAGGCCTTGACGCAGGGGATGTCCTCGCACATCTCGCAACCCGCCTTGCGGGCGATGAAATACGGCGTGCCCAAGGCCACCGCGTCGCCCACTTCACCGAGATAGAGCATGTGGTAGGGGCAATCCCGCACGCAGAGACCACAGCGGGTGCATTTGGAGAGGAAATCCTCTTCGCTGATCACACCCGGTGGACGTAGCACCTCGGCCGGCAGTGCTTTCGCGCTGTTGGCGTGCAGTCCCAGCAGAAGCCCCCCGAGACTCACTGCGCAGGCGCTCTGCGCGGCGTTGGTGAGGAACTTGCGCCGGTTCAGGTCGGTGCCGGTTTTGCGTTCAGTTGCCATTGTCGACTCTCAGCCGTTTGCGGGCCCCGGGGCGGCCAAGGCGGCCGCCCCAGCGGCTGCTAGGCCTTGACCACCTTTACGGCGCACTTCTTGTAGTCGGTCTCTTTCGAGATCGGGCAGGTGGCATCCAGTGTCACCTTGTTGATCAGTACGCCGGCGTCGAACCAGGGCACGAAAATCAGGCCCTCGGGGACCTTGTTACGGCCGCGGGTTTCAACGCGGATGGTGACCTCGCCGCGGCGGGAGATGATCTTCACCATGTCTCCACGCTTGAGGCCGCGTTTCTTGGCGTCGTTGGGATGCATCCACATCACGGCGTCCGGGAAGGCGCGGTACAGCTCCGGTACGCGCCGCGTCATGGAGCCGGAGTGCCAGTGTTCCAGCACGCGGCCCGTGCACAGCCACAGATCGTATTCGGCATCCGGGCTCTCCGCCGGCGGCTCGTAGGGAGCGGAGATGATCCAGGCCTTGCCGTCGGGTTTGCCATAGAAACGCACCCCCTCGCCCTTCGGCACGTGCGGGTCGTAGCCCTCGCGGAAACGCCACAGGGTCTCCTTGCCGTTGATCACCGGCCAGCGCATGCCGCGGACCTTGTGGTAATCGTCGAAGGGGGCCATCTCGTGGCCCTTCTTCGGCCGCCCCTCGGCGGTGTTGAACAGCCGGTATTCCTCGAACAGGCCCTTCTGGATGTAGTAGCCGAAATGCTCCATCTCGTCGTTGTCGTAGACGTTGCCGCGATCGTCCTTGACCTCCTGTTTCGGGAACTTGTCGATGAAGCCATTGGCGAACAGCACCTCGTACAGGGTCTTGCCCCGGTACTCGGGTTTCTTCGCCAGCTGCTCCTCGGGCCAGACATCGTCGGTCTTGAGATATTTGGAGAATTCCACGATCTGCCACAGGTCGGACTTGGCCTCACCCGGCGCCTTCACTTGCTGGCGCCAGAACTGGGTGCGGCGCTCGGCATTACCGTAGGCGCCTTCCTTCTCCGCCCACATGGCGGTGGGCAACACCAGGTCGGCGGCCTGCGCGGAGACGGTGGGATAGGGGTCGGTGTTGATGACGAAGTTCTCCGGATCACGCGCGGCCTTCAGCCAGTGGTTGAGGTTGGCATAATCCTGGAAGGGGTTGGCGCACTGCACCCACAGCACGTTGACCTTCTTGTCCTCCAGGGCGCGCATCATGGCCACCGCATGGGTGCCGGGCTTGGCCGGAATGTGCCCGTCGGGCAGCTTCCAGATCTTCTCCGCGTATTTGCGGTGCGGTTCCTTCATGACCACCAGGTCGGCGGGCAGACGGTGGGCGAAGGTGCCCACCTCGCGGGCGGTGCCGCAGGCCGAGGGCTGGCCAGTCAGGGAGAACGGGCCGCAGCCGGGTTTGGAGATCTTGCCGGTCAGCAGATGGATGTTGTAGACCAGACCGTTCATCCAGGAACCGCGGGTGTGCTGGTTCATGCCCATGGTCCAGTAGGAGACCACGTTCAGCTTGGGATCGGCGAACACCTTGGCCAGCTTTTCCAGTTTCTCGGCCGGCACGCCGGACAGCTTGGCGGTGTACTCGAAAGTGTAGGGCGCCACGGATTTGGCGTATTCCTCGAAGCTGATGGGCTTGGAGCCGATGGTGGCCTTGCGCGTCTTGTTGTTCTTCGCCTTCACTTCCAGCGGATGTTCGGGGCGCAGGCCGTAACCGATATCGGTGTTGGCCAGGCGGAAGTTGACGTGCTTGGCGACGAAGTCCTTGTTCACGCTGCCGGACTGGATGATGTAGTTGGCAATGCAGTTGGCGATCGCCAGGTCGGTCTGGGGAGTGAAGATGAGTTCCTCCTCGGCCAGTTCCGAGCAGCGGTTGCTATAGGTGGACAGGTTATAGACCTTGGCGCCACGAGCCAGCACCGTGTCGGTCAGACGCGACCAGAGGATCGGGTGCATCTCCGCCATGTTGGCGCCCCACAGGACGAACACGTCGGCCTTTTCCAGGTCGTCATAGCAGCCCATGGGCTCGTCGATACCGAAGCCACGGACGAAGGCGGCCACGGCGGACGCCATGCAGTGCCGGGCGTTGGGGTCGATGTTGTTGGAGCGCAGGCCGGCCTTCATGAACTTGGCGGCGGCATATCCCTCCCAGAGGGTCCACTGGCCGGAGCCGAACATGGCGACCGAGGTCGGCCCCTTTTTCTTGATGGCCTCTTTGTACTTCTCGGCCATGACCTTGAAGGCCGTGTCCCAGGAGACCGGGGTGAATTTGCCGTCTTTGGCATACTTGCCGTTCTTCATGCGCAGCATGGGTTTGGTCACCCGGTCGGCGCCGTACATGATCTTGGACAGGAAGTAGCCCTTGATGCAGTTCAGGCCCCGGTTGACCGGTGCATCCGGGTCGCCCTGGGTGGCCACCACCCGGCCATCCTTGACGCCCAGCAGGACGGAGCAGCCGGTGCCGCAGAAACGGCATGCCGCCTTGTCCCACCGTACTCCTTCATCCGGTGCGGCCGCCAGTGCGGTGCCCGGAGTAAACTGTACGCCCGCTGCTGCCGCGGTGGCGGAAGCAGCGGAGATTTTTATGAAGTTTCTACGAGTCAACTCCATCATTCATCCCTCCGCGTTGCTTATGTTTGGACAGCTGACTGCCCTGGGTATGTAAGGCAAAAAAACCGGATGGGCTGCTGCAAGATGGAAACGAGGCAGATTCCCCCCAGAACTCCCCCGCGATATCTGGCAGCGGTCATTCAGGCCTTCGCCCTTAAGAAAGACGTCCAAGGTCGGGCGCCTCGTTGAGAATCCGTTCGGCGAGATCTTCCTGCATGGAATCGGTGCGGTTCTCGACCTCATCCTCGAAGTGGTGGAATACCATGCTGGCGGACAGCACTCCGGGAATGTGGTGAAAATCCGTGATCAGGTTGACCTCGGTATCCGAATCGGTGTCCTCGGCCGTGACCACGATCTTGCCGGAAGGGTCCACGGCATGGACTTCCACGCCAGGCATGGAGGCGAGTCTTTCCGCCACCTCCTCACGGCTTTCCTGACGCGCGTGGACGACGATCCCGCTGATATTCATAAACCTTCCCCCGCAATTGCACTCATTGCCTTTTCCAGACAGGAATGGTTTGGAGCGTAAATCAGTTACGCTAGACTGCTCGTTTTTGCCACGACCTCATCCAAAGTGGGTATGAGACGGACCGCACAATAGTCGGAACTGTGGGGTTGAAACCTCCTTGATTTAAATCAAAGGGGTTTTCAGGGCTTTTGATGCTATGAAAAGAGTCAGGGGAAATGGCAGGAATTTACTCGGGGAAGGACCGCATGCGGATAGGGTCGAATGCTCCCGAGAATGAGTATAACTATCTGATGCAAAAATAATTTTTGCTCGGAGGATTAAATGAGAAACAAGACGTTCCAGTTGGCGGGTATATTGGCTCTGATGCTCGCCGCCACCACACCGGCGCTGGCCACCGACCAGTCGGTTGCCGCGGCAGAATATGCTGAAGTATTAAAACTGACCCCAAACCTAGGTAATGGGCGGCGGGTATATATGACCTGCGCGGTATGTCATACACCGGAAGGTTGGGGCACGGAAGACGGCTATTATCCGCAGATCGCCGGCCAGCTGGAGACGGTGCTGATCAAACAGTTGGCCGATATCCGCGCGCGCAACCGCGACAATCCCACCATGTATCCTTTCACCATGCCGAATATGCTGGGCGGACCCCAGGAGATCGCCGATGTGGCTGCCTATATCTCCAGGCTCCCCATGACGCCCTTCAATGGCAAGGGGCCGGGGCACGATCTGGCCCATGGTGAGCGCCTGTACAAGAAATACTGCGTCGACTGTCATGGGGAAAATGGTGGCGGCAACAGCGAGGACCACATTCCCAAGCTACAGGGACAGCATTACAACTACCTGATCCGGCAGTTCGAGTGGATCCGTACCGGCAAGCGGCGCAATGCGGACCCGGAGATGGTCAAACAGATCAAGAGTTTTTCACCCAGGGACGTGATGGCGGTGATGGACTATATCTCACGTCTGCGGCCTCCTGAGAGCAGCCTTGGCCGGCCGGGCTGGGTCAATCCGGACTTTCCTGATTTCGTGCGCCAGCGATCCATGATGCACGCCGTGCCGGATATCTGAGCTTGCCGGGTTCCGGCCGGCGTGGCGTTCATGGGCGCCGCTGCATCAATGCTCCGGGTCTTCCAGGCTGGTGAGCGGAAGTCTGATTTCCTTCTCGTTGTAAAACCCCTCCCCGGCGCGGGTGTGACAGTCGGGGCAGGCGCTGAGCTTCACCCTGTCCCCCTGTCCCCGGTTCAGTTCGCGATGTTCATGCAGGAAATAGGGGGTCTCGGAAACCCGCAGGGGGATGTCGTCTCCGGTGATGGCGGTGGCAATCTTGATCGAACGGCGGAAACCGGACCGGTCGGCGGCATTGAGGCTCAGATAGCGGGACAGTTTGCGTGTCAGTTCGGGATCCAGCCCTATGGTTTCACCGAAATGGTTCTGCATGCCTTTCAGCAATGCCTGCCATGAACGGGCCGGCAGCAGACCCGGCTGATAGGCGAAGTGGCAGGCGCCGCAGGCCTCCCGGTAGAACTCTGCCTTGACGGCCGTGAAATCGGGCCGGGATGCCGCCCGGTCTTTTTTCAGCCAGCCGCCATCGTCGCCGTTGGCAATCAGTGGCAACAGGCCAAGCAGGAACGTCATGGTGCGCATCGTGTCTCTCCCCTCTGTTACTTTGTGCTCTGCATCTTTTCTGAACCCACGGGTTCATGTGCGAGTCGGGGGGAATTCTATGGCGCGAGGATGAAGTGAATCTTAAGAGCCTGTCGGACTTGGGCTGAATCGGCTGCAAAAGCGGGGCAGCGGTCTGATTTCCCCTGATTTTTCGTCACATAGTTCCCACCATGTTCCTCAAAATCATGATAATGGCGGCCGTGACACGGTGTGCGCATGCCGGGTGCGGGAGCGGACGCCGCGCCCCGGTTCCAGAACGTTTTCCTTCGGCCG
>CAYPEH010000013.1:0-34270 GCA_964409585.1 uncultured Chromatiales bacterium | reverse complement strand
TCATCCTCGCTGTCCCACTTTTTCGCTACGATCCCCCTGAGTCCGACAGGCTCCTTGCGCCCCTGGCGGGAAATGTGGGTTGAAGAATAACGACGCAAACTTAACTGAACCTGAAACCGGAGCCACCGACCGGACGGCATACCCCACACTTTCCGTGGGACCCGCCCCGGGCCACTGTGTCAACGTCATACACGAAGGAGCACTCCATGCCGCAACTGTTGAGCCTGTCCCGTGCCGCCCGCCTGGCCGGTGTCACCCGTGGCGAGATTCAGAAGAAGATCCGCTCCGGTGCCCTGGAGACCTTCGAGGGGGCGGTTCGCATGA
Organism: uncultured Chromatiales bacterium; assembly: GCA_964409585.1. Classification (GTDB taxonomy): domain Bacteria; phylum Pseudomonadota; class Gammaproteobacteria; order JACKNK01; family CAYPEH01; genus CAYPEH01. The sequence goes on along the minus strand of CAYPEH010000013.1, from coordinate 33,946 downwards.
CCGACCTGCTGCGCGTCTACCCCAACGTGCGGATGAAGGGCGACGAGGCCCTGGAGCGGGTCGAGCGCATCAAGGCCAAGGCCAAGCCGGGGAAACGGGTCGGCGATACCAGCTACCTGCCGGTGCCGGAGGTGTTACTGGAACGCCTGCATGGCCTCAGCACCGCCCTCACCGGCAGCCAGGCCCGCCTCCATCAGCTGGAAAAGGTGCTGGAGGGGATGCAGCAGCGCCTGGGAGAGATCCGTGTGCGTGCCGGCGCCGGATTAGAGCGGGAACTGGCCGACCTGGAGAAATGGCTGCTGGAGGAATCGGAGCAGATATCCCAGGAGGCCGACGGCATCGCCCGGCTGGTGGTCAAAGACACGTTTTTGAGAATCATGGCAGCCCATATCAAGATCATCCCCTCCGGCCACGAATTCTTCGCCGAGGGTGCCGACACCATCCTGGACGCCGCCCTGCAGGCGGGCATGAACCTCCACTACGGCTGCACCAGCGGCAATTGCGGCAGCTGCAAGGCGCGGGTGGTCTCCGGCGAGGTGAGGAAGACCCGCAATCACGACTATGTGCTCAGTGAGCGGGAAAAGTCCCTCGGCTATATCCTCATGTGTTCCAACACCCCGGTCACCGACCTGGTGCTGGAGGCCCCCGAGGTACGCCACACCGGGGACCTGCCCTATCAACAGATCCGTGCCACCGCCAAGGCGATCCGGCGCCTCGCCCCGGACCTGGTGGAGCTGCACATCCAGACCCCACGCACCCAGAACCTGCGCTTCATGGCCGGCCAGCGCGCCACCCTGACCATCGACGAGCGGCTGTCGGCCAGCCTGCCCATCGCCAGCTGCCCCTGCGACGGACGCAATCTCCTCTTCCACGTGCCCAGACGCGAGGGCGACGAATTCTCGGCCGCCGTCTTCGACCGCCTGCAGCGTAACGAGATGGTCACCATCACCGGTCCGGAGGGGGATTTCGTCTTCCGCGACGATTCCACGCGCGATGTGCTGTTCATCGCCGGCGACTGTGGCTTCGCCTCCATCAAGAGCCTGGTGGAGCACGCCATCGCCCTGGACAACGCCGCCTCCTTCCATCTCCACTGGCTCGACAGCGGGCGGCATGGCCATTACCTGAATTCACTGTGCCGCTCCTGGCGGGACGCGCTGGACAACTTCAGCTACCAGGCCGACACCGTGGACGGCACCGCCGCCCTGTCTTCCGCCCTGGAACGAGTGCTGGACGGCTATGCGGACGTGGCCGAATACAACGTCTACGTGGCCGGCCCGGCCGAGCTGACCGGAACCGCCCGCGCCCGGCTGGGCGAACGCCTGCCGCCGGAGCGCCTGCGGCTGGAAGTGGTCGAGGGCTGAGGAACCTCTGACCCCGCCGCTCACTCGAAGACGTACTCGTAGTCCACCTGGGCGAACCGCCGGAACATGGCGCTGACCCCGCAATAGCGCTCCTGTGACAATTGGATGGCCTTCTTCAGCTTGGCCTCGGGCACGTCGCCCTTGACGATGTATTTGATGTGGAAGTGGGTGAAGACGATGGGGTGTTCGTCGGTCAGTTCACCGATCACCTCCACGCGGAACGCCTCCGGCTCCACCTGCATCTTGCGCAGGATGGAGATGACGTCCATGGCGGTGCAACCGGCCAGACTGTCCAGCAGCAGTTCCTTGGGGCGGCTGGCCGAATCCTCCCCGCCCACCGCCGGCGGTGCGTCCATCTCCACCGGATGGCCGGAAGGGGCGGTGCCCACGAATTTCATCTTGCCTTGCCAGACGATATTGGCTTTCATCGTGTGTTCTCCAAGGTTCAGGTGTCCGTAACGGCGGCAAACAACGCCCCCACCGCCCGGCTCAGGGCCGTGGAACGGCCGGGATCGCGCAGGGATTGCAACAGCCGCTCGCGCATGCCGGGGATGAAGAGCAGATCGGCCATGGCCTGGTTGAAATACTCCTGGCCGAGGCTGTTTTCCGCCAGCCGTTCGAGGAACAGCCCCCGCAGCCGCCCGTCCTCCAGCGCATCCCAGGCGCGGCTGACGATGGAGGCCAACACCTCCGCCTGCCTGCCGTGCGGGCCTTCCAGGGCGGCGGTCAAGGCATTCCTGCGCACCGTCTCCGCACTGCTGTTGGACAGGCCGCGGATGAGGCTGGCGGTGAGATCGGCGTCCGCATCCTCCAGAATCAGGGCCAGGGGTTGGGCCAGACGGGCACTGATGCGTTCGTTCTCCAGGCAGGAGCAGAGGGCCGCCAGGGGCTGTTGGGGCAGATGCAGCAGGGCGTCGGCCAACAGGGTTTCATTGCCGTCCTGATCCAGGCGCGAGGCCATGTCGGCGATGCCCTGGTAGCCCACAAAGGACCACTGGTCCCATCCGGGACGACCGGAGAAGTATTCACGGGCGTGTTCGTAGAAACGTGACGGCGGAGCCTCCAGGGCACGGGTGGCCTTGGCGTGGAACACGGCCATGCGTTCCTCCTTGGGACGGAAAGCGTAGGGGCTGTCACGGAAGGCGCCATCCATCTCCACGCCACCCTCGGTGGCCTTGCGTTTGCCCAGGCCCTCGGTCAGGCGCTGGAGAAAATCGTCGCGGGCAGCCAGGTTGAGCAGGCCCTGTTCATCCAGGGGCAGCTTGAGGAACCAGATGTAATGGGCCTGCGGGTCCTCCCTGGGCCAGAACAGAATGCCGAACCAGGCCTGCTGCAACAGCGGGCGGGGCCAGGGTGCGGTGCCGGTTTCGAATTCCTCGAATTCCTCCCGTTTCAGGGGCTGGACGCGGCGGCCCATGTCGAAGAAGCGGGCATGGGCGCCACCGGCTTCGAGAAAGGCGGCGATGGAGGGTTGCTTCGATTGGGCCATGCTTGTTCGTAGGCTCCTGAATCCGTGGGTTCAGGTGTTCAGTCTTCGCCGCAGACATCACAGGCACTGACCCCGGAATTCAGCGTCAGTGTGCCGGTGAGCTGGGCCAGTTCCTCGATGCCGTGGCGGGCCAGGTAGGCGTCGATGCCGGCGTTGATCTTGCGGCAGACATGGGGATCGTAGAACAGGGCGGTGCCCACGCCCACCGCGCTGGCGCCGGCGATGATGAATTCCAGCGCGTCCTCGGCCGATTCGATGCCGCCCTGGCCGATGATGGGAATGCCGTGATCCCGCGCCACCTGGTAGACCTGGTGCACCTTGAGCACGGCCACCGGCTTGATCGCCGGGCCGGACAGGCCGCCCTGGTTGTTGCCCAGCACCGGCGAGCGGCTTTCGATGTCCACCGCCATGCCCATCAGGGTGTTGATCACCGCCAGGGCGTCGGTCCCGGCCTCGATGCAGCGGCGGGCGTTTTCGGCGATGTCGGTCTGGTTGGGGGAAAGCTTGGTGATGAGCGGCTTGCGGGTGACCTTGCGCACCGCCTCCACCACGCGGGCCGAGACGTCCGGGTCGTTGCCGAAGGCGGCGCCGCCCTCCTTGACGTTGGGGCAGGAAATATTGATCTCGATGGCGTCGATGGGCGAGTCGTCGAAACGCTCGGCCACGCGCACGTATTCCTCGATGGTGGAGCCGGAGACGTTGGCGATGAAACGGGTTTCATCGAAATCCAGGCCGGGCAGGATATGGTCCACCACATAGTCCACACCGGGATTCTGCAAGCCGATGGAATTGAGCATGCCGCCGGGTGTCTCGTAGACCCGGTGCGGCGGGTTGCCAGGCCGCGGCTCCGCGGTGGTGCCCTTGAGGCAGATGGCGCCCACGTCACGATTGGAGTAGCCCTCCACCCGCGTGTACTCTTCGCCGAAGCCCACGCAGCCGGACAGCAGCACGATGGGCGAATCGAATTTCATGCCGCAGAAATCCACGGCCAGCCGGTTGTTCATCTGATGTTCCACGTCGTTCTGTACGAGCCCGAGATCCCACCCAACACGGGTAATGTCATCCGCCTCTGCGCCAATACCGGTGCCCATCTGCACCTGATCCAGCCGCTGGGCTTCACCATGGACGACACCAGGTTGCGCCGTGCCGGCCTGGATTACCACGAGTGGGCCACGGTCCGGCAGCACGCGGGGCTGGAGGAGTTTATCAAAGCGGTGAATCCACCGCGTCTGTTGGCCTTGTCCACCCGCGGGAAACACCTCTACAGCGAGGTACGATTCAAGGCATGGGACGCATTGCTGTTCGGGCCGGAGACCCGTGGGCTGCCGCCGGCGCTGCTGGACGGTCTGCCGCCGGAGCAGGTGTTGCGCCTGCCGATGAGGCCGGGCAGCCGCAGCCTCAACCTGTCCAACGCAGCGGCGGTGGTGGTCTATGAGGCCTGGCGGCAATTGGGATTCGCCGGAGCGGCGCACAGGGACATGGATTTCCCCGCCGCTCACTGAACAATGACAGGCCGGGACGCGGCGGGCCTCCGCCTGCTATCAGCCTGTCGGACTGAGGGGAAGCGAAGCGAAAATGTGGGAGAGCGAGGTCAGTTTTTCATGATTTTGAGGCGCATAGTGGGGCTACGCAACGAAAAATCAGGGAAAAATGGACCGCTCTCCCGCATTTGCAGCCGCTTCATCCTCAGTCCGACAGGCTGCTATACCGGGGCATCCGAACGTGGATCGTAACGGCGCACCTCGATGTGCCCGCGCGGATCGGAAGTACCGGCCTGCAACAGCAACTCACAGCCCCGCGGCACCTCGATACGCGCCCGGATCATCGGCTTGCGCCGGTCCAGCACATAACGTTTCACCAGCATCTCGCCATCCTCCCCGTCGCGACGCGCGATCACCCGCAGCTCACCGCTATCACTCTGTTCCAGGCTGATCAGTACCGGGATCTGCAGGTCGTGACGCACCGGCCGGCTGCGGCAGACGGCCACCTGCCGAGCGTTGCGCGGATAACGCCTGACGTCTCCCGGCCCCAGTTGCACCAGCAACCCCACCGAGCGTTCGCTGGCGGGCGGTTCCTCGTCCAGTGCCGACCACACCTCGCGGAAGCCCTCGTATCCCAGGACCGGCCGCGTCCGGCGATAACAATCCTCGAAGTCGAGGATATGGCAATAGGCCGTGCCACCGAACTCCGGCCCACGCAGGCCACGCCCGACCATCTGCTCGTAGAGCACCTGACTGATGGTCGGCCGCGCCATGACCACGTGGGTCACGGTGGGCGCATCGAAGCCGGTGGTCAACACCTCGCAGTTGCACAGCACCTCGATACGCCCCGCGCGGAAGTCGGCAACCAGGGCACGCCGCGTGGCCGAGCTGGTGTTGCCGCTCACCGCCGCGGCGCGCTTGCCCTTGAAACGCAGCAGGAAGGCCACCAGCTCGGCGTCCAGCACGGTGGGGCCGAAATAGAGCACCCGCGCCAGGGGGTGCTCTTCGAGCAAATTCAGCAACTCTCCGAGCACGATGCGCCGCCGCCGCGTCTGGTCGGCCTGCCGTTGCAGTTCCTGATCGAAGTTGAGCACTTGCTGGATGCCCTCGGCCTCGCCCGGCGGCTCTCCCACCCTGAGGGTGACACCGGTGCTCACCGTGCGGGAAACGGGAACCGAGAGCACCCCCATTTCCTGAAGGCGATGGAGCCGCCCGGCGGCCTCGCGGCCCAGCGACCCAGCCACGATCAGGTGGCGGAACAGCTTGCGCAGGGCCTCGGTGCCAGCCTGTGGGTCACGGCGGTCAAACTCGCGCCGGTAGGGGGTGGCGGTCAGCCCGATGATGGCGGCATGTCCGCCATGCCGTTCGATGATCCGGCGGTAGGTCGGTGCCGCCGCCCGGTGAGCCTCGTCGATGACCAGGACAGCAGGATCGGGCCATCCCTCGAGGTCTTCGTCGACGAAGCTCTGCGGCGTGGACACCAGCACCAGCACGGGCGCCTCGGCCCGCAGGCGGTCGGCCACCTCCTGGCGATCCAGGCTGCGCCGGAACTCGCCCCAGAAGCGTGCCACCAGCAGGGGTACGCTTCCTGCCGGGTGGGCACGCCAGACATCCTCGAAGGAGGCCACCGCCTGGTCACACAGTTCCTCGGTGTGCGCCAGCCAGACCAGCACCACCTGATCACACCCGCCTTCCTCCAGCGAGACATGTGCCCAGCGATGCAGACTCTCGACCGCCACCCGCGTCTTGCCGGCACCGGTGGGCAGGGACACCATGGCCCGGTTCTCGGGTGGCTCGGCATCGAGGCGTTCGAGCAATTGATCACGCACCTCGACCTGGAAAGGCTTGAGGCGGCGATAGGCCGCCGGCGGATAGACGACACCCAGCGCCTCGGGTCTGGCCCGCGAGCGCACGCCGGCCAGTTCCACCGGAAACCCGGTGGCATGCACGAAGCGGTGCGCGGCTGGTTGCCCTGAAACCCAGCGCCCCGGTGATTCCACCTTGCGGCCCTCGTGCCGCCAAATGGCGGAAACCACCGCCTTGCGTAGCCCGGCGTCGGCGAACAGGTCGCTGCCACGCGCGACCAGCAGGGCATCGGCCAGCTCACCAAGCTGAGAAGGACGGTCCCGTCCGGTCTCGGCGCGCCGGTCGGCACGGATCGCTTTTTCCAGTTCGCCGGCCAGGCGCCGCAGGGTATCGACCGTCAGCAACGCCTGCAGGCGCTGGCTGGCTTTGTATTGCCACTCATCCGGCCGAAAGCAGTTCATGGCGCCCCCATTTCTCCTGATCGGTCCCCACATCCACGGCAACGGCCGCGCCGCGAGCTTTGAACCCATGGGATGAATGATCGCCCCCCGTTCGGGTTCCTCAGCATTCCGCCTTTGGCTCCCTGGCGAACAGGTTCGCCACCGCCTCCCTCGGGTCCAGTCCTTCGTACAGCACCCGGTAGGTCTGCTCGCAGATGGGCATTTCCACCGCCACCGACATGGCCCGGCGGCGGACCTCGCGGGCGGTGCGCACCCCCTCCACCACCTGGCCGATGGCCCGTTCGGCCTCCTCCATGGCCACGTCACGGCCCAGGGCCAGACCCAGACGGCGGTTGCGGGATTGGTCGTCCGTGCAGGTGAGAACCAGATCCCCCAGTCCGCCCAGACCCATGAGGGTCTCCCGCCTGGCGCCCATGGCCTCGCCCAGGCGCATCATTTCCGCCAGACCGCGGGTGATGAGCGCGGCCCGGGCGTTGGCGCCGAAACCGAGGCCGTCGGAGATACCGGCGGCAATGGCCAGCACGTTCTTGACCGATCCACCGAGAGACAGGCCGAGCAGGTCGGAATGGGTATAGACACGGAAGCTGCCGCCGTGCAGACGGGCTCGCAGATCATCGCCAAACCCTTCCTCGCTGGCCGCCACGGTGATGGCCGTGGGCAACCCGGCGGCGACTTCACCGGCGAAGGTGGGACCGGAGGCCACCGCCAGCGGCGTATCCGGTGGCAGTTCCTGCGCCGCCACCTCGTGCAGCAGGAGGCCGGAACCCTCGTCGAAACCCTTGCTGGCCCAGGCCACGCGGGCCCCCTCCGGCAGCAACGGGCGAACCGTCTGCAGTACGGCGCGGAAGGCGTGGCTGGGCACCACCAGCAACAGGTCGCGCACCCCGTCCAGGACAGGCTCCAGCCGATGATGGAGTTGCAGTTGTTCGGGAAATGGGTGCCCGGGCAGGAACTCCCGGTTTTCCCCGTCCCGGCGCAGGGTTTCCATGTGCGCCCGTTTGTGGCCCCAGAGACGGACCGGGTTACCGTTACGGGCCAGTTGCAGTGCCAGTGCCGTCCCCCAGGAGCCGGCTCCGAGGACGGCAATGGGGGATTGGACACCCGTCATGGCGACTTATCCCGCGCCTTCCGCCGCGCCTTCCCCGGCCTGTTGCTGTTGCAGGTGCTGGGCATAGAGGGCCTCGAAATTGACCGGGGCCAGCACCAATTGCGGGAAGCTGCCCTTGGTGACCAGATCGGAGATGGCCTCGCGGGCATAGGGGAAGAGGATATTGGGACAGTACACCGCCAGCATGGGGGCGAGATCGCCATCGCTGAAACCGGCGAGGGTAAAGACGCCGGCCTGTTTCACCTCCACCAGGAAGGCCGTCTGCTGTTCGGTCGAGGCGGTCACGGTGATGGTCAATTCAACCTCGTGCATACCTTCGCCAAGGGGGCGGGATGCGGTGTTCAGGTCCATCTTGATCCGCGGCTGTTCATTCTGGCTGAACACCTGGGGTGTACCCGGCGCCTCGAAGGACACATCCTTGATATAGATGCGCTGGATGGCGAACTGGGGCTGATTGCTGTCTTCTCCAGCGGCGGGATTCCGATCGGTTTGTTCGTTCATTGGAAACAGGTGCCTTACAGGTGTTGATTGAGCCAGGTAGTGAGATTGCCCAGGTCCATGGCGCCGGCCATGCGTGCCGCCTCCCGGCCCTGCTTGAACAGGACCAGCGTGGGGATGCTGCGAATACCGAAACGTGCTGCCAGAGCCTGCTCGCGCTCGGTGTTCACCTTGGCGATGCGCAGCCGCGGCTCCATGCGGGCGGCAGCCTGTTCCAGCACCGGTGCCATCATCTGGCATGGGCCGCACCAATCCGCCCAGAAATCCACCAGCACGGGGATGTCGCTGCGGCCGATGTGGCGTTCGAAGCCCGCCTGGTCGAGATTGAGCGGGTGGCCTGTGAACAGGGGCTGATGACATTTGCCACAACGCGCACCGTCCGCAAGCCGCGCGGCCGGAACGCGGTTGATGCCGTGGCAATGGGGGCAAACGATATGCAGGGCTTCGCCGGTCATGTCACTCACACTCCAGTCCCAGCATGGGGTCCAGCTCGCCGGCCTCATCGAGGGCATGCAGGTCATCGCAGCCGCCCACATGATGACCGTCGATGAAGATCTGCGGCACGGTGTGCCGCTGGCTGCGCCGCTCCATCTCCGCACGGCGTTCGATTTCCAGATCCACGCGGATCTCCTCGAATTCCACCCCCTTGTTCAGCAGCAGGCGGCGGGCGCGCACGCAATAGGGGCAGGTGGCAGTGGCGTAGATTTCGATATGGGCCATGGTTATGGAGTCCTCCAATCGGGTCGCGCGCTAGCAGCCTGTCGGACTGGGGGGAAGCGAAGCGAAAATGTGGGAGAGCGAGGCCAGTTTTTCATGATTTTGAGGCGCATAGTGGGACTACGCAACGAAAAATCAGGGAAAAATGGGCCGCTCTCCCGCATTTGCAGCCGTTTCATCCTCAGTCCGACAGGCTGCTGGCCTGGGTCCGGAACGATCTACCGGCCACCCAACCCCGCCGCTATTTCTTCGTCACCGGCAGATCGGCATTCTGCCACGCCAGGATTCCGCCTCCCAGATTGTAGACTTCCTCGTAACCCGCCTTCTTGAGGATGGCACAGGCGGTGCTGGAACGGTTGCCGCTGCGGCAATAGGCAATGATGGGGCGGTGCTTGAACTTGTTCAACTCGTCCGCGCGCGCCGCCAGCTTGCTCAGAGGAATGTGGCGGGCGTTGACGATGTGGCCTTCCCGGTATTCGTTGTCCTCCCGCGTGTCGAGCAGCAGGGCATCGTCATGGTTCACCTTGAGCAGGGCCTCGGAGACGCTCAGGTTCTTGAAGCCGCGCAGGCGCGCACGGATTTCGTTGTAGACGATCAGGCCCAGGACCACGCCCAGGGCAAAGAACAACGCGGCGTTGTTGGCGGCGAACTCGGCAAATCGCTCCATGGGAACAAACCAATGGCTGTGACTAGGGAGGCGGGATTCTACCGGGTGCGGGCGCGGCCGGTAAGGGGGCAGGTGCATTTAGGAGCCTGTCGGACTGGGGATGAAGCGGCTGCAAATGCGGGAGAGCGGTCCATTTTTCCCTGATTTTTCGTTGCGTAGTCCCACTATGCGCCTCAAAATCATGAAAAACTGGCCTCGCTCTCCCACATTTTCGCTTCGCTTCCCCCCAGTCCGACAGGCTCCTGGCCTGGATTTCCCGCCACCGTTCATTGCGGGGCGACCGGCATGCCACAGTGGGTACCTGGAGCGGCGGACGGCGGCATCGGGCCGGCAGGAGGCTGCACCCTGCCACTACGGATGGCGGGCGTCCACGACAGCAAGGCGGCGGGGATTCCAGATCTTTACGCTTCAGCCGTGATGGCAGAACACGTTGCGCATCATGCTGATGAGTTGCAGGGTGCGCGGATCCCCCACCCGGTAATAGACCCGGTTGGCATCCTTGCGCGAGGCGAGGATACCCTTGTCGCGCAAGATGGCCAGATGCTGGGAAATGTTGCTCTGCGAGGTGCCTACTTGTTCGACGATGTCCTGCACGCTCACCTCCCGATCGCCCAGGGTGCAGAGGATCTTCAGCCGCAGCGGATGAGACATGGCTTTCAGGGAGCGGGAAGCGTTCTCGATCTCATCGTCTTCGGTCATCAGGTCATGACCTTCACCGGTGACGCCAGGGAACATCTCCTTAGAATCGGTAGTGGAATTGCCGGTCATACAAAATTCCATTGGTTCACTACGTTTGGCGGGTTGCGTCCAGAGAGGCAGCATGGGCGCAGTCAGTTGTTCTCTTATGTCCCGTCCTTTTATCACAAATACACTATACAATGATACTTTTCTATACAGGGCCTTATACCTGCAAAGGAACCTCCAAACCCGTCAGGGGCGGTTCGTCTGGGAGAGTGGAATCGCTGCCTTCCAGACACAAAACGCAGGCTATAGTTTCTCTATTGGCCCGTTTTGCAACGCCGAAGGCGGCGATTCCGGGCTTCAGACGGATGCACATGACCGATCCCAGAGGTTCCCAAACGGGCGGGTTGACCGGTTTCGCCGCTTCAGTGGTCGAATGCTAGAATTCCGCCCCCAACGTTCCCTTTACCTCACTCACAGGTTTCAACCCCACCCACCATGTCAGCCAGGCCATCCCCCGTAGTCCTGATCATCCTCGATGGTTGGGGGTATCGCGAAGATTCCGATTACAACGCCATCAGTCAGGCAAGCACACCGGTGTGGGATCGCCTGTGGAAGGAGCATCCCCATACCCTGATCCGCACCTCCGGCGCCGATGTGGGCCTCCCGGCCGATCAGATGGGCAACTCCGAGGTGGGGCACCTCAACCTGGGGGCAGGGCGTGTGGTGTACCAGGAATACACCCGTGTCAGCCGTGCCATCCGCACCGGATCCTTCTTCACCAACAAGACCCTGACGGATGCGGTGGACATCGCCGTGGAGAAGGGCGCCGCGGTGCATCTGTTGGGGTTGCTGTCGCCAGGGGGTGTGCACAGCCATGAGGATCATATCCACGCCATGGTGAAGCTGGCCCTGGAGCGCGGCGTCAAACAGGTCTACATGCACGCCTTCCTGGATGGCCGGGACACACCGCCGAAGAGCGCGGCCGATTCCATTCAGCGCATGGAGGCGGTCTTCGCCGAGCAGGGCGGCGGCCGCATTGCCTCCATCATCGGCCGTTACTACGCCATGGACCGGGATCACCGCTGGCCGCGAATCCAGGCCGCCTACGATCTGATCACCCGCGGCGTATCCGAGTTTCAGTCGGAGACCGCCCGCGAGGGTCTGGAGCAGGCCTACGCACGGGGGGAGACCGATGAATTCGTCAAACCCACCGCCATCGTCAGCGATGGAGGCAAACCGGTCTGTATCGAGGATGGCGACGTGGTGGTGTTCATGAACTACCGCTCCGACCGTGCGCGCCAGATCACGCGTCCGTTCATCGAGGAGGATTTCGATGGTTTCGAGCGCGCGGCGCGCCCGCGCCTGGGGCTGTTCGTCAGCCTGACCGAGTACAACTCGGATTTCGACATCCCGGTGGCCTTTCCGCCGGAGCGCCTGAAGAACGTCCTGGGCGACTACCTGGCCAAGCACGGATACCGTCAGTTACGGCTCGCCGAGACCGAGAAATACGCCCATGTCACCTTCTTCTTCAACGGTGGCGTGGAAACCCCCTTCGAGGGTGAGGACCGCATCCTGGTCCCCTCGCCGCTGGTCCAGACCTACGACCTGAAGCCGGAAATGAGCGCCCCGGAGGTCACCGATCACCTGGTCGATGCCATCGAGGGGGGCCGTTACGATCTGATCGTGTGCAATTTCGCCAACCCGGACATGGTCGGCCACACCGGCAACTTCGAGGCGGCGGTATCGGCCATCGAGAGCATAGACCTGTGCCTGGGCCGGGTGGTCAAGGCGCTGCACAAGGTGGGGGGCGAGGCGCTCATCACCGCCGATCACGGCAATGCCGAGCAGATGCGCGACCGCGACAGCGGCCAGCCGCATACCGCCCATACCACCGATCCGGTTCCCCTGATCTACATCGGCCGGCCGGCCAGCCTGGCTGCCAGCGGCGCCCTCTCCGACGTGGCGCCGACCCTGCTGCAAATAATGGATCTGCCACAGCCCCTGGAGATGACCGGCCACCCCATGCTGGAGTTCGAGGCCGATTGACTGCCTGTCGAGGGGCGATGAAAGCCAGGCTCTCCACTTTCCTCGCGGTCCTGCTGTTCACACTGCTGTCGCCGTTTCCCGCCCCCCCCGCCCTGGCAAGCGACGAGGAGGCCGAACTCAAGGCGGTTCAGCAGCGTATCGACCATGCGCAAAAGGAGCTGGAGGCGGTTCGCCGCAAGCACAAGGTGGCCGGCAACCGACTGGCCGATACGGAACGTGAGATCGGGCGGGTCACGCGCAAGCTGAAGGAATTGGCCCGCTCACTGAAAACCCAGGCGCGCCAGTTGGAACAATACAAGCGGCAGCGCGCCGAACAGGAAGCCGGCATGGAACAGTTGCGCGCCTCCTTGGCCAGGCAATTGCGGGCCGCCTATGCCATGGGCCGCGAGGCCCGTCTCAAACTGTTGCTCAATCAGCAGGATCCCGCCGCACTGGGGCGCCTGCTGCGCTATCACGACTACATCCAGCAGGCCCGCAACCGCCACATCCTGGCCATACGGGAGAAACTGCAAGGCATCGACCGGCTGATCGCCCGTATCGCAGAGGGCACCCGGAATCTGACCCGCATGCGCGAGGAACAGCGGGCGGAAAAACGCCGTCTCGAACGACAGCGTGACGAACGGGCCATCCTGGTGGCAGCGGCGAGGCGGCAGGAACAGGAAAAAGGCCGCGAGCTGGAACGGCTGCGCCGCGACGAGGCGGAGCTGACCCGGCTGGTGAAGAATCTTCAGGCGGCACTGGTGAATCTGCCGGGAGTGGAGAAGATCCCATTCCACAAGCTCAAGGGCAGGCTACCCATGCCGGTGAAGGGCAAGATCAGGCACCGCTACGGCTCCAGACGCGGCAACCAGGGGGCGCTCTGGCGTGGCCTCCTGATCCAGGCCAAGCGCGGCAGCGAGATACGCGCCGTCTCCCACGGCCGGGTGGTGTTCGCCGACTGGCTGCCGGGCATGGGCCTGCTCACCATCGTCGATCATGGCGAGGGGTACATGACCCTGTACGGACACAGTGAAAGCCTGTACATGCAGCCTGGCGCCTGGGTGGAAGCGGGCACGCCCATCGCCAGTGTCGGTGACAGCGGCGGCCAGGACCGGCCGGGGCTGTATTTCGAGATCCGCCACAACGGCAAGCCCACCAACCCGGCCAAATGGTTCAAATCCTGAGACGCGGATGGCTGGCGTTGTGATTTTTCCACGGAGCCTTATTATTGCCCGATACAGCGCCCCGGCAAGCCGGGCGCGCACTGACAGGTGATCGAACCGGGGAACGATCGGGTTACCACACTATCGAACGGGAGGACTTCCTCCCGGAGCTGAGCATATGAAACGTTTTTTTCGCAATCTTTCCGTTCTGAGCTTGGGCACCGTGCTGGGTGTTTCCCTCACCATCGGCCATCATGTGCTGGCCGAGCGTGACAAGCCCCTGACGGTACTGCCGTTGACGGAGTTGCGGACCTTCTCCGATGTGTTCGCCAAGATCAAAAGCGACTATGTGGAGACGGTGGACGACAAGACCCTGCTGGAAAACGCCATCCGCGGCATGCTCTCCGGCCTCGACCCGCATTCCGCCTTCCTGGACAAGGACGCCTTCAAGGAATTGCAGGTGGGCACCTCCGGCCAGTTCGGAGGCCTGGGCATCGAGGTGGGCATGGAAGACGGTTTCGTCAAGGTCATCGCCCCCATCGACGACACCCCCGCGCAGCGGGCCGGCGTGCAGGCCGGGGATCTGGTCATCCGCCTGGACGACACCCCGGTGAAAGGCATGACCCTGTCCGAGGCGGTGAAAATCATGCGTGGCAAGCCCGGCAGCGACATCACCCTCACCATCGTCCGTGACGGGGTGGACAAACCCCTCAAGATCACCATCACCCGCGCCATCATCAAGGTGAAGAGCGTCAAGAGCCGTACCCTGGGCCCCGGTTTCGGCTACGTGCGCATCACCCAGTTCCAGTCCAAGACCTCGGAGAACCTGGCCGAGGTGATCGCCAAGCTGAAAAAGGAGAACGGCGGCAAGCTGCGCGGCCTGATCATGGACCTGCGCAACAACCCCGGCGGGGTGCTCAACGGCGCCGTGGCGGTATCCGACGCCTTCCTGGAAAAAGGACTGGTGGTCTATACCGAGGGCCGCGAGGCCAGCTCACGCATGACCTTCAACGCCACACCGGGCGATCTGATCGACGGCGCCCCGCTGGTGGTGCTGGTCAATCACGGTTCCGCCTCCGCCTCCGAGATCGTGGCCGGTGCCCTGCAGGACCACCGGCGCGCCCTGGTGGTGGGGACCAAGACCTTCGGCAAGGGGTCGGTGCAGACCATCCTACCCCTGCCCGGCGGCAATGCAGTCAAGCTGACCACCGCCCGCTACTTCACGCCCTCTGGGCGCTCCATCCAGGCCGAAGGGATCGTCCCCGACATCGAATTCAACGACGTCAAGCTGACGGAAAAGGAAAAGCGTTTCGAACCGGTCAAGGAGGCCGATCTGTCCGGCCACCTCAGCAATGGCAACGGCAAAAAGGACAAGCCCCACAAGAAGGACGACGACAAGAAGAACGACAGCCTGTCCCTGGCCCGCAGCGACTATCACCTCTATGAGGCATTCAACCTGCTCAAGGGCCTGGCCATCAGCCAGGAACGCTGAGCGATGCAACCCCGACCGGGCATGCGCGGTCTGTGCACGATCCTGTTGACGGCCTGCCTGTTGCTGTCGGGGCCGCTTGCCGGGGCCGCCGACATCGCCATCATCATCGACGATCTCGGCAACAATGCGGATCGTGACCGGCGCGCCATCGAACTGCCGGGTGATGTGACCCTGTCGATCATGCCCTTTGGACCGCAGTCGATCCGCACTGCGGAACTGGCCAAGAGCAAGGGCAGGGAAATCATGGTGCACTTCCCCATGCAGGCCCTCGATGGCGGGTTTGAAGTACCGGGCATGCTCACCGGGGAAATGTCACGGCGGGAATTCCTGCACACCCTGGAACGTGGCCTGGCGGCGGTACCGTACGCCGCCGGCATGAACAATCACATGGGCAGCCTGCTGACCCGCTCACCCGAGCGCATGAACTGGTTGATGGAGGCCCTGGCAAGGCATGGTGATCTGTATTTCATCGACAGCCGCACCACCATATCCAGTGTCGCCCATGCCGCTGCGCAGCACGCGGGGCTGCGCAGCGGCACCCGGGACGTCTTCCTCGATCACGATCGCGATCCGGCCGCCATTCGCGTCCAGTTCCAGCGCCTGCTGCTCAAGGCACAGACCAACGGCCACGCCATCGGTATTGCCCACCCCTATCCGGAGACCATGGCGATACTGGAGCAGGAACTGCCACGGCTGGCCGCGCAAGGCATCCGCCTGCGGCCGGTTTCCCAACTGATTCAGACCCCGCGCAGGAGAGAACGGTTATGGCTCGTGTACTCGTACCCCTTGCCGAAGGATGCGAAGAACTAGAGGCGGTCACCATCATCGACCTGCTGCGCCGCGCCGGCGTGGAGGTGATCACCGCCGGTCTCGATGAAGGCCCCGTCACCGCATCCCGTGGCGTGGTGCTGGTGCCGGACGAAACCCTGGATGAGGCCCTGGGTCGCGACTACGACATGGTGATCCTCCCCGGCGGCCTGCCCGGCTCCGATCATCTGCAACAGGACCCGCGCATCCTCGATCTGTTGCAACGCATGGCCGGGGAGGGCAAATACACCGCCGCCATCTGCGCGGCGCCCAAGGTATTGGCATCCGCGGGCCTGCTGGACGGACGCCAGGCCACCAGTTATCCGGGGGTTCTGGATGCCATGGACGTCAGCGGCATGGACTACACTGGCGATGCCGTCACTATCGACGGCCACATCATCACCTCGCGCGGGCCGGGTACGGCCATGGACTTT
This sequence comes from uncultured Chromatiales bacterium, assembly GCA_964409585.1. Classification (GTDB taxonomy): domain Bacteria; phylum Pseudomonadota; class Gammaproteobacteria; order JACKNK01; family CAYPEH01; genus CAYPEH01. Next base: position 17,753 of record CAYPEH010000013.1, on the reverse strand, counting down.
GCCCTGGAACTGATCGAAAAACTGCTGGGCCGGGACAAACGGGACGAGGTGGAGGCCGGCTTGGTCCGTTCCTGAGGCGTCCCGCCCCCTCAAGCGATAGGGGGCAGGTACTCCAGGGACCAGCGCGCCTTCGCCTCGATGGGCAGCCCCACCGCCTGCCCGGCCTTCAGCCGCAACCAGCCGGCATAGGCGATCATCGCGCCGTTGTCGGTACAAAACTCCAGACGCGGGAAATAGACCCGCGCCCCTTCCCGCTCCACCATCTTCCGCAAACCGTCGCGCAGGGCGGTATTGGCGCTGACACCACCGGCCACCACCAGGCGGCCGGCGCCGCTCTGACGAAGGGCCCGCCGGCACTTGATCACCAGGGTATCCACCACCGCATCCTGGAAGGCCCGTGCCACGTCCGCGCGGTCCTGCTCATCCCCAGCGGACGCCTTGAGGGTGTTGAGGGCGTAGGTCTTCAGGCCGGAGAAGCTGAAATCCAGCCCGGGACGATCGGTCATGGGGCGGGGGAAACGGTAGCGGCCGGGATTTCCCCTGGCCGCCAGTTTCGACAACTCGGGCCCACCCGGATAAGGCAGGCCCAACAGCTTGGCGGTCTTGTCGAAGGCCTCGCCGGCTGCATCGTCCAGGGATTGGCCCAGCAGGGTGTAATCACCGATGGCGCGCACCTCCACCAACTGGGTGTGTCCGCCGGAAACCAGCAGGGCGACGAAAGGCAGTTCAGGAGGGTCCGCCTCCAGCATGGGCGCCAGCAAATGCCCCTCCATGTGGTGCACCGCCACCGCCGGGATGCCCCAGGCCAGGGCCAGACTGCGGCCGAAGGCGGCCCCCACCAGCAGGGCGCCGATCAGGCCCGGGCCGGCGGTATAGGCGATACCGTCGATGTCTTTCGCCTGACAACCGGCCTCCTCCATCACCTGATGCACCAGCGGCAGGATCTTGCGTACATGATCGCGGGAGGCCAGTTCGGGCACCACCCCGCCGTATTGACTGTGCACATCGATCTGGCTGTGCAGTGCATGGGCCAACAGCCCCTGTTCGCTGTCGTAGATGGCGATGCCGGTTTCGTCGCAGGAGGTTTCGATGCCGAGTACGCGCATGCGGGGTCTGTCGCCTGATAAAGAATAAAAGTGCTCTATTATAGGATGGATACTTGTATGTTTTGCTTTGCATTCGGCCGGGGCAACGTGTAAACTCCCGCGCCCTTGTGAATCCACCTGTCAAAAGGGGTGTCTGATTAATGCCTGCTGTCAAAGTCCGGGACAACGAGCCTTTTGAGGTTGCCGTCCGCCGCTTCAAACGTGCCTGCGAAAAGGCCGGTATCCTCACCGAAATGCGCCGCCGTGAGTTTTATGAAAAACCCACCCAGGAGCGTAAGCGCAAGAAGGCCGCCGCCATCAAGCGGCACCTGAAGAAACTCTCCCGCGAGAACGCGCGCCGCCGCCGCTTGTACTGATTCCACCCCCCCCGTGTCTCTCAAGCAGCAGATCCAGGACGCCGTCAAGGCAGCCATGAAGGCCGGCGAGAAGGATCGCCTGGTCGTGCTGCGCATGCTCACCGCCGCCATCAAACAGCGCGAGGTGGACGAACGCATCGAACTGGATGACACGCAGGTGCTGACGGTGCTTGAGAAGATGATCAAGCAGCGCCGCGAATCCATCGCCCAATATGAAAAAGGCGGCCGCGACGATCTGGCAGCCAGGGAGGCAGCCGAGATCGAAGTGCTCCAACCCTTCCTGCCCGAGCCCTTGGACGAAGCCGAGATCGAGGCACTGATCGAGGCTGCGATAACCGAAACCGGGGCCACCAGCATCCGGGACATGGGCAAGGTCATGGCCCACATCAAGCCCCAGGTCCAGGGGCGCGCGGACATGGGAGCGGTCAGCGGCCGCATCAAGGCCCGCCTGACCGGTTCCTGATTCAAACGGGCTATCCTTGACCGGATCATGCCCACCCCCCCCACCCAGTCCATTCGCTCACCCGTGCATCCGCTGCCCGTTCCCCACGGGTTGACCACCAGCGGCTGAGCCATGGGCCGCATTCCCCCTCAATTCATCGATGAACTACTGGCGCGCGTCGACATCGTCGAGGTGATCGACAGCCGCGTACCGCTGAAGAAGAAGGGCAGCAACTACGCCGCCTGCTGTCCCTTCCACAACGAGAAGACCCCGTCGTTCACCGTCAGCCCGGACAAGCAGTTCTATCACTGCTTCGGCTGTGGCGCGCACGGCACGGCCATCGGCTTCCTGATGGAATACGAGCACCGCGACTTCGTCGAGGCGGTGGAGGAACTGGCCGCCGGCCTCGGTATGGAGGTACCCCGTGAGGGCGGCACCGGCCCCCAGCCCCAGCAGCGGGATCTGTACCGGCTGCTGGACAAGGCGGCACAGTATTTCCGCGACCAGTTGCGCAATCATCCACAGGCCGGCCGCGCCATCGACTACCTCAAGGGACGTGGCCTCAGCGGCAGGATCGCCGCCGATTACGGCATCGGTTACGCACCGGACGGCTGGGACGGTCTGCTGCGCGTCTTTGGCCGCGACCTGGCGGCACAGGCCGCCCTGGTCAAGGCCGGACTATTGATCGAAAAGGACAACGGCCGGCGTTACGACCGTTTCCGCGACCGCATCATGTTTCCCATCCGCAACCGCAGCGGCAAGGTGATCGCCTTCGGCGGCCGGGTGCTGGGCGATGGCGAACCAAAATACCTCAATTCGCCGGAGACCCCCGTCTTCCACAAGGGACGTGAGTTGTACGGCCTCTACGAGGCGCGCAAATCCGGCCGTGACCTGCCCTGGGTTCTGGTGGTGGAGGGCTATATGGATGTGGTGGCCCTGGCCCAGCACGGCATCCACAATGCCGTGGCCACTCTGGGCACGGCCGCCACGAAGGATCACCTGGAACAACTGTACCGCCTCACCGCCCAGGTGGTGTTCTGTTTCGATGGCGACCGCGCCGGCCGCGCGGCTGCCTGGCGGGCACTGCAAAATGCCCTGCCGGCCATGAAGGAGGGCAACCAGGCACGTTTTCTGTTTCTTCCCGAGGGTGAGGATCCGGACACCCTGGTGCGCAAGGAAGGCCCGGAGGCATTCCGGGCACGGGTGGGCGGCGCCATGCCCCTATCCGATTATCTACTTCAGGAGCTGGAGCGGCAGACCGATACCACCACACGGGAGGGGCGCGCACGCCTGTATGAGCTGGCCAGACCCTTGCTGGCCACCATCCCCGACGGCAGTTTCCGGCAGATTCTCGATACCGAGCTGCGCAACGTGGCGCGGGTGGAAGGGGCCGTTCCCACCCCTGCCACCATGGCGGCCGGCGGCCGGCAGGCCAGCGCCGGCCGCAGCCCACTGGAGCCCAGGACCCTGGTCCAACAGGCCATCGCCATGTTGCTGTACCGGCCCCAACTGGCCACCGTCGTGGAACGGCCCAAGGACATGGATGGCGAGGGCCTGGCCGGCATGGGACTATTTTTGGATTTGCTTGAAACTTGGCGCCGTGAACCCAATCTAACTACAGGCGCCATGCTGGAACGCTACCGGCAGAGCGAAAACGGCCCGCATCTGGCCAAGCTGGCCACGTGGGAGCCACCCGCCACGGACATGGATCTGGAGCAGGCATTTCGGGAAACCATGCAGCGCCTGCGCTCGCGGCACCGGGCAATGCGGGTGGAACGTCTGATCCGCAAGGAGCGGGAGTCCGGATTGAACGATGCCGAGAAACGCTTGCTCGGCTCCCTGCTGGCGGAACGGAAGCGCCAGGAATAGAAAAGCATGACAAAGCGCCAGGGCCTTCCCCGGCTCTGGCATCATTGCGGCGATTTAGGTAGAATCGCCGGTTCATTTTTGCCTGGGTATAGTGTTTAGTGTCTGAATCCACCAATACCACCACCATGGATCAAAAGCAGCAGTCACAGCTGAAGCAATTGATTGCCAAGGGTAAGGAGCAGGGTTATCTGACCTACGCCGAGGTCAATGACCACCTGCCTGATGAGATCGTCGATCCGGAACAGATCGAAGATATCATCAGCATGATCAACGATATGGGGATTGCGGTTCACGAAGTCGCCCCCGACACCGATGACCTGCTGCTCAATGACAGCTCGGTCAGCGCCGACGAGGATGCCGCCGAGGAAGCCGCCGCCGCCCTGGCGTCGGTGGACAGCGAATTCGGCCGCACCACTGACCCGGTACGCATGTACATGCGCGAGATGGGTACCGTAGAGTTGCTGACCCGCGAGGGCGAGATCAAGATCGCCAAGCGCATCGAGGAGGGCCTGCGCGAGGTGCTTGCCGCCCTGGCCAGTTACCCCCGCTCCGTGAGCGTATTCCTGGAGCTGTATGACAAGGTCGAGGCGGGCGAGATGCGCCTGACCGACCTCATCAGCGGCTTTACCGACCTGAACGACGAAGTGGCGCAACCGCAGCCACAACCATCGGCGGCCAAGGGCGAAAATGACGAGGAGGAAACCCCCGTCGATACCGGGCCTGACCCGGAAGAGGTCGCCCAGCGCGTCGCCGAATTGCGCAAGGCCTATGACAAGGCCCTGGCCACTGCCTCCAAGTACGGCAAGGGTTCCTCCCGCTGCATCCGCATCCGCCAGACCATGTCCGACGCGCTGATGCACTTCAAGCTGGTGCCCAAGGTGGTGGACTTGCTGACCGGAAACCTGCGTGAAGTAGTGGACCGCATCCGCACGCAGGAACGCGCCATCATGCGCATGTGCATCGACAACGCCATGATGCCACGGCGCGAATTCATCAAGAGCTTCCCCAGCAATGAGACCGATCTCAACTGGGTGACCCGCATCATCGAGGAGGGCGGTCCCTACGCCAAGTCCCTGGAGCCCTATGCCGAGGACATCCAGCGCGCGCAGAGCAAACTGGCCGCCATCCAGAAAGAGGCGGGCATGACCATCGCCGATATCAAGGAGATCAACCGGCGCATGTCCATCGGCGAGGCCAAGGCCCGCCGCGCGAAGAAAGAGATGGTGGAGGCCAACCTGCGCCTGGTGATCTCCATCGCCAAGAAGTACACCAACCGCGGCCTGCAGTTCCTGGACCTGATCCAGGAAGGCAACATCGGCCTGATGAAGGCGGTGGACAAGTTCGAATACCGGCGCGGATACAAGTTTTCCACCTACGCCACCTGGTGGATCCGCCAGGCCATCACCCGTTCCATCGCTGACCAGGCACGCACCATCCGCATCCCGGTGCACATGATCGAGACCATCAACAAGCTCAACCGCATCTCCCGGCAGATGATCCAGGAGAAGGGCCGCGAGCCCACGCCGGAGGAGCTGGCTGAGCGCATGGACATGCCCGAGGACAAGGTGCGCAAGGTGCTCAAGATCGCCAAGGAGCCCATCTCCATGGAGACGCCCATCGGCGATGACGAGGACTCGCATCTGGGCGATTTCATCGAGGATGTGGCCATCACCTCCCCGGTGGAGGCCGCCACTGGAGAAGGTCTCAAGGAGACCACCCGCGGGGTTCTGGCTGGCCTGACCCCGCGCGAGGCCAAGGTGCTGCGCATGCGTTTCGGTATCGACATGAACACCGACCACACCCTGGAAGAAGTGGGCAAGCAGTTCGACGTCACCCGCGAGCGCATCCGCCAGATCGAGGCCAAAGCGTTGCGCAAGCTGCGTCATCCCAGCCGTTCCGAGCAACTGCGAAGCTTCCTCGACATGGAATGAGCATACGGCCGCCCTGCAGGCGGCCGTTTTCATTGGATCTATGATTGGCCTGGACCCGCGCAGGCATGTAAATTAGCCGCTCGCAACCGCTTTCACCGGCCCATGGATCATCAACGGTCAGAGCAGGGGGCGAGCCGGAACCCAAAGTCCAGTGGACTTTCGCCGTCCGGCGAGCGGGACGCGTAGCGCGGCGGCACAATCCCTGGAGAGCGGGGGGCGCTCGATGCGCCGCCGCTCTTTGGATTGCAGAACGTTTTCAGGGGCCCATAGCTCAACGGTCAGAGCAGGGGACTCATAATCCCTTGGTTCCAGGTTCGAATCCTGGTGGGCCCACCACTCTCTGTCTTATCGATTAAGGGCCTGGGGCCGGCTGCCCAATCCACTTCTGAACGGCGGCCACGGCGCGATCATTGCGTCCACGGGCGCTTGTTGCGATCCTCGGCCCTGGTCCTGGCGGTGGAACGGGGCGTCCGGCCCTGACCGGGAGGCGGCGTGCGGTCCCTACCCCGCTCCGTTGGCGTGGCCTTCCCGGCGCCGCCGTCCGCCCTCCAGGACATGGAACAGCACCGGCACCACCAGCAGGGTCAGGAAGGTGCCGGCCAGCAGGCCGCCGATGGCCACCACCGCCAGAGGGGACAGGCGCTCGATGCCCACCGCCCACTCCATGGCGATGGGGATCATGCCGACGATGGTCGAGCCCGCCGTCATCAGGATGGGCCGGGTGCGCAGTTGCACCGCTTGCAGGATCGCCTCGTTTAGTGATTTCCCATCGGCCAGGGCGCTCTGGATGAAGTCCACCAGCAGGATGCCGTTGTTCACCACGATGCCCATCAGCAGTATCAAGCCCATGAAGCTGGGCATGCAACCGTGCTTGCCGGCGATCATCATCGCCCAGGCGGCGCCGATCAGGGCCAACGGCAGGGTGGCAAGGATGGTCAGCGGGTGCAGGAAGGAGCGGAAGATCACCGCCAGAGTAAGGAACAACAGGGCCAGCCCCAACCCCAGGGCGGCGAACAGGCGGCCGAAAGACTCGCCCATCTGCTTGATCTCGCCCTCGTGGCTGAGGCGGTAGCCGCGCGGCAGTTCCAGCCCGGCCAGGGCCCGCTCGACGTTCTCCTGCAAATGGGTGACGGCGATATCGCGGCGGTAGCCGATCACGTCCACGGTCGGTTGCAGGGCCTGGTGGGTAAAACTGGCCGGGGCGTGCTCGATGCTTACCTCGGCCAGGTTGGACAACGGGATCAGCTTGCCGCCGGGGGTGCGGATGGGCAACCCGGCGATCATCTCCGGGTCGTTGCGCTCCGCCGGGTTCAGCCGTACCCACACCGGGATGGGGTTCTCGCCGGCCACCCGCAGGCGCCCGCCGGGCACCCCGCCCACGGCGGCGGCGACCTGCCGGGCGATGTTATCGGCATTGAGTCCGAAATGGTGGGCCCGCAATGGGTCGACATCCAGTTGCACCCGGCGCGAGCGCCCATGCCAGGAGCGCTCAACCCCGGTCAGTCCACGGACCTGGGAGAGCCGCCGCATCACCTCGTCGGCCAGGCGGTCCAGCACCCGCCAGTCGGGACCGGTGATCATCACGTCCACGCTGCCGCGGATCGAAGACAGGGGCGTGGCGCCATACTCGCTGACGTTGGCGGCGATCAGGCCGGGGATGGCGCGCACCCGTTCGCGCACCGCCTGTTCCAGTTCATAGATACTTTGGTCGCGGGAAAACCGGTCCACCAAATTGACGGTGCTTTGACCTTGCTGGAAGGTGCGCGCCGCGCCGAAGGCCCGCACACCGGCCTCGGAGCCGACTACCGTGGAGCTGGAGATCAGCCAGTCGGCGGGTATCGCCGCGCGGATGGCCGCGTCCACCTCGCTGGCGATGCGCCGCATCCGCTGTTCGTTGGTATCCGGCTCGGCCTCGAAGTCCACCAGGAAGATGCCGGTGTCCATCAGCGGCATCAGTTCCCTCCCCACCAGCGGCATCTGCTTGGCGGAGAACACGAACAGGCCGAAGAACAGGATCAGAACCAGGGCGCGATGCCCCAGCCCCCAGCGCACTACGGCGATGTAAAAACGCTTCATCGGTTCCAGCACGAAGCGGTCGAAGGGCCGCAGCAGAAAGCCCAGCGGATCATGCGCGCCGGGCTTGAGCAGCCAGGGGGTGAGCAGCGGGATAATAGTCACCGAGACGATAAAGGAAGCCCCCAGCGCGATGATCAGCACCACTGAGAGAGGCTGTAACACGGTCTGCACGTAGCCGCCGATAAACACGATGGGCACCAGTACGATCACCGTGCTGAAGGTGCCGGAGAAATCCGCCAGCAGGATCTCCTGGGTACTGCGGACGGCGGCGGTGAACCCGCGCTCACCCAGTTCGTCGATGTGGCGCTCAATGTTCTCGATCACCACGATGGCGTCGTCCACCAGCATGCCCACGGCGATGATCACGGCGGTCAGGGTGACCATGTTGAACTCGTAGTCCAGCGCCCACATGACGGCGAAAGTCAGCAGGTAGGTGAACGGCAGAGACAGGGCTGTGACGAAGGCGGCACGGCTGTTGCCGAGGAACAGCAGGATCACCAATATCGCCATGAACACCGCGTCGCGCAGGGCGTCGAGCATGTTGGAGACGGTCAGGCCGATCAGCCGGCCCTGAGTGTCGGCCACCTCGATCTTCAGCATCGGGAAGTCGGCGCGGATCGCCGGCAGGGCGGCCTCCATGGCATCGACCACGTCGCTGGCGTTGCCGCGCTCGCCGCGCAGCAGGGCTACCGCCACCCCGTCGGTGCCGTTGCCCCGGTACAGGCTGATGGGGTCGGCGCGGCCCCAGCGCACCACACCCAGGTCGCCGACGCGCACGAAGCCGCCGCCCTTGACCGGCACCAGGATGGCGGCCAGATCGTCCAGGCCGTGGGCCAGGTTGCGGGTGGAGAGCAACAGCCGGTAGTGGCCACGCTGGATCAGGCCCGCCGGACGGGAATCGTTGTCGGCGGCCAGGGCGGCGGCCACCTGGCCGATGTCCAGGTCGTGGGCGACCAGGCGGTCGCGGTCCAGCTCAATGGCCACCTGCCGGTGGTCGCCGCCGAACACCTCGGCCTCGGCCACGCCGGGCACGTTGAGCAGGGCGTCGCGCAGCGGGTTGTCGGCCAGGCGGCGCACCTGGCCCAGGTCCAGGCCGCTGCCCGGCGCCGCGCTCACCGCCAGCACCAGGGCCGCGTGGGCGGCATCGGTGATGCGGAAGATCAGCGGCTCCCGGGCACCCTCGGGCAGGTCGCCGGTGACCCGTTTCAGTTCGGTCTCCACCCGCGCCGCGGCCAAGTCGATGTCGTTGCCATACTCGAACTCCACTTGCACCAGGGAGACCTGGTCGCGCGAGGTGGAGGTGACCCGGCGCACTCCGTCCAGGGCCGACAGGCGCACCTCCACCGGGTGGGTGACCTCGCGGGCGACGTCGTCGGCAGTGGCACCTGGCCACTGGGTGACCACCGACACCATGGGCCGGTTGGTGTCCGGGAACAGGTTGATGGGCATCTGGAGATAACCCATGACCCCCAGCAGGGTGGCCACCAGGGTGAAGGCGATCACTGCGTGGGGGCGGCGCAGCAGGCGTTCCACCAGGGTCATCGGGCGGCCCCCTCGGCGCGCACCGCATCGCCGTCGCGCAGGTGCAGGAGGGTGGTCTCGTGGGCGCTGACCAGGCGGTCGCCGGGCTTCAGCCCGCCCTCGACGGCGATGCCCTCGGCGGCGCGCAGGCGGAGGGTCACCGGCACGGTCTGGATGCGCGGCGGGGTTTCATCGCTCAGGCGCAGCACGCGGCCATGGGCCGGGTCATTGCCCGGCAGCAGAGTGTCCGGCGCCACCAGCAGGGCGCCGTCCACGGCCTCGGTGATCACCCGCGCCCGCAGCAAGGCGCCGGGCGCCGCGCCGAAGGGCAGTTCGGGCACATCGATCTCCAGCCGGCCCAGGGAGCGCGAATCGAGGCTGGGAAAGACCCGGTCGGCCTTGAGGCGGAGCGATTCGCCCGCGTGCTCCAGCACCACCTCGGTGCCGGGCGCGACCCGCGCCAGCACCTCGGCGGGCAGGCGCACCTCAAGGCGTCCGCCGGCGGTGTCCACCAAGCGGTAGAGGGGCTTGCCCACTACCGCCAGGTCGCCGGGGTCGGCCAGGCGGGCGGAGATCACCCCGCTGAAGGGCGCGGTGATGCGGGCATAGCCCAGGCGCGTCTGCTCGGCGGCGATCTGTTTCGCCAGGCTGCCGGCCTGTTCGCGGGCGGCGCGCGCGGCGGCCCGTAGCTGGTCCACCTGGGACTCGCTGATGCCCTTGTCCTTCAATAATTCCTCGGCGCGGCGGGCGTCGCGGGCCTTGCGCTCGGCGTCCGCCACCAGGGCCTGCCGGCGCGCCTTCAGGCTGCTCAGCTTGTCCTCCAGTTCACGGGTGTCGATGCGCGCCAGCAGCTCGCCTTCGGCCACCGTCTGGCCTTCGCGCGGCCCCATCGCCAGGATCACGCCCCCCAGGCGCGGCGCGATGCCCGCCTCGCGCTCGCCCTTGACCAGGGCCAGGGCGGGAAAACCGCGGGTCGCCCGGCCTTTGCCGACACGGACGACCCGCACCGCCCAGGGCGCGGCGGCGGGTGGCGCGGCCTGGGCCAGTTCCTGCTGGCGCTGCTGGCGCAGCTTGAGGCCGCCGAGCACCAGGGCGGCCAGGATCAGCACGGCGGTCAAGTAGAGGATGCCTTTTTTCATGAGTCGTTTATTCCATCAGTGGCCGGCGTGCCGGTGCAGGTCCGGCGGGCAGCATTCCTCGCAGGCTACCACGCCCTCGCGGCGTTCGTACCAGGCGCGGCTGCGATTGACCACGGCCACCGCCGCCAGCATCACCGGCACTTCGATCAGCACTCCCACCACGGTGGCCAGGGCGGCGCCGGACTGGAACCCGAACAGCACGATGGCGGTAGCCACCGCCAGCTCGAAGAAGTTGCTGGCGCCGATCAGCGCCGAGGGCCCGGCCACGCAATGGGGGGAACGCACCGCGCGGTTGAGCAGATAGGCCAGTCCGGCGTTGAAGAACACCTGGATCAGGATGGGCGCGGCCAGGAGCAGGATCACCAGTGGCTGGGCCAGGATTTGCCCGCCCTGGAAACCGAACAGCAGCACCAGGGTGGCCAGCAGCGCGGCCAGGGAGGCCGGGTGCAGCGCCTTGATCAGTCCGGCCAGTCTTGCGTAGCCGTGTTCGTGGCGCAACACCAGGGTGCGCCAAACATGCGCGATGACCAGCGGCACCACGATATACAGCAACACCGACAGCAGCAGGGTATCCCAAGGGACGGTGATGGAAGAGAGTCCCAGCAGCAGGCCGACGATGGGGGCGAAGGCGAACACCATGATCACGTCGTTGAGCGCCACCTGGGAGAGGGTGAAGTGCGGCTCGCCGCGGGACAGGTGGCTCCAGACGAAAACCATGGCGGTGCAGGGGGCGGCGGCCAGCAGGATCAGCCCGGCGATATAGCTGTCGATCTGCGCTGCGGGCAGCCACTCGGCGAACAGGCCGCGGATAAAGATCCAGCCCAGCAGGGCCATGGAAAAAGGCTTCACGCCCCAATTCACGAATAGGGTCACCGCCACTCCGCGCCAGTGCGCCCGCACGCCGCCGAGGGCCTTCAAATCGATCTTCAGCAGCATGGGGATGATCATGAGCCAGATCATCAGCGCCACGGGCAGGTTGATGCGCGCCACCTCCAGGCCGCCGATGAAATGGAACAGGGACGGAAACATCTGGCCCAGGCCGATCCCGGCGGCGATGCACAGGAACACCCACAGGCTCAGGTAACGCTCGAAAAAGCCCATCGGGCTGCCGCCGGCCTTTTTCGCCGTGCTCTCGCATTGGCCGCTCATGCTCAGGCCTCCTCCGGGGATTCGTTGCCAAGACGTTCAATCAACCCGGTTACCCGCCGGCGGATCTCGTCGCGGCTGGCGCGGAATTGCCGCAGGATTTCCTCCTCGCCGCCCCCGGCCCGCGCCGGATCGTCGAGGGGCCAGTGCTCCTTGAGGGTGCCCGGCGGCAGCATGGGACAGGTCTCGTCGGCGTGGCCGCAGACGGTGATCACCAGGTCCGCCCACTGTAATTGGGCGTCGCTGAGGATGCTCGATTGCTGGCCGGAGATATCCACTCCGGCCTCGTGCATGACCGCGATGGCGCGGGGGTTCTGGCCGTGGGCCTCGATACCGGCCGAGTCGGCGCCAAAACGCCCGCCGCCAAGGGCGCGCAGCCAGCCTTCTGCCATCTGCGAACGGCAGGAATTTCCGGTGCAGACGAACAGGACGTTGCTCATGGCCGGTTCTCCGTACTGGTGCGTTCGTTCGGTAGACGCGCGGGGGCGGCAAAGGATGCAGGACGATCGGAGAGGAGAGAAGCCCGCCAGCCACCTCCGCGGCGGTGATGGCGAAAGTCCGACAGGCTGCAAACTCCACAAGGGGAGTTGCTTTTGAGAACGCCCGGCGCAGGATTGACATCTGCCAGCCAGGACGCACGGACGCTCAGCGCACCCAGCCGCGCGCCTGATCCGGCCCCGGCACGCCGCCGGCGTGAACCACCTGGCCGTCCACCACCACGCCGGGGGTGGACATGACCCCATAGGCCATGATCTCGGCGATGTCGGTGACCTTTTCCAGCTCGATTTCGACGCCGGCCTCCCTGGCCGCCTGCTCGATGACCTTGGCGGTGATCTCGCAGTTGCGGCAGCCGGTGCCCAGTACCTTGATGTTTTTCATTGACGATTCCTCTTATCCGAGCACGATATTGAAAATGTAACCGACCAGCAGGATGCCCGCCGCCACCACGGCGGCGAAGGTGGCGATCAGGCGCGGCTTGAGCACCTTGCGCAGGATCAGCATCTCCGGGGCGGACAGGGCGATGACGCTCATCATGAAGGCCAGCACCGTGCCCAGCGCAGCGCCCTTGCCGATGAGCGCCTCCACCACCGGGATCACCCCGGCGGCGTTGGTGTACATGGGCACCCCCAGCGCCACCGCCGCGGGCACCGACCACCAGGCCCCGCGGCCCATGATGGCGGCCATGAAGTCCTCCGGCAGGTAGCCGTGGATGCCGGCGCCCAGGGCGATGCCGGCCAGCACGTAGGGCCAGACCTTGCCGACGATCTCGCGCACATGGCGCCAGCCGGCCTCGAAGCGGTCCACCCAGCCGTAATCCGGGCCGATGGCGGGCGCGGCCTGGCCGGCGTGGATCTTGCGCACCCAGTCCTCCAGGTGGCGTTCCATGCGCAGGCGGCCGATCACCAGGCCGGCAACGACCGCCACGGCCAGGCCCAGGACCAGGTACAGGCCCGCCACCCGCCAGCCGAACAGGCCGAACAACAGGGCCAGGGCCACCTCGTTGACCATGGGCGCTGCGATCAGGAAGGAGAAGGTCACCCCCAGGGGCACGCCCGCCGAGAGAAAGCCGATGAACAGGGGCACCGCCGAGCAGGAACAGAAGGGGGTGACGATGCCCAGGTGAGCGGCGAGGACATTGCCGACGCCCAGCCTGCGGCCCGCCAGCAGGGCGCGGGTGCGCTCGGGGGCGAAGAAGGTCTGGATCACGCCCATGACGAACACCACCCCGGTGAGCAGCAACAGGACCTTGGGGGTGTCGTAGAGAAAGAAATGCAGCGCCTCGCCTGAATGACTGCCGCGGTCAAGGCCGGTGAGGGCGAGCAGAATGCCGGCGAAATCCGCCAAATGGGCGTAGGCCGCCCACCAGGCCACGGCGGCCAGGGGCAAAACCATGCGCCACCAGGCCAGGCCGCGGGGCCGTGTGGATTGTTGCAGGGTGTCGCTGAGATCCAAGAGGGCGTTCCTCCGTTGCGTTCCAGGTTGTCGGGATGACGGACAAATCGGGCGAAGGATGCAGTCACAATGAAAAAAAAAAAACGAACCCGGCAGGTAATCGGATAACATTGAGTCTCCAAGTCCAAGCACCGGATGGACTCCATGCAAATCACCCTCGGCCAGACACGGCGCAAGAAAAACAAAAGCCCCCTGCAGAGGCGCTTCGACAAACTGGTCCGTCAGCTGGAACGGGAGAGCCGCCAGCTGGAACGGCTCAAGACCGAGCTGGACCGCCTCACGCACCGCATGCACGAGGTCATGCGCGAGGTGGACCAGGCGCATGCGGAGGAGTTGGTGACGCTGGCCGGGCGGCTGAGCGTGTTCGCCGGGCGCAAGAGCCTGTCGGATTGGCACCGGCACGAGCTGGCCGACTGGTTCGGCGTCCTCATCCGCCGCATCGGCGCCATCGACCCGGCGGCGCGGGAACGATTGATAGACGATTTCGAGGGCGCCCTGGCCCGGCTGTCCGGCATGGAACCGGAGGAGTACTGGGCCATGCTCGACGAGGTTTTCAATCCCCCCGGGGCGGGGCAAGAGGATGAGGCGTCATGGCAAGAGGGCGAAGACGCGGTGGGGGATCCCGACGCCCCCTTTCAGGATGACCTGTTCGGCCGGGAAACCGAAGTGGAAGAGGGCACGGACATCGGCGGCGAGCCTTTCGATGAACCCTTCGACGGCATCTCCGGCCCCGATCCCGATCAGCAGCGCCTCGACCAGCTGCTTGACGCGGACTGGATCAAGGGCCTGTTCCGCAAGGCCACCCAGCGCCTGCACCCGGACCGGGAGGCCGACCCGGAGACCCGCGAGCACAAGCAGAAGCTGATGTCCAAACTGCTGGAGGCGCGGCGCGGCGGCGACGTGCTGACCCTGCTGCGCATCGCCGGCGAGGCCATGGGCGAGGATTCCCTGATCCTCGCCGAGGAGCAGATGGCGGCCCTGTGCGAGGCCCTGCAGGCACGGCTGGACGCCATCGGTCACGAGCGCGACCTGTTCATCCTCGGCAATCCCTCGCGCGCCGAGGCCTATGAAACCCTTTACAGCCCCAGCGCGAAGACCCGTGAGCGGAATCTCAAACGCTGGCGCCGGGAACGGGAGGGGGAAGTGGCCGCGGAGATCGCCCTCGCCGCCAGGCTTCGCAACCTCACGTTGCTCAAGGACGCCTTGCGCGCCCGCCGCGATTTCCGCTACCAGCTGAAGATGGAGATGCTCTCCGCCCTCTTCGACACCGCCCCCCGTGCGGACTGATCCCCGTGGATTCAGGCATCGCCGCCCGCAGCAGCCTCCTTCGCCGGAACCCCGCGCTCAACCACCTGCCTGCCGGGATTTTGGCAGCCCCTGGCATCGGCTGCGCGCCGCCCTCCGGCCTCACGCGGGGCCTGTCTTGCCGTCACGCGGCACGAAACAACAGACCCGCCCGGTCTCGTCGAAGCGCACCTGACAGGCGGTTTTCAGGTGTTCGCCCAGGCGCTTGCGCGCCCGCTGAACGCGTGACTTGGCGGCGGGCAGGCTCAGCCCGAGGCGGCGGGCGTATTCGGCCTGGGGCAGACCCTCCAGGTCGCAGAGGGTGAGGGCTTCGCGGTCCTGTTCGGGCATCTCGGCAAGCGCCCGCGGCAGGCAACCGGCGAGGCTGGCCAGCGGTTCCGGCTCATGGGTCTCGGCGGGCAGGTCAGGCGGCAGCTCCCCCAGGGTCTTGTGGGCGCGCAGGTGATCCACCAGGCGGTTGCGCGCCACCCGGAACAGCCAGGCGCGGGGATTGCCCAGTTCGCAGAACCGCCCACCCTGGGCCAGGGCCTTGAGGAAGACGTCCTGCAACAGGTCGTCGGCCAGTTGCGGGTCGCCGGCCCGTTGCCGCAAAAAGGCGCGCAATTCCCGTTCGTGCCGCTCCCAGGCGGCGAGCAGGCAGTTCACGCGGCCTCCACCGGCGGCAGGCGCGGGGAGAACAGGGCCGCCATCGGCACGGAAAACCGCCGGAGCATCGCGGCAAGCTCAGAGCATGAAATCACCACCGAGCGGCGCCTCGCCCTCCACCACCGGCAGGGTCATGGTATTGCCCCAGTGGGACCAGCCGCCGTTGTAGAGGCGCACGTCCTGGTAGCCCAGGTGCTTGAGCTGCATCCAGGCAAGGCTCATGCGGAAGCCGTCGTGGCAATAGACGTAGATGGTCTTGTCCTTGGGGATGTCTTTGTAGAGTTCGGCCAGCGCCGCGTCGTCCAGCCAGCTCTGGGACTGGCCGTCGGTGCCGTCCAGACTGACCACGTTGACCGCGCCGGGGATGTGGCCGCCCCTGATGGAGTGCTTGATGACCTCGCCGGTGTACATGGCGTGGGGGCGTGCGTCCAGCAGCACCACGGCGGGGTCGCGGCGCGAGACCACGGCGTCGTAGACCTTGGTCCATTCCACCATCATGCCGGGATCGGCCGCCTTGAGGGTGACATTGCCGGGCCCGGGGGTGACCGGTTCGGTGCTCATCTCCTCGAAGGCGCTCCATTCCACCGTGCCGCCGTTGAGCAGCTTCACCTGTTCCATGGGGAAGCCGTACAGGGCCAGCAGGAAATACAGGCGGGAGGCCAGCGCGGTGCGCGAGTCGTCATAGAGCACCAGCGTGGAATCGTCATTGATCCCCCAGCGGCGCAGGGTGGCCTGGAAGGCGTCCTTGGAGGGAAAGCGCATCAGCGGGTCGGCGCCGTTGTCGCCCAGGTCCCTGAAACGCTGCACCTGCACCGCGCCGGGGATGTGGCCGACGGTGAAATAGCGGTGCGGGTGATAGCGCACCTCCAGCACGCGCAGGTTCTCATCGCCGATGTGTTCAGCCAGCCAGTCGGCGCTGACCAGGTAATCCGGTCCGGCCAGGGCCGGGAAGGGCATCGACAGGAAGGCGAACAGGGGCAGAAGCGTTAATTGAATCAGTCTGTTGATCATGCGGGGCTCCTTTATTTAACCCGGCAACGTAACAGGCCGTGTTCAGGGGCCCCGCGCATCTTCCCTGCCAAGGCGCGCGGCGGGAGGGAAGACGCCCGAGGCTCCTGACCAGGCCGATTGCAAGTGCGGGCCGCTTCCGACAGCCGGAGCCTCTCAGCGGATCTTGGTTTCGGTGGCGTCCTTTCCGCCCTTGTTGTCCACCCAGCTCAGGGTGATGGTGTCACCCTTCTTGCCGGTCTTGGTCTTGAAGGACAGATAGGGGTTCTTGGACACGCCGCCGCCCCAGTAGGCCTTCATCACCTCGGCGCCATTGATGGTGCACTTCACTTCCTGGATAAAGTGGGCGGGGATCTTCTTGCCGGTCTTCTTGTCCTTGCGCAGGCCGGTTTCCATGGGGTGGTTCAGCAGGGCCTTGACCGTCGTCACGCCACCCTTGGATTTCGCACGAATCTTGATGGATTTCGCCATTTTCTATTACTCCGGTAAGTAAGCGAATCAGCCGCCGCAGCCACCGATGGTGACCTTGACCTCTTTCTTGTTCATGTACACCTTGCCACCGGCCTTGACGGCGGCGACGACGTTGGAGGTCTTACCCATCTTGATGCGCACGGAAACCATGCCGGCGAAGGAGGCATCCGGCACGAAATTGGCGGTCAGTGGGTTACCGTTCTTTTCGGCGAAGATGGCGATGCTTTCCACACCGGACATGCCGGTGGTCACGGTGACGGGCACCACGGCACCATTCTCGGCGATATCGGGGGCCTTGATCTTGATGTCGTCGCTATGGACGGCCTCGGCACCACCGAACAGACCCATGGCACCCTTCATGTCCTTGGCTTCGAAGGCATTCTTCGGCCAGGCGGCCAGGACCATGCGGGGGGTCAGGAGGCCGGAACCCACCACCAGGCCGACGGTGCCGGCGGCGAGGGTGCCCTTCAGAAAAGTTCTACGTTTCATGCTCATTGTATCTTCCAATCCTCGAACAAAAAGGTGGTTAAAGAGCCTGCCGGACTTGGGATGAATCGCCTGCAATAGCGGGACAGCGGAAAACGGTCCTCGCTGTCCCAGTTTTTCGCTTCGATCCCCCAAGTCCAACGTACTCTAAACACGGATTACCCATTACAAGGCCCATGCCAATATGTATTCCTTTAATAAACAGGGACTTGTGAATCCACACCAGAGCAGGACATTGCAATTTGCAACCCTTGGGGATTGCAAATTAACCACGCCATGGAGTAGGGAAATGGCCGCCC
>CAYPEH010000012.1:0-37004 GCA_964409585.1 uncultured Chromatiales bacterium | reverse complement strand
ACAGAAAATATGAGATGGAGGTTTTTCCACAGCCTCGACGGCCAGGTTCACCGGGGGAATCCGTAGTCGTGGCCGAATCGTTCAGAACGCTCTCAAGTGTAGAGCCA
Organism: uncultured Chromatiales bacterium; assembly: GCA_964409585.1. Taxonomy (GTDB): domain Bacteria; phylum Pseudomonadota; class Gammaproteobacteria; order JACKNK01; family CAYPEH01; genus CAYPEH01. The sequence continues at coordinate 36,897 of CAYPEH010000012.1, read as the reverse complement.
CAGAAGCAGCGTGCCGAAGATGATCCGGTATACCCCGAATGCGACGAAGGTGAATCGTTCCAGGAAACGCAGGAACAGTTTGATGGCGAGCCAGGCGACCAGGAAGGCGGTGAGGAAGCCGCTTGCCAGAGGTAGCAGGTGGGCATCCGTGAATTCCTGCCAGTGCTTGAGCAGATCATAGGCGCTGGCGGAGGCCAGTACCGGCAACGCCAGAAGGAAGGAAAACTCCGCGCTGGCCTTGCGGTCCAGCCCGACCAGCAGGGCCCCGACGATGCTGGAACCGGCACGGCTGGTTCCGGGTATCAGGGCGAACAACTGCGCCACGCCGATCCACAGCGCCTGCCGGTAGTTGATATTTTCGATGTCGCTGATGTGGGCCATGTCCTCATGATAGAAATGCTCCAGCAGGAGGAAAACAACCCCCCCCACAATGAACATGACCGCCACGACTTCTACGGTGAACAGGGATTTGATCAGGTCGCCGAACAGGAACCCCACGGCTGCGATCGGCAGGAAGGCCAGTGCCAGTTTCAGCCATAGAGGGAAATGATCCGGAGTGAACTTGTCCCGGTAATTGGTGAAGACGGCCATGATGGCCGCCACCTGAATGATTACCTCGAAGGCCTTATTGGCTTCCGTTTCCTCCAGCCCCAACCAGTCTCCAACCACGATCAGGTGGCCGGTCGAAGAGATGGGGAGGAACTCGGTCAGTCCCTCGATGATGCCAAGAATGAGCGCCTGAAAAATATCCACTATCAATCTCCAAGCTTGGGAAGCCCTGATGGATTCCGGGCGTATCGAATTGCAGGCTGAAATCGCCGGATTCAAGGCGCGAATCGCACGCAATAGCCAGGCTATTACGAAGATTCGCAACGCGGAAGCCGGCGGTTTCAGGCGCGAGGCGAGCGTCCGGAATCAATCAGGGCTTCCCTTGGGAAACCAGACACTGGCCATGAGCCCCCTGTCACCGGGCCCAACGCCCAACCTGACCTGCGCCCCATGAAGTTCGGCGATGCGCTGAACGATGGACAGCCCCAGACCGCTGCCGTTGCTGCCCCGTGCCTGCTCTTCCCTGCCGCGATGGAAGCGGTCGAACAGGCGGTTCCTCTCCTCTTCCGGCACTCCCGGCCCGGTATCGATGACATCCAGGCGTATTCTTTCGCCGTCCCGCCCGAGCCGCACGGTGACCACGCCACCCTTTGGCGTATACCGCACCGCATTGTCGACCAGATTGCGCAGCAGGATGGACAAGGCGGTGGCATCACCACGCACGGACAGAGGTCCGTCCGACTCCAAACCCAGGTCGATGTCCTTTTCAACGGCAGCTTGGCTGAGAGCTGAAACGATTTCCGCCGAGATGAGTTGCAGGTCTACGGTCTGATCGGGCAATGCCTGCCGTTGCCGTGCGTCGCTCCTGGCCAGGATCAACAACTGCTCCACCAGGTGAGTGGTCCGGTCGACACCGTCCAGGAGCTGATCGAGGGATTGCCGCATGCCATCGTCCTTTGTCTCCAGGAGCAGCACCTGAACATGGGTCTTGAGCGCGGCCAGTGGAGTACGCAATTCATGGGCGGCATCGGCAGTGAAGCGGCGCTCGTTCTCCAGCGCGCCGCGCACCCGTTCGAACAACCCATTCAATGCGGCCACCAGGGGTTGCACCTCCTGCGGAGTATTGTCTTCCGGCAGGGGGTCCAGGGCATCCGGCAGGCGGTGCCGCACTTCGTCGGCCACCATCGCCAGCGGCCTCATGCTGCGCCCGACACCGAACCAGATGATCAAGGCCAGCAACGGCAAGGCGAACAGGGCGGGAGAGAGGGTGTTGCGGGCGATGTAGTAGACCAGCTCCTGGCGCACCTCGATCTTTTCGCCCACATGCACGACAAAGCCGGTATCCGGTTCCGTCAGGCCGAATACACGCCAATGATGCCCCTCCCCCTCGAAATCGAAGAAATCATTTTTCTTCAGCGGGAAATCCGGTGTGCCATCACTGCGCAACATGACGGTGCCATCCGCGTAACGGGCCAGCAGGGCCAGCTTGGACTCGTATTTATGCCCCACCTGATTCATTGCACTGGCCAGTTCCAGCTGTTCCTTGCCGCCCTTGTCCAGATACTTGCCAAGGATCGATGCCAGGCGTGGATAGCGCGACAGGCCCTCTTTGCCCAGTTCGGATAATACAAGCCCCGCCTCGCGGTTCGTCTCCTGCTCTTCCCGTACTTCATGATCCAGCAGACTGGCCAGAACCCGGGCGCTGCGGGCGAGGTCGGCGTCGAACACTTCTTCCACCTCGTGTCCGGCCGAACGGAACACCAGAACCAGAACAGTCACCCAGACCAAAAGGATGGCGGACATGAGTGCCGTCAGCAGGCGACGGCGAATGGAGACACGGCTCTTCATTTGGGAATCATGTATCCCACGCCGCGGATGGTGCGAATGAATTCCTTGCCCAGTTTCTTGCGCAGGTTATGGATATGGACTTCCACGGCATTACTTTCCACACCCTCGTCCCAGCCATAGAGCATCTCCTCCAGGCGGTCCCGGGACAGGGCATGGCCGGGGCGCTCCAGCAGGGCTTCCAGGATCGTGAGTTCCTTGGCCGCCAGCATCACGGGCTTGCCGTCCAGGGTGACGCTGCGCGCGGCCTGATCGAGCACCACCGCGCCGTGATGAATCTTCGATGTGGAGCGGCCGCTGCGGCGGCGGGCGATGGCCCGCAGCCGGGCGGTCAGTTCCTCCAGCTCGAATGGCTTGACCAGATAATCATCGGCCCCGGTGTCCAGACCGGTGACGCGGTCGTCCAGGGTGTCCCGGGCCGTCAGGATCAATACCGGCAGGTCCGATCCGTGCTCCCGCAACTCCCGCAGCACGCTCAGGCCGTCCCGTCCCGGCAACCCCAGGTCGAGCACCACCAGGTCGAGACCGCCGTCCTTCAGGGCCATGGCGGCCAGGGAACCGTCGCGAACCCAATCCACCGTATAGCCCGCCTGTTTCAGGCCCGCCAGCACGGCCGACCCCAGCAGCTCGTCATCTTCCACCAACAGGACACGCATGCAATTTCCCCTTGCCGGGCCACCGGGCCCCGGCCTCCCCGCTCAGAACCCGAATCCCGAATCCTTCTTCAAGTACGCGCGGGCCTTTTTCAAGGCGGCCTCGATTTCCTTTCTCCGTCCCTGGTCCGCCACGGGACGGTTGGGCCTGGGCTTGGCCCGCAGGGCCTTCTCGAAAGCCTCGGCCGCCGCCTTGTATTCTCCCTTCTCCATCAGGTAATCACCATAGAAATAGTTCGTATCGATACCGTCCGGATTCATTTCCAGGGCCTTCTTGAGATAGGCGAGCGCCTTTTCATCGTCACCGAAACCCAGGGGCCAACCGGGAACCTGGTAGTACAGGCTGCCCAGGGTGGTATAGACCGATCCGTCCAGGGTATTCGGGTCGATACGTTCGGCCTCCTCCAGCAGTTGTCTCGCCTCATCGACCAGTGTCAGGGCGCCGCCGAATGCCCCTCTCTCACCCGCCAGGCTGGCTTTGATGATGGCTTCCCAGACCAAAGCGGCGGCATCATGCGTCTTCGCGGACAGTTCATGGCTGCGTTCAGCCAGGCGCGTGTAAGCCTCATCACGTTCCTGTTCCGGCAGTTGATACTTGATATGAGCCCACTCTCTCTGGATTTCCGCCAGTTCGGGAGAAACAGCGGCCTGGGAAAAGACGGGCTGGACCAGGATAAAAGCCAGCAGCAGGGATATCAGGGATTTTTTCATCACATCCTCCTCAGGATTCACGGGCAAAGCCTTCCATGACCCGGTTCTGCTTGCGCAGGGCGGCATCCACCAGGCGTGGAAACACACCGTTGATACGGGCGAACAGCTTTTCGGGAAAACCCAGATAGATGTCTTTACGGTCGGCTTCGATTGCGCTCACCACCTGGGCAGCCACCCACTCGGGGGCATCCATGTTCATGCCGGTGGCTTCGGCCATGCGGTAGACGGCCCCGGTGTTGAGCCGGGTCTTGACGGCCCGCGGCGCAATGTAGGTCACCCCCACGCCGCTCCCATCCAGCTCCCTGCGCAGCGCCTCGGAAAATCCCCGCAATCCGAATTTGCTGGCGGAATAGGCGGTGAACCAGGCAAAGCCGATGGTGCCGAAAGTGGATCCAATGTTGACGATGCGTCCCCCCCCGGCCTTCAACAGCGGCAGCACCTGGCGGGTCAGCAACATGGGGGTGAGCAGATTCAGCTGGATGATGCGTTCCAGCTGGACGGGATCTTCCTCGTCGAATGGCCGGAAACTCAACAATCCCGCATTGTTGATCAATATGTCGATGCCGCCCAGGGCATCCGCGGCCTGCTCCACGGCGCCGTTGCGCGCGGCCGCGTCCAGCAGGTCGGCGGGTACCACGTGGCAGGTTCCGCCACCGGCACTGAGCTTGGCCTGCAGCCGATCCAGCGCCTCGGCATTGCGGTCCACCAGTGCCAGCCGCGCCCCACGGGCCGCCAATCCTTCCGCCACGGCGGCTCCGATCCCGCCGGCAGCGCCGGTCAGCAGAATACGTGCGCCCGCCAGTTTCATGCTGCCGCCCTCCCCTCGCCAGGCTGCGCCGGGATCGGCAGGGCGCGGAAGATATCGCCATAGAGCTTGTAAAAGCGTTTGGCCGTATGGATCACGAAATCCTGGTCCGCCTTGTCCTCCAGCCGGTTGACCAGGTTCTTGTAAAAATCCATGTGGGATATGTCCAACGAACCATGGCTGGTCAGGTAGGTGAAAGCCTGCTTGGGCAGGCCCAATGATTTCTGCAGGGCCTGCGCCGCTTCCGTGGCCACCTTGACACTGGTGCCCTCCAGCACCAGCACCATGCCCAGGAACCCCACCGGATTGAGCCGGTCGACGATGTGATAGGCATAGGCGCACATCAACTCCGCCGGCATATCGGGCGTGCCATTACGCACCGCCTCGGCATCGGCGCCACAGGCCTTGATGTCATTGAGAATCCATTCCTGATGACCCACCTCCTCTTCGATGTATTCCGCCATGGCATTGCGCAACCATTCCATGCGGTGCGGAATACGGGATCCACAGGCCATCAACAGGGGTGTGGTGTGCTTGACATGGTGGTATGCCTGGGTCAGGAAGGCGATATAGCTCTCCAATGGAAGCCGGCCCTCCCAACCCAGCCGGATGAACGGGACGGACAGCAGTTCATCTCGTTCGGCCTGCGTTTCGGCCAGCAAGCGGTCGTAAAAATCAGTCATTGCCTATTTTCCTCGTGATACAGGTATTCGATGTCACTGTGGTACCGGTCGAGGATCCGGTCACGCCGGATCCGTCCAGTACCCGTAAGAAGCCCATTGGCCGGTGAGAAGGGTTCCTCTGCAGGGAGCCAGCGGGCGACCCGCGCATAGTCGGGCAGCAAGGCATTGGTCCGTTGTATGGCCTGATCCACTTCCTCGGGTCGCGCACCACGGGTGGGCACGATGACAGCCGAATTCCATGGCCGTGCCTCGCCAAACACCGCCGCCTGGGCGATGGCCGGCTCCAGGGTCAGTTCGCGCTCCACCCACTCGGGCGCCACGTTGCGCCCGAATGCGGTGATGAAGACATTGCGCCGACGACCCCACAGATGCAGGTAACCCTCGCCGTCCAGCCTGCCCACATCACCGGTGCGCCACCATTCCGGGACGGGGTCGTCCACCCCCAGGTAGCCGGCAAAGCCCGCTCCCTTCACCTCCACCCCGCCGTCGGCGGTCACGCGCACATTCACGTGTGGCAACGGCCGCCCCACACTGCCGACCCGCTGCCGGCCGGGTGTATTCAGGCAGACCACCGAGGCGCACTCGGACAGGCCATAGCCTTCGTAGACCGGCAATCCAAGCCTGGCTGCCCGAACCAACAAACGCTGGGATACGGGTGCCCCACCCACTGCGGCGAAACGCAGGGTGGAGGGTTTCGTCAGGCCGGATTCGACGACCTCGACCAGGCCTTGCAGGCTCTGCGGCGTGAAGATGGCGGTACTGGCACGGTGAGCGCCCAGGGCGTTGGCCATGGCTGCCGCATCCAGACCGGACGAACCTGACAAACCCACCTCACGCAGCGTCGGCAGGATCGTCGTCGCCCCGGTCCAGAGCGGGACATAGAGCCCGCCGATATTCTCCAGCAGCACCGCCAGGGGCAGCAGGCACAAATGGCGGTCGTCCGGCCGGATCCCCGTCACCTCCGACAGGGAACGGACCACCGGCTCCATATGCCGCCAAGCCAGCATGACGCCCTTGGGCTCACCGGTGGTGCCTGAGGTAAAGGTCACCTTGTGCACCCCTGTGGGTACCTTGTCCGGATCCCCCTTCAGCCCCAGAAGACCCAGCCGTTGCCCGGCGATAGAGATTTCCGAGGCTGGAAGCATCCCGTCCCCACCCAGCCTGGCGGCCAAGCCGGCCGGGTTGGAAGTGACCACGGCCTGCGCACCCGACTGCTCCAGCACATGCCTGAGTTGATGGGTGGAGAAGAACGCGGGCAGCGGGATCAGGCACAGATCCATGCTCAGGGAGGCGATGTCCAGCAAGGCCCAGGCCGGGCCGTTGTCCAGGTCCACCGCCAGGGTGCGCAGACCGCGCTGCCGCAATTGGCTGGAAACGGCTTCCACCTGCTCCACCAGCGTCCGGTAGTCCATGCGATGGCCCGGCCATTCCAGCGCGGCCTGCTGCCCACGGACACGGGCATGCTCGCGCAGACGGTCCATCAGTTTCATGCGGCGACCCCACTGGCCCGCAGTGCGCTCCGCCACAGGTTGAGCAGTGAACATTCACGCTCGAAATATCTGAACAGGGCCCGTACACCTTCATCGACATTGGCGGCCATGACATGGGGATGCTGCTGGTAATAGCTGCCCCAGCGCGCCCTCTCGTCGTCGGGAAGTCGGCTTGGATCCGCCTCGCCCAGATCGACCAGACCGATGCCCAGGCGGTGAGAGGCGTTCTGAAGTTCAGGGCCACAGGTGAACACCGCCCAGTCATGGCCGGTGTGGGACAGGTAGGCGGTCAATGCAGTGATCAGCCAGCGGCCGCCACCAGGAGCACCGACCGCGAAATTGCCCACTTCCACCAGCCCGGAGCGGTTTACCGGACGATTCGTGGCCGCGCTCAGCTCCTGCTCGACGGGGCGGTCCAGGTACTGCTCCAGGTAGAGGGGGGTGTCAGCGGCCTCGCGCAGACCCAGCACCGCCTGTAACTGGCCCTGATCATTCCTCAGGCCCAACAACACCGGCAGAAAGGACTCAATCGTCGCCCCGTATGCCAGGGAGAAGGCCTGTTGGATAAAATACTCGGCTTCCGCTCGAGCGCTGTCCATCGGCCCGTTGAGATGAACCAGGGATGGAACTTCGCGGATCCTCCGGCGTGTTGTCGATCGTGTCATGGTGTTGTGCCTCGTGTTGTCCATGGCGCAACACTGTAGAGGTGTACACTTAAGTGAATCTTAAGGAACCTCTGAACAAGTCGTGAAACGTGATCTCGCCGCCGGAATCGGCCATTTCCGCGTTGCGAATCTTCGCAATAGCGGGCTATTGGCTGCGATTCGCGCCTTGAACTGACCGATTTCGATCGACGATCTCATCGCTCCAGACTTGTTCAGAGGTTCCTTAAGCTTGGAAAATTCCTGCCCGACCCCGTTATGGCGCGACACACCTTGAGTCAGATCAAGGTGCCGACAGTATCCGCCGGTACAGTCCCGCCGCTCTTTCCATTTCGATGACAAGACCATGATTGCAACCCGTTCCATCGTTTTTGCCACTCTTGCCTGTCTGACCGTGTCCATCCATGCACACGAGTACGATCCAGACAATGGCGAGGAGATCAATGAAGTCTGCGCCACCTGTCATGGCGAATTCGGCCAGGGTGGCAAGCAGGGTGTCTATCCACGCATCGCCGGCCTGCCCGCCGCCTACGTGGAAAAGCAACTGCTGGATTTCCGCAACCGCATCAGACCCAACATCCCCATGGTGGAACACACGGATGAACAGGAACTGCCCGACCCGGATGTCAAGGACATCTCCATCTACATCGAGGCCATCAAGCTGCCCACCAAGCTGCCCCCCATCGACATGGACAATTTCGAGCCCTATGAGCGCCTGCTGCTGGCGAAACGGACCTTCAACGTGGCCAGGGCCCCCGGCGATACCGAGGCCGGCCGCAAGATCTACAACAAGGAATGCAAGAGTTGCCATGGTGCCGGTGGCTGGGGACGGCCCGACAAAAATGTCCCCTTCATCGCCGGCCAGTACACCAAATACCTCTGGCATCAGGTGGAACTGTTCCTGAACAAGAAACGCATCCATGACCCCGATGAGCCGGATGAGGAACTGCTGGCGGATTTCAGCAAGGAAGAACTGCGGGACATCTTTGCCTATCTGTCCATCGTGGACGATCAATGAATCCCGTCGGGGAGGCGGGATAAGGAACCTCTGAACAAGTACCGGGAGATGGGGGTTTGGGGGAAGGGTTGCATCGACGCCCTCGCAGGCCATTGATTTTCATCCTTCCCCCAATAGGCGCCCCCCGGAAGGGGACTCTGATCAGGGCGCGTAGCGACTGGATCAGAGTTTCCATAGCGAAAAAAACACGGGGTGCGGCTACACTTGCGGCATGATCAGCCTTTCACCGAGACTCGCCCTCTGGCTCCTCCTGATCGGTCTGGCGGCCCCTGCCGCCCACGGCACAGACCGGGTGCACCTGCGGGACGGCACCGTGCTGACCGGCGACGTGGTCACGCCGCGTTTCACCATGATCACGCCCTACGCCACCTTCCGTCTGGATCGTTCCGAGGTGGCCCGCATGATCTTCCAGGAGGGCAACGCGGATCGCCTGGAGACCCGTTCGGGTGACCGCTTTACCGGCCGCCTCTCACCCCGCCGCATCGCCATTGCCGGCGACATCTCCGGGCAGCAGGTCGCGGTGATCCCACTCGCCGACATACAACTGCTCACCCTCGACGAACCCGTTGTGATACGGCGACAGAACTGGCCGGACCGCATTGAGATGCGCAACGGAGACCGCTTCCGTGCGCGTGTCACGGCCGGTGATTTTCTCATTCGCAGCGGCGATGGCATGAAGATGTTCCAGCGCAGTGAGATCCATGCGCTGGACCTGGAAAGCGGCAGCCCCGAGGCGATGAACTGGCCCCAGGTACAACTGATCGCCAATACCCATGGCAAACCCCTGCGAGGTCAACTGATCAATGGCGTGATTTCCCTTGTCACGCCCCATGGCGGCGACCTGGACGTGAAACCGCGCATGCTCAGCAGCGTGGAACTTCAGGTCTTTCCCAAGGGCCTGAGCGATGAGGAGATCGTCCGCCGCATGGTCTCCAGTCAACGCCATCGGCCACTGTTGATCAGGGACCGGCTCGCCAGCGGCGGATACGGCCCGGAAATGGTGATCCTGCGCGGTGGCAGCTTCATCCGCGGTGATTTGCAGGGGGACGGCGACGGTGACGAACACCCGGTGCGTGAAATCACCCTGCCGAAACCCTTCGCCATCGGCATCCACGAGGTGACCTTCGCCGAATACGACCGCTATTGCGCCGACACGGGCCGTCCCCTCCCCTCCGACAGCGGTTGGGGCCGGGGCGACCGCCCGGTGGTCAACGTCAACTGGCGGGAAGCGGTGGCGTATGCCAACTGGCTGTCGTCACAGACCGGGCAACGCTATCGCCTGCCCACCGACGCGGAGTGGGAATACGCCGCCCGCGGCGGCACGCGCAGTGTGTTCTGGTGGGGCGACAGCGTGGGCGATGCCCGCGCCGTATGCGCCGGTTGCGGCAGTCTGTGGGACGATGAGAAGACGGCGCCCACCGGACGCTTTCCAGCCAACCCCTTCGGCCTGCACGATACCGCCGGCAATGTCTGGGAATGGACCGCGGACTGTTATCATGACAGTTTCGCCGCGGCCCCGGTGGATGGTGGCGCGATCGAGAAACCCGGTTGCGGAAAACGGGTGATCCGTGGAGGCGCCTGGAGTTTCCCCCCCAGCGAGATGCGCTCGGCCAACCGCTGGCGGGATTTCCCCAACCGGCGTAGCGACGACACCGGCTTCCGCCTGGTGCGCGAACTGGACTATTGACATGACCGACACACGCCTCCTGTTCCCCAACAGTCCCGTACTGACCCTGTTCGACCCCTTGGGAGCCATGCTGGGGGCCGGCGACGGGCACTACCATTACACCTTCGATGATGCGGTGAAACTGGCTGGACATGCCTGCCCCACCGTGGCCGGTGCCTTCGTTACCGTAAAGCGGGCCCTGGAACTCCTCTACGGAGATGAAATGCCCTGCCGTGGCGACCTGGAGGTGCGCGTCACCAGTGCCATGGACAGTGGTACCACGGGCCCGTTCAGCCAGGTCGTCACCCTCCTCACCGGCGCCGCCGGCCTGAATGGATTCCATGGCCTGAACGGCAGACAGGTACGGCAGGGGCTGCTGACATTCGAACCACCCGACGGTCCGGCACCGGTGGTCTGGACCTTCCGCCGGATCTCCACCGACACCCTGGTCAACCTGCGTTACGACCCTTCCTCCATTGCCCCGGCGGACACCCTCAACAGGGACATGCAGGCAGTGCTCGACGGTACGGCCGACGCCGATACGGCCGAGCGGTTTCGTGCCGCCTGGCGCGACCGTGTGGAGCGCATCCTCGAGGATGGCGGCATCAGCACGGTATTCGAGATCCCACCTGCCGCCTGATTGAGCAAAGTCAATGTTAACCGGGGCCGGATACATATCTTGATCGATTCGATCAACTTCTACCCCGTGAACCGATGCTATTGAACCATCCGGACAAGAACCACTGTGCCTGCCAACCCAATCACCCGGAAGAGGTGGAATGCCGGTCCTGCGGCCTCGACCCGCTCTGCCGGGTATTGGATTACCGGGAGACCGGGGTGCTGCATCTGCGCCAACCGGTGCGCCGCGGCCAGACACTGTTCCGCGCTGGTGACCCATGTGATCGTATCTATGCGGTCAAATCAGGCTCCTTCCAGGCCACGGTGCAGGATGAGGACGGCAGTAAGATCAGCGGTTTCCACCTGCCGGGGGAGCTGATGGGCACCGAAGGGCTGGCGGACGGCACCTATCCGTTCACCGTGCGCGCTCTGGAAGACAGCAGCGTGTGTGTGGCGGACTATTCCCGCCTTCAGGCCAATGGCGAACTGGCAAAGAAGACCCAACAGGCCATCATCACCATGCTCAGCCGTGAGGTGGCCTTCTGCCGCTGGCAGCATTTCCACCAGACACGGCAAAACGCCGAACAACGCCTGGCCGCCTTTTTCCTCGAACTGGTCCAGCGGCGCCGGGAACGCGGCCTGGTCTACCGGCGTTTCCGCCTGACCATGTCACGCGCGCAGATCGCAAGGCTGCTGGGCCTCGCCCCGGAAACCCTCAGCCGCATGACCACACGCCTGCGCAAACTGGGAGTGTTGAGTGTGACCCGGCATGAATTGCAGGTGCACAACCCGGAGCGCCTGGAGGAGCTGGCGGGGGTGCCCCGGAACCAGGGGCTGCACCTCCCCCTGTCGGACCCAGGCTGAATTGACTGTTCATTGAACCGCAAAGGTACACGGAGGTACACCAAGCCCCAATGTTGCACCCGGTCGCTGGAATAGGCTTGCAGCTTACTGATTTTATTAAGATATCGCCGTGTATATAAGCCGGTAACGAAATCCCCCGGATGCAACATTGGGGCAAAGGGCCTGCATCCTGCACCGCTTGGCTCCAGTGGTTTTCCCGGCGGGGCGGGGACGGACGGTGGGGCGTACCCGGCATCCGGTCGGACATCGACCTCCCTTCGTGTCTTCGTGGTGCCCCCTGAAAAACAAGGAAGGACGGCCCCGTCTCCGGCCTATCGCACCAGTTCCCGCAGCCGCTCCGCCAGCTTGTCCGCCGGCATGCCGTGGGCGAAACGGGCAAGGAAACGGCCATCCGGCGACATCAGGGTCAGGCCGGCGGAATGATCGAGCTGGTACGCATCCGGATCCCCGCCCTCCTCGACGACCTTTTCGTACTGGATGTGATATTGCCTGGCCACCCGCTGAATCATGGCCTCATTGCCGGTCAGACCGATGATGCCGGGATAGAAATATTTCACGTAATCCCGCAGCACCGCAGGGGTGTCACGTTGTGGATCCAGGGTGATGAAATAGGGCTGGATGCGTGAGGCCGTCTGTTCGTCCAGCTTTTCGAGCGCCTGGCTCATCAGGGTCAGGGAGGTGGGGCACACATCCGGGCAGAAGGTGTAACCGAAGTACAGCAGTTGGTATTTGCCGAGCAGGTCGCGGTCGGTGAAGACCTCGTTGTTGTGGTCCAGAAGGATGAACCGGCCACCCAGTTCATCGGGCAGTTCCTCCTCGGCGCTGTCCAGCAAAGTATGGGTTCCGCTCCCGCTGCCTCCCTTGATGCCCATGCACTCCTTGATCACCTTCGTGTTGTGCCACATGAGCTGCTCATACAGCTTTGGCCCTGGCTCGAAACCGACCCCCAGGCTGTCCAGTTTGCCGACCCTGACCGCATTCCCGGTGGTGAGCATGGACAAATGCGGTGCAGGCAGACCGCGCTCGGCAAGAATGCAGCTCACCTCCCCGCTTTGCAGGCCAAGGCGGGCCTTGAGGAGGGTGGCGGCATCGGCATGCTCTCCGGAGGCGTCGGCCAGCACCGCCGCCACCTTCATGGCATAGGCCTGTTCGAAGTACTGTTGGGTATCGTGGTAGAGGTAGCCGATACCGGTCTTGAGCGCCTTGTAGCCATATTCCAGGGCACGGTCGAGCCGGGTAAGACCACGCATGAACCGTTCGCGGTTACGGGTGTAGAGGTGGCTGCGGCCCGGATCCATCTCGATCAATACCCGGGTCAGATCATTCACCAGAATGATGGCGTTACGACTGTCCAGCCAGAAATAGGGATCGCGCAAAGTGTCGTCCGTCCGATGGGGCAACACTTTCAAACGGGGATTCTCCAACAACTCGATGCTGCGGGTCCCCTCACCCAGGGCATCCTTGACGAAACCATCCAGCTCCGGGCCGACCCACACCACCAGATCCGCTTCGGCCAGTGTCCGCCGTTGTTCTTCACTGAGTTGATACCCATAAGGAGTGCTCTTGCCCTGGAGCAACAGCACCGGCGCTTCCCCCCCCTCCATGAGGCCCGCCAGCAGGGAATGAATGGGCTTGATCGTAGCGACCACCCGCAAGGCATCGGTCGACGCCTGCGCGGTCAATGACAGGGTCAATAGCAGGAATATCAGAAGACGGCGAAAATGACTCATGACGTGCAAACAATCTCGACTTGCTCAGGGTTGTTTGGAAAAGGCCTTGCGAAGGGCGCCGATGGCCGTGTCGATACGCTGTTTCAGATCCGCCTTGCCGGGACAATCGCTGCCCTGTTCGGCAAAACGCAGGAATGACTCGTTGGTCGCGTTTTCGTACACCTGTCCCAAGGCACGCCGTTTCGGCAATGCCTCGACCATCGCCTTTTTCATGCGTCGCACTTCATCGAAACGACCGCATTGGAGTGCCGTGCCGTTCAGTGCACCCAGACCACGCACCGCCTCATACTGGGCCTCGTCCACGGCAGCGGAGGATGCCATCGCTCCGCCGCCGGCCAGAAGAAGAAAGATGATCGGCAGACAAGCCTTAGCCTGAATCCGTGGGTTCATAAGGGATGCAGAGTGCAGGATATTGATTCGAATGGCGTAATGAAAAATCGCAGCCATACCCCGCGGTCTGGCGAGATTTTTCATATGGCCAGACGGATCAAGAGCCTGCGCTATGCGCCCCGATGAACCCACGGATTCAGGCTTTACCAAGGGCTTGCCATTGCCCGCGGGCCGCGCCTTGATCCGGAGCTTGCGGGGCACTCTGAATGTGACTTTACTCACGTTCGGCTTGGCATATGCTTTCATCATGGATACCCAAGTTTCAGGAGCGGGCCAGAGTAGCAGCGCCAGACGGTTCCGCAATTGAATCAGGTCAAGTCCCGAAAACCCACGCCATCCCTGCCCACCCTCCCTCGTTGAGCATGGAAGCGGTGGCGATGCAAACCGGGCAGATTGGACAAGATACGGCAGGAGAGGGTTCCCCTCCCCCGACTTTTTGCAATGCCCGCTTCCGCTTCAGTGATCCGCGAATCGGGACGCCCCCATCTCCCCACGCGAATACCGCATTCAGATCAAGAAAAAATGTGTCATTTGCCATATTTCCCGGCCATGCCTTGCGGGATTTGACCACAGTCAAGGCACGAATTCCCCTTCAGGCCGAAATTCACGGCTCCATCATCCAGCAGTACTGAACCATTCAAGGGGTGAAAGGCCATGAAGCCGATTAGAAAAAAAATCCTGGCGCTGGGCATAGGCGCCACTCTGGGACTGGGAGCGGCCGCTCCCGCCATGTCCCAGGACAGTTTGCAAGATGTAATGAAGGCACGCGGGCTGACGGAGAAAGACGTCCTGGCCGCCGCCAAGACCTATGTACCCACCGGTGGCCGTGACGAGTACATCGTCTTCAGCTCGGGTGGTCAGTCGGGACAGATCATCGTCTACGGTATCCCGTCCATGCGGATCCTGAAATACGTGGCGGTGTTCACCCCCGAGCCCTGGCAGGGCTACGGATTCGACGACGAGTCCAAGGCCGTGCTCGCCCAGGGCCGTATCCAGGGCAAGGACATCCTCTATGGTGACACTCACCACCCGGCCATTTCCGAAACCAATGGTGAGTACGACGGCCGCTGGCTGTTCATCAACGACAAGGCCAACCCGCGCGTGGCCGTGATCGACCTGCACGACTTCGAAACCAAGCAGATCGTGGTCAACCCCCTGTTCCGTTCCGAACATGGCGGTGCCTTCGTCACCCCCAACACGGAATACGTGATGGAGGCCACCCAGTACGCCGCTCCCTACGGCGGGGATTTCGCCCCCCTGGAGGAGTTCAACGACAAATACCGTGGCGGCCTGACCTACTGGAAGTTCGACCGCAAGGAAGGCCGCATCAAGATGGACCAGTCCTTCACCTTTGAGATGCCCCCGTATTCTCAGGACCTGTCCGATGCCGGCAAGAACGCCTCCTATGGCTGGGGATTCAATAACTCCTTCTGCACCGAGCGTTACGTGGGCGGTATCGAGCGTGGCCGTCCTCCCTTCGAGGCGGGCTGCTCCTCCAAGGACACCGACTTCCTGCACGTGACCAACTGGAAGAAGGCAGAGGAACTGGTCAAGGCCGGCAAGATCGGCAAGAAGGTCAAGGGCATGACCCTGATCTCCATCGAGGAGGCCGTGGCCAACGGGCTCCTGTACCTGATCCCCGAGCCCAAGTCGCCGCACGGCGTGGACGTGAGCCCGGACGGCAAGTACATCATCGTCTCCGGCAAGCTGGACAGCCACACCTGGGTGTACAGCTTCGAGAAGATCCAGGCTGCCATCAAGGCGGGCAAGTTCGAGGGCAAGGATCCCTATGGCATCCCCATCATCGCCATGAAGGACGCCCTGCACACGCAGGTCAACGTCGGCCTGGGCCCCTTGCACACCCAGTATGATTCCAAGAAGTGCGTGGTCTACACCTCCATCTACGTGGATTCCATGGTCACCAAGTGGGACTACTGCAAGGGCAAGGTGCTGGATACCATGCCGGTGCACTACAACATCGGTCACCTGATGACGATGGAGGGCGATTCGGTCTCCCCGGACGGCAAGTACCTGGTGGCACTGAACAAACTGGCCATCGACCGCTTCAATCCGGTTGGTCCCCTGCACCCGCAGAACCACCAGTTGATCGACATTTCCGGCGAAAAGATGGAACTGCTGCGTGACATGCCCCTGCCCCTGGGTGAGCCTCACTACGCGGTGGCCATCAGAGCCGACAAGCTGAAGCCCATAGTGCGCTATCGCAGTGGCTGGGATTCCCGCAGCGACAGGCGTTCGCCGTTCAAGACCCGCGCCGGCCGTGAAAAGACCGTGCGTAACGGCAACAAGGTCGAGGTGTTCGGCACCCTGATCCGCTCCCATATCAACCCCGAGATCATCGAGGTCGAGGAAGGCGATCAGGTCACCATCCACCTGACCAACCTGGAGCGCGCCGAGGACGAGACCCACGGCTTCGCCATGTACGGTCAGAACGTGAACCTGTCGGTCGAGCCCGGCAAGACGGTGTCCGCCACCTTCACCGCCGAGAAGGCCGGCGTCTATCCCTACTACTGCACCGAGTTCTGCTCCGCGCTCCATCTGGAGATGCAGGGCTACCTGCTGGTCCGGCCCAAGGGCTACAAGGCCAGCAAGACGAGCATGAAGGAAGGCGTCACCTACACCAAGGCGGACTATGAGAAGCAGGTCAAGACCAATGTCGATACCCAGGCGGTGATCGACTCCGTGGTCGCCTTCATCACCAGCCACAACTACAAGGACTTCCCGACGGTCGTGGCCCTGGTGGAGGACGCCACCGACCAGCTCGGTTTCGCCAAGGATGCCAAGGCCAAGGCCGAGGCGGCCGCGGCCAAGGGTGACTACCAGAACGCCATGCTCTGGGCCAACCAGTGGTGGCAGTATCAGGTCAAGACCGCGGACCTCGGTCTGCGCGCCAAGACCTACCTGGAAGAGCACGGAGCCAAGAAGATCAAGTAAGGACCAGGCAATTGCCTGAATGGGGGGCGGGGGCATCCGCCCCCCTTTTTCCATTAATAGTTGACTAAACAACGAGGAATTTGCCATGCGCAAGACCACCATGCGCAAGACCACGATCCTCCTGACCGCCCTCGGCCTGCTGGCCTCCTCCTCCGCCTTCGCCCTGGACGGCAAGCAGGTCTACATGAAACGCACCTGCGTCGCCTGTCACGGCAAGGACGCGAAGACCCCCGTCATGCCCAACTACCCCCGGCTGGCGGGCCAGAACGAACCCTACCTGCTGCAACAGATGAAGGACATCAAGAGCGGCGCCCGGCATAATGGCATGACCGCCGCCATGAAGACGGTCATGCACCTGGTGTCCGAGGAGGAAATGGCCGCCGTCGCCAAGTGGCTGTCCGGCCTGAAATGAGCCGGTGGGGCCGCGGCATGCGCCAAGGGCGGGGATTCACCGCCCCTGGCCGCTACCCCATTGCCATGCGCATCGGCATCGAAGTGACTGTTTTTCCGGCTGTTGTCAACGCGTTGGCATGGCCGGAATACCGAATTGATGAACATCAATGTAGCCCCCTGGGTTGGGGCCTACATTGCCACGCCACAGGGCCGGAACAGGCCGGCCAATGACACGAATCCCGAGGAGATCCTGATGAAGTTGAAGACTCTTTCCACCACCGTGGCCCTGGCTCTGGGCATGGCCATGAGCAGCTCCGTCTGGGCCTGGAACGAGGCAGGCGGCGAAAAGGACGAGGCCTTGCACCTGAAGCCGGACGTGGAAAATGGCATGGATGTCTTCGAGGTCTGTTCCGCCTGCCACCTGCCGGAAGGCTGGGGCATGAAGGACGGCACCTTCCCGCAACTGGCCGGCCAGCACCGCACCGTGCTCATCAAACAGCTGGCCGACATCCGTGCCTTGAACCGCGACAACCCCACCATGTACCCCTTCGCCCTGCCGGAATCCATCGGCGGCGCCCAGGCCCTGGCGGACGTCACCGAATATATCTCGAGACTGCCCATGAACCCGGACAACGGCAAGGGAGAATGGGCCGAGGGGACCCCGGAGTTCGAACAGGGCAAGAAGCTGTTCAAGGAGAACTGCGTCAAGTGCCACGGGGAGAACGGCGAGGGCAACGCGGAGAAATTCTATCCCCGCATCCAGGGCCAGCACTACAAATACATGCTGCGCCAGTTCGGGTGGATCCGTGACGGCAAGCGCCGCAACGCCAACCCCGATATGGTGAAGCAGATCAAGGGCTTCAGCGACAAGGACATGCAGATGGTGATCAACTACGTGTCGCGCATCCCGGTTCCCAAGGAGGATCTGGCTCCCAGCGCGGACTGGAAGAATCCGGATTTCGAGTAACCCACCCCCCACCAAGGCGGCGGGTGTCTTCCGACGCCTCGCCGCTTTTTTATGCCGAGGGTACGCATGAACATCGACAGACGATCCTTGCTGGTGGGCGGCCTCAGCGCCGCCACCATCGCCCTGCTGGTGGCGATCTTTTACAGCCCCATCTGGTGGGTAGCCCTGACCGCCCCCAACTATCCCAAGGAGGCCTTCCCCGACGGGGTGCGCATCCACTTCCACATCAACGGCGTGTTCAACGGCTGCAAGAAAGTGGAGAAGACCGAGATCCAGGAGGAACAGGCCCTGGACTGCGTGCATGAGATGGACACCATCAACCACTACGTGGGCATGTATCCCATCGCCGCCGGTGGCCCCATCGAACGCGCCTTCGGCCAGTTCCTGATCGCCTTTCTGATCGTCATGGTGCTGGGATTCGCCATCACCTCGCCCAGGATACGGACCTGGGTCATGGCCGTGGGCTTCGCGGGCATATTCGCCTGGATGTACGCCACTCTGTACACAGAGGGCGGTCTCTACCTCCAGAACGAGGGCTATCTGGAGGGCATGGTCAGCGCCCTGGACCAGGACGCCCAGGATCAGTCCAAGGAGGAAGAATATTCCTCGGGCAACGCCATCCTCGAACGCCTGCGGCAATCCCTGGCCGAATCCGGCATCGAGGTCAAGGTGCCTTCCGAGACGGTCGCGGAGGAGGAGGGCGACGGCTCCGCCAAGGATCGCTACATCGAGAACATGCGCATCACCTACGAAAAGGACCACGAGCGCCGGGGGCTGCCCATGGACTGGAATGCCAGTGGATTCCAGACCATGGCCTGGCACTACGAAAAGACCCTGGGCCGGTACTTCAACAATCCGGCTGAGATCAACCCCATGGTCGATACTCTGAAGACGTGGATACACGTGATCTTCGCCGCCTTGGCGGGTGCCATGGTGCTGCTGGTGGTGATGGCACGCAAGACCGGCAGCCTCTTCTACTGGCTGCTGGCGCTGGTGCCCGTCGCCCTGCCGGTCCTGTTCATCATCGACTACGCCGCCTGGCTGTGGTGGTTCGGCCACAATCTGAACGAGATGGGGGCCTTTACCGTCAAGCCCTTCATGCCCACGGTGTTCGGCCAGGGCAAGGTGGCCCAGTTCGCCACCCATTCCTATCCCTACATCGGCTTCGGCCTGATGGTGCTGGTCGCCGCCTGCATGGGCGTGGCGGCATGGATCCGCCGGAACCAGTTGCACGAATCGTAGAAACCGCGAAAAGGCGGAAATTTCACTGCAAAGGGACGCCGGTGCAGAAAACCGAAATGTTTTCTTCTCCCGCGTCCCTTCGCGCCCCCTGGGCGGCCCTGTTGCTGGCCGCTCTGGTCCTGTCCGGCCAACAGGCCCACGCCCTCCCCCCCCTGCAACTGTTCGTCGAGCTGACCCGCCCCGGCAAGACGCTGCGCCCGCCCCCAGGCCGCTATTCCGGCCCGGTGGTGATTTCCAAGCCCATCACCATCGATGGCCAGGGTCAGGTCACCATCGACGGTGGGGGATCGGGCACCGTCCTCACGATCAAGGCCGATGGGGTCACGCTGCGCGGCCTGCACATCACCAATTCCGGTCCCACCCATGACGGCCTCGATGCCGGCATCGGCGTGGAGGCGGATCATGCCTTGATCGAGGACAACCACATCGATGATGTCCTGTTCGGCATCAGCCTGAAAAACTCCCACCACTGCATCATCCGCCGGAATCTCATTTCATCGCGGCCATTGGCCGTGAGCATGCGCGGTGAGGGCATCCGCCTCTGGTACAGCGAGGAAAACCGCATCGAGGATAATGAGATCGATGGTGTACGCGACCTGGTGTTCGCCAACTCCGCCAACAACCGCATCACCGGCAATACCATCCGCAACAGCCGCATGGCCATGGAATTCGTCTTCTCACCTGACAACCAGGTGGAAGACAACTTCATCAGCCATAACAGCACCGGCGTGGTCGTGCTCTACTCCAATGGTCTGCAAATCCGCCGCAACCGCCTGCAACACATGCGCAGCATCTCCGGGTCGGCACTGGCCATCAAGGAAAGTTCGCGGGTGGTGATCGAGGACAACGAAATCCTGCACTGCGCCGTCGGCCTGGGCGGCAACACGCCCATCCATCCGGAGAACATCTTCCAATTGCGTGGCAACCGCTTCGCCTACAACGACGTGGCCCTGTATTTCTATGGCGAGAAAGGCGGTCACATCATCCACGGCAACCGCTTTGAGCAGAATTTCAACGATGTGGTGGTCAGCGCCCCCCACAGCGCCCGGGGCAACGACTGGAAGGGCAATTACTGGGATCGGTACCAGGGTTTCGACCGGGATGGGGACGGCATCGGCGATCTGCCCTATGAGTTATATCTTTTCGCCAGCCGCATCTGGATGGATCGCCCCATGAGCCGTTTTTTCCGGGGCTCGCCACTGATCGGGCTGATCGATTGGATGCAGCGGCTGGCCCCCCTTTCCGAGCCCGACCTGGTCCTCAGAGACCCGGAACCGAAGGTGGATTGAGGGATGAGGCTGAGCCATTTGCCACGCTTGATATTCATCAATGCCCTGAAAAGGCCGTACGGGAACCATGCGGGTTCCATGAAACCGGCCATCCACGGGGGATCCAGAACTTGACCGCCGCCACTCCGACATCCGCGGGAAATCACACAGTCAGGACAGATGTACTGGCCTTGCTGCTGCTGGCGGTCGTCTCCCTTCCTGTATCACTGGCCCAGGCCGCCTACCCTTCGTTTCAGGAACTGCTGGACCAGGCCGACCCCACACTTCCCCTCGTGCCACCGGCGGGAACCTATGCCGGCCCGGTGGTGGTGGAGGATCCCATCACCATCGACGGACGCAACGGCGTCACCATCGATGCCGGCGGCAAGGGCAGCGTCATCATCCTCAAAACCGACGGTGCCACCCTGCGCAACCTGCACCTGACCAACTCCGGAGATTCCCACAACGACATCGATGCCGGCATACAGGTGCGTGGCAATTTCAACGTCATCAAGGACAACGTCATCGACAACTGTCTGTTCGGCATCGACCTGCAACAGTCCAACAACAACGTGGTGCGGCGCAACCGCATCAGCTCCAAGGACGTGGAACTGGGTGTGCGCGGCGACGCCATCCGTCTGTGGTACAGCTTCGACAACAAGATCGTCGACAACGACATCCGCGATTCCCGCGACACCGTGGTGTGGTACTCCAGGGACAACCTGATCTCGGGCAACAAGGCCCACGGCGGCCGTTATGCCCTGCACTTCATGTATTCCCAGTACAACCGGGTGGAGTACAACGAATACAGCAACAACGCCGTCGGCATCTTCGTCATGTACAGTGACGGTGTGGAAATCCGCCACAACCGCATCACCCATTCCATCGGCGCCACCGGCATGGGCATCGGCTTCAAGGAAACCTCCGACGTGGTGGTGGAGCACAACGACATTCTCTACACCTCGGCCGGGCTCTATCTGGACGTATCGCCCTACCAGCCGGACACCATCAACCACATACGCAACAACCGCATCGCCTTCAACGGCGTTGGCGTGCTGTTCCACAGCGACTGGCACGGCAACGAGTTCCGCGACAACCTGTTCAAGGCAAACGGCACCCAGGTGGTGGTACGTGGCGGCGGAGGTGCCACCCGCCATCTGTGGCGGGGCAACCAGTGGGACGACTATCAGGGTTTCGATCTGGACCGTGACGGCAGTGGCGATACCCCCTATGAAACCTATGCCTATGCCGACCGGCTGTGGATGGACGTGCCCAGTGCGAAATATTTCCGTGGCGCGCCCGTGCTGGAAGCACTGGACTTCCTCGAACGCCTGGCCCCGTTCAGCGAACCGACCCTGCTGGTTCGGGACCCGGCGCCGAAACTCCATGTTGCCGACGTGGGTGCCGCGGACAAGCCGCCCGGTGCCGGTGAATTCAATCCCTTTGGTCTGTGAGCAAGATGGCGAACAAGAAACCAACCCCCCGCAGGAAACCCACCGGCAAGCGCGCCGAACAGGCCCGCCGCCGTTTCCTCCGTTCCATGGCCCTGGGCACCGGCGTAGCCGCCGCCTCACTGCTGGGTTTCGTACCGGTGTTGACCCAGTCGCGGCCGCGCCTGCGCCCCCCGGGCGCCCTCGATGAACAGGAGTTCCTGGCCGCCTGCATCAAATGCGGCCAGTGCGTGCAGGTCTGCCCGGTCAGCGCCATCCGGCTGGCCCACCTGGATGAAGGCTTCGGGATGGGGGTGCCCTACATCGTCGCCCGGGACCAGGCCTGCGACTTTTCCTGCGATGGCCTGCAATGCGTGCTGGCCTGTCCCACCGGCGCCCTGGATCATCACCTGGATTATCCCCACCAGAGCACCATGGGCCTGGCGCGGGTGGCCCGGCCGGACAAGTGCCTGGCCATCCAGGGCAAGGGCTGGAAGGGGCCGGCCCGTGGTGGTGATTTCACCGGCATCCTCCGTTTCGATGAAATCGACCGCTGGAACCCGCTGCCGGTGACCAGCCAACCCTTCGACCTGGAGATCTGCGACCTGTGCGTGCGCCTGTGCCCCATCGAAAAGCGGGCCAACCAATGCGATGCCGGCAAGCCGCCATCGGGCGATGTCAACCAGTGCCCACCCAAACGGGCCATCCGGCTGGTTTCCATGGGGGATGGTCCAAGGATGCGCCCTGAGGTACTGGAGGGCTGCGTCGGTTGCGGTGTGTGTGAAATGGTCTGCCCCACCGAACCGGCCGCCATTGTCATCGATGAACAGAAGCAGTGGGGGGCCGCATGAACCGTACACTGGAAAACCTGGCCGTGCTGTTCGGCCGCGCACCCACCCGGCCCACCCCGGAGGACATGAGCCCCGAGGTGAAGGAGATCCACTTCCACAAGAAGGCCAATCCCACCGACCGCGGGGAACTGCTCCGGGAAAAGGAAAAGAACAAGAACGTGCATACCTGGCGCAACCGGCGCTGGATCACCCTGGTCGCGGTCAATCTGCTGTTCGTACTGTCCTATTGGCTGGACATCCAGCTGCTGGAAGGTGCCCTGACCGCCTCCCGTTTCCTCGGTTTCCACATGGCCGATCTCAACTCCGCCCTGCAGGTGACCCTGGCCTTCAAGGCCATGCTCATCAACCTGGTGATCGGCACCACCACGGTTCTGGTCCTGTGGATATTGCTGGGCGGACGCACCTTCTGCTCCTGGGTCTGCCCCTACCAT
The DNA here is from genome assembly GCA_964409585.1 of uncultured Chromatiales bacterium. Taxonomy (GTDB): domain Bacteria; phylum Pseudomonadota; class Gammaproteobacteria; order JACKNK01; family CAYPEH01; genus CAYPEH01. Next base: position 13,679 of record CAYPEH010000012.1, on the reverse strand, counting down.
CTGCTGGCGGAATGGACGGAGAAACTGCACCTCAAGCTCAAGGCCCGTGGCCTGGCGAAGGACTACGACTTCAGCCGTTCCACCCGCACCGTGTTGTACATCCTCTTCGCCGTACTGGCCTTCGTCACCGGTTATACTGTCTACGAGAGCATATCGCCCACCGGCATTCTTTCCCGGGCGCTCATCTACGGACCTGGTGTGGGTCTGGTATGGGTCGCCCTGCTGCTGCTGTTCGAAGTGTTCTTCTCCCGCCGGGCCTGGTGCCGCTATGCCTGCCCCATCGGCCTGACCTACGGCATCGTCGGCACCTTCTCCCCGGTACGCATCATGTACCGGCCAGTGAACTGCAAGCATGAAGGCGAGTGCACCAAGGTCTGCCTGGTGCCACACGTGCTGGATTGTGTTAAGAAAGGGCGGGCAACCGACGTGGAAATGGCCATCGGCCCGGACTGCACCCGTTGCGCCCTGTGCGTGGACGTCTGCCCCACCGGCTCCCTGAGGCTGGAGTTCAAAGGCTTGAGCAAACCGCCCAAGGAGGCGTGAGGCAATTCCTGTTCATGAAAGCAATCACGATGCACAAGACACCTTCCCGGGATCAATACCCTGTATGCACCCGCCCGCCCGTCACATCCCAGGTATCGGGCACGGACCGGACATGATCCGCTTCAACCAGCTGAAAAAAACCTTCCGCCGCCAGGCGGTGCTCGACGGCATCAATCTGGATATCGCCCCCGGGGACCGCATTGCCCTGGTGGGTTCCAATGGCGCCGGCAAGACCACCCTGATCCGCTGCCTGTTGGGTGAATACACCTATGAAGGCGAAGTTCAGATCAATGGCCTGGCCCCACGCCCCAATCGCAAGGAGGTGCTGGCCAGGGTGGGGTTCGTGCCGCAGCTTCCCCCACCATTGAAGATGCCGGTGGGCCAGTTGATCCGTTTTTCCGCCGGCGTCTGCGGTTCCGATCCACAACGCATGTACGATGTGGCGGCACGCCTGGGCCTGGACGTGAGCGCCATCCGCCGTCAACCCTTCGTCAAACTGTCCGGTGGCATGAAGCAGAAGCTGCTGATCGGCATCGCCCTTGGCCGTGACAGTGACCTGCTGGTGCTGGATGAGCCAGCCGCCAACCTGGACCCGGAGGCGCGTCACATCTTCTTCGGCCTGCTGGCGGAAAAGCCCGCTGGAACCACCATGCTCATATCCAGCCACCGTCTGGACGAGGTGGCTGCCCTGGTCAATCGGGTGGTGGAACTGGACCAGGGCAAGGTGGTCCTCGACGATCATGTGGCCGATTCCGTCGATCTGACCTCGGTACAGGCCTGCCGCGTGGTACTGAGCCGGGCGGAGCCCGCCTTTGCCAAGGCCATCAGCAGCTGGGGCTTTACCGGCAGCGAGGACGGACTGGAATGGAACGGACAGGTACCCGGCGCCGACCGTCTGCGTTTCCTCGGCGTCCTGTCCCGATATGCGGCCCTGTTGAACCACATCAGCCTCGATGAGGTGGCGAACGATGCCGAAGCGGGCTGAGCATTGGTTCACGGCCTTGTTGCTGCTCCTGCTCGGCGGCTGTGGCGGACAACCGGACACCGGCCCGGTGGATATCAAATGGGACCGCCAGGCCTGCGAGCGGTGCCGCATGGTTTTGAGTGACCGGCATTTTTCCGCGCAGATCCGTGGCGGCCCCGGCCATCGCCCCTACTTCTTCGACGATTTCGGTTGTGCCGTGCTGTGGCTGGAGGAACAGCCCTGGAAAGACGATCCCGGCGTGGAATTCTGGGTGGCGGATCACCGCACCGGTGCCTGGCTGGACGCCCGCAAGGCCTATTACCGGGGCGGCCGGCACACACCCATGGCCTATGGCCTGGGTGCGGAAGATGCCGCCGGAGAAGGCATGATCGACTATGAGCAAGCCGTGCGGCGGGTCCATGAAGTGGAGGAAGGTTTCAACCGCCGCGCACAGGAACTGCGGGAACAGGCCCTGGCGATACAATCACAGCAGAAGCGATGACACTATGAAAAACCTCTGGCTGACAGCCGGTCTGGACGTGATGGAATCCCTGCGCGCCCGCTGGTTCATGGTCTACACCGCGGTTTTCGGCGGCATTGTCGTGTTGCTGTTCCTGTTCGGCTTGACCGAATCGAGGGTCATGGGCTTCACCGGGCTGTCGCGTCTGCTGCTCACCTACATTCAGTTGTGCATGGCCATCCTGCCCGTGTTCATCCTCATCACCACGGTGCGTTCCGTGGCCGGTGACCGGGAAGCGGGTGTATTCGAATACCTGTTGTCCCTGCCGGTGCCGCTGTCGGCCTGGTATTGGGGCAAGATGATTGGCCGCTTCCTGGTGGTGTTTCTGCCGGTGTTCCTGGCCATGGCGGCCGCATCCGCCTGGGGTGCCCTGCGCGGGGTGGACATACCTTGGGACCTGTTCCTGCTCTACACCGCCCTGCTGGTCGCCCTGGCCTGGTGCTTCCTCGGCATCGGCATCCTCGTCTCCACCCTGGCCCGCAGCGCGGACGTGGCACAGGGGGCCGCCTTCGTCGTCTGGCTGACCCTGCTGCTGTTCCTGGACCTGATCCTGCTCGGCGCCCTGATCCAGGAACAGGCCAGCATCGAGACCGTGGTGGCCATTGCCCTGGCCAATCCCATGCAGGTATTCCGCACCGCCGCCATGCTGCTGTTCGATCCCCAACTGGTGCTGTTGGGACCGGCCGCCTACGTCATCCTCGACCACTTCGGCCGGTACGGCTATCTCGCCTATGCCCTGATCTACCCGGTCGCCCTGGGCACCGCCTGCGCCGGTCTCGGCTATTATCTGTTCCGCAAGGGCGATCTGCCCTGAAGGAACCTCTGAACAAGTCGTGGAACGAGATCTCGCCGCCGGAATCCGCCATTTCTGCGTTGCCCATCTTCGCAATAGCGGGCTATTGCGTGCGATGGGCGCCTTGAACTGACAAATTCCGATCGGCGATCTCATCGCCCCAGACTTATTCAGAGGTTCCTGAACGATATCGAATCCCAACTGTCGATCAGGAGGTATCGGGAGAGAGAGAGATGACACATCATTTCGGTGAACGGATCTTCCGCGGCAAAATGAGCCGGCGGGATTTCCTCTGGCTGATGACCGCATCGACGGCCTCCGCGGCGGTAACCGGTTGCGCGGTGAATCCGGTCTCCGGTGAACAGCAGTTGATCCTCCTGTCCCGGTCGCAGGAAATCGCCATCGACCAGGAACAGTCCCCGCACCAGTTCTCCTCCGACTACGGCGCATCCCAGGATACCCAACTCAACGCCTATCTCTCCCAGGTGGGGCAGTCCCTGGCAAAGGTTTCCCACCGGCCGGACATGCCCTATTCCTTCCGGGCGGTGAATGCCACCTACGTCAATGCCTATGCCTTCCCCGGCGGCAGCATCGCCGCCACCCGCGGCATCCTGCTGGAACTGGACAACGAGGCCGAGCTGGCCGGCCTGCTGGGCCATGAGATTGGCCACGTCAATGCCCGCCATGCCGCCCAGCAGATGAGCAAGGGACTGCTCACACAACTGGTGCTGGGCGGGACGGTGGCGGCGGCAGCCAGCTCCGAGCGTTACCAGGGCTATGCCAACCTGCTGCAAACCCTCGGTGGTATCGGTGCCGGCGCCCTGCTCGCGCATTACTCACGGGACAATGAACGCGAAGCCGATGCCCTGGGCATGGAATACGCCGCCCGCGCCGGGCAGAACCCCGCCGGTATGGTCGGGTTGATGGAAGTGCTGGTGGAGCAATCCAAGCACAAACCCAACGCCCTGGAACTCATGTTTGCCACCCACCCCATGAGCAGCGAACGCTACAAGACCGCCAAAGAGCGTTCCGAGAGCCAATACGCCGCCCTGACCGGTGTCGATCTTCGGCGTGAGCGCTACATGGACCACACCGCCAACCTGCGGCGGCAAAAGGAAGGCATCCTCAAGCTCCAGAAAGCCGACGGCGAACTGAAGAAAGAGGAATTCCAGCAGGCCGAATCCCATTTGAAAGAGGCCCTGCGCATCATGCCTGACGATTACGCCGGTCTGGTGATGATGTCCAAATGCCAGTTGGGCCTGAACAACAAAACGGCCGCCAAACGCTATGCCGACAAGGCCAAGGAGGTCTACCCCAGCGAGGCCCAGGCCCATCACATAGCCGGTATCGCCAGTCTGGCGATGAACGAGCCACAGGCGGCCCTGGAAGACCTGAACACCTATGAGCGTCTGCTGCCCGGCAACCCCAATACGGTATTCCTCAAGGGTGTCGCACAGGAAAGGATGCAGAACCGGCAGGCGGCTGCCCGGGAATACGCCCGCTATCTGGGCATGGTCCGACAGGGCGGGCAGGCGCAACACGCCTACCAGCAGTTGCTCAACTGGGGCTATGTGAAGCCGCGGGAAAAGAAGAATTAACCCGGCAACCAAACACGACCTACTTGGTTGCCGGGTTAATAGCGCTCCGGGCCCTCGGGAACAACGCGAAGAAATTCCGCGTGCTGTCCGCGGCCACCTGTTCCAAAGGTACGCCTCTCAGTTCCGCCACTTTCTCGGCCACGTGGCGCACATACGCGGGTTGATTGGGTTTTCCGCGATGCGGAACCGGTGCCAGATAGGGGGAATCGGTCTCCACCAGGAAGCGGTCCTCCGGCACCTTGGCCGCCACCTCCCGCAGGGCCTTGGCGCTGTTGAAGGTGACGATGCCGGAAAAGGAAATGAGGAAACCCAGATCCATGGCCCGCTGGGCCACCGGCCAATCCTCGGCGAAACAGTGCATCACACCGCCCACCTCGCCGGCACCCTCCTCGGCCATGATGCGCAGGGTGTCCTCGGTGGCCTCGCGCATGTGGATCACCATGGGTAGACCGGCCTGTTTCGCCGCGCGGATATGCACCCGGAAACGCTCCCGCTGCCATTCCAGATCGCCCTCGCAGCGGAAGTAATCCAGGCCGGTTTCACCGATGGCCACGATCCTTGGGTGTTCGGCGAGCCGCAGCAGGTCTTGTTCGGTGGGTTCCGGTCCCTTGCGGTCGTTGGGATGGACCCCGGCGGTGGCGAACACCTGCGGGTACGGCTCGATGATCTCCAGCATGTGCGGCAGGTGGCGCAGGTCGATGGACACGCACAACATGTGATCCACACCATGATCACGGGCCGAATCCATGACACTGTCCAGGGTGGTGCCGGCCTTCTTGTGGTCCAGGCGATCGAGGTGGCAGTGGGAATCGACGAGGGATACGGACATGGGAAAGACTCGGATACGGACGGGAGACGGCAACCTATCGGGCAACGGTCACATCGTATGCGTGGGGCGGGGGCTGTCCTGCGCGCCGGGAATAAGCACCTCGATCTTCTGCGCCGCGGTGCCGCCATCGGTGAATTGCACGCCGACCCCGGCGGGACGTCCGCCCTCGCCACCCTTGGGACTGATCCAGACTACCTTTCCCGGCGTGGCGATGCGCTGTTTCTGGTCCTCCAGGTTGATGACCATGAACACCTCGTCACCCAGCTTGTACTCCTTGTCGGTAGGAACGAACAGGCCGCCATCCTTGATGAATGGCATGTAGGCCGCGTACAACGTCGCCTTGTCGCGGATGGTCAGGGACAACATGCCCCGGCCGCCACCCATTCCGGAAAGATTGCCTTGCATCGTGAAGCCTCCAGTTCGGGGTCAGCGCGGACCGCCGGGCGCCCAGGGAACGAGCACGGACTCCAGCAGCATCTGCGGATTGACCTCGCTGCCCGTACACAGACGCCGCGCCTCGGTGATACGATCCAGGTGCGCAAACAAATCCTGCAAGTCTATACTCGCGCCCAGGGCTTGCAAGCGTGGCGCCAGATCCGGATTCTCCAGGTTCCCCCCCGGTGCGGTGCGGATCCGGATCATATCCTGCACCCAGCTTTCCAGCCAGGACAGGGGATCGTCCGGTTCCTGTTTCAGCCAGGCCCCGGCCAGGGCCACCGGATCACCCTTGCCCTCCAGCATGGCCGCAAAGGCGGTGAATGCATTGCCGCGCTCCTGCATACCGTTCCCCTGCTCCATCTCCAGAGCCCGCAATGGAGCGCCCCCGGCATGGGCCAGGGCCAGCTCGTGATCCCGCCCCGGCGCCTGCTGACGCATCCATGCCAGGGCTTGTGCGCGTTCAGGGATGGCGAAGGCCAGCACCTGGCAACGGCTGCGTATGGTCGCCGGCAATGAGGCGGGACGATCCGTCACCAGGATCATGAGCGTGGCCGCTCCCGGTTCCTCCAGGGTCTTGAGCAGACTGTTGGCGGCATTCACGTTCATGCGGTCCGCCGGTTCGATGATGGCGGTGCGATAGCCGCCGAACTGGCTGGCCAGATTCAGGGCCGCGCTCAGTTCACGCACCTGATCCACGCGGATCTCCTTGTACTGGCGCTTCTTTTTCTCATCGTATTCCAGGGTGACCAGGTGATGGTCGGGATGCGTGCCACTGTCGAACAGGTGGCAGGAGCGGCATTGGCCACAGGCGCCCCGTTCCGCATCGGCCTGTTCACACAGGGCCGCACGGGCCAGGGCCAGCGCGAACCGGGACTTGCCGAGACCACGGGCGCCGGTCAGCAGCAGGCCATGGGGCAGGCTGCCCTCGGCCAGGCGCGCGCACAGGCGCAACCAATGATCGCTCTGCCAGGGAAGTGGTCCGCTGTCAGTCATAATCCGAAAAAGTCGTCCAGCGCAGCGGCAATATCGGCGGAAACGCCCCCCGGATCCTGCGAGGAGTCGATGACGCGGAAACGCTCCGGCTCACGCCGGGCCCGCTGCCGGTAGGCCTCCCTCACACGCTCGAAGAAATCCCGCCTTTCCCGCTCGAAGCGGTCCGGTTCACCACGGCTGGCGGCCCGCTCCAGGCCCTGCTCCACCGGCAGGTCCAGCAGCAGGGTCAGATCCGGCCTCAGATCACCCTGCAACCAATCTTCCAACACAGCGATACGGGCCCCGGGGATGCCCCGGCCACCGCCCTGATAGGCATAGCTGGCATCGGTGAAGCGGTCGCAGAGGACCCAGGTGCCTGCCTCCAGGGCCGGCCGTATGACCTTGTCCAAGTGTTCCGAGCGGGCAGCGAACATCAACAATAGTTCGGTGTCGGCGGCCATGCCCGCGTAGTCCTCGCCCAGCAACAGCCCTCGCACGGCCTCGCCCAGGGGCGTGCCGCCCGGCTCGCGGGTGACAAGCACGCGTTTGCCGGCCGCCTCCAGGCGTTCCTGGATGAAACGCATCTGGGTGGACTTGCCAGCGCCCTCGCCGCCCTCGATGGTGATGAACCGGCCTTTCATGGGGAGGGTACCGGACAAAAAGCGGAAACGGCCGTCATTTTTTTCTCCCCCGCCTTTTCTGATAGGCCAACACCGCTGCATTATGTTCCTTCAGGGTGGCGGAGAACTGATGGGTGCCATCGTTCCTGGAAACATAGTAGAGCGCATCCCCATCGGCCGGGTGCAACACGGCATGGATGGCCGCGCCGGACGGCAAGGCGATCGGTGTCGGCGGCAGACCCTTGCGGGTATAGGTGTTGTAAGGGTTGTCGGTCTTCAGATGTTTGCGGGTCAGGTTGCCGTCGAAGGCATCCCCCAGTCCATAGATGACGGTGGGATCGACTTGCAGGCGCATCCCCTTGCGCAGCCGGCGCACCAGTACACCGGCCACCTGCGGCCGTTCATCGGCCACCGCGGTTTCACGCTCCACGATGGAGGCCAGGATCAGGGCCTCGTAGGGGGTGTCGAAGGGCAGATTCCCGCTGCGGCCCTCCCACTCCCTGGCCAGGACCTGCTGCATGGTGTCGTAGGCCCGCCTGAGGAATTGCAGATCGGTGGTGCCCCGGGGGAAATAATAGGTATCGGGGTAGAAACGGCCTTCCGGGTGTTGGCTGTCGCCGCTCACCCTGGCCATGATTTCCTTGGCCTCCATCCCTTCCAGGGTGTGCTGCAATACCGGATCGGCCGCCACCGCTTCCATCATCTGGGCAAAGTTCCAGCCCTCCACCACCGTCAGGTGGTACTGGACCACCTGGCCGCTGACAAGCTGTTCCAGCAGTCTCTCCGGGGTCGTGCCGGCCGCAATACGGTATTCGCCGGCCTTGATCCTGGATGCCTGGTTTTCCAGCCGTGCCAGCATACGCAGGTAGTATGGGTGTTCCATGGCCCCGGCCTCCACCAGTCTGGCGGCGACCCGCCGCATGCTGGAACCCTGATCCACGGTGAGCAGCAGCCCCTCTTCCGGCAAGGTCAGCGGGCGCTTGAGGAAGGCACGGTAATCGCTGGCAACCCAGACCACCACCAATGCGATCAGCAACAGAACCGTGGCGAGAATCTTGTAGAAGACCTTGGTCATGGAAGGGGTCATGGAAGATATCCAAGTTCCTGTGACAGACGTTCCTGCATACGCAGGGTGGTATCTCCCAGCGGCCATTGCCATTCTCCCAAGCGGCGTATGGGCCAGATACCGATCAGGCTGTTGCAGACGAAACATTCACCGGCTGCCCGCAGGCGGGGCGGTCCGACCTCCTCCACTGACAGCGGAATGCCCGCCTCCCCGGCCAGGTCCAGCAACAGCCCGCGCATGATACCCGAGACACCGCAGTGCGTAACCGGGGGGGTAACCAGCCGCCCCTCCTCCACCAGGAACAGGTTGCTCATGGTGCCCTCCACCAGATGCCCCTGTTGATCGAGCATGAGGCCCTCGGCAATGGCGGCATCCTCCCATTCGGAGCGCGCAAGGATCTGTTCCAGGCGGTTGAGGTGCTTGATCCCGGCCAGACTTGGATTGGTGCCAAGACGACTCTCGCAAAGCCGGACGGTGATGCCCTGCCGGAAATTGGCAACGGGGAATTCCGGCCAGGGATGACGGGAGAGAATACGTGTCGCCTCCGTATCGGAGGGCGGCCGGTAACCACGCCCACCGGCGCCACGGGTGACGATCATCTTGATCACGGCGCGACCCTGACCGGGGATCAGCCGCCCGGCCTCCCGTTGCAGGGTTTCGCCGCACGGGACCTGGATACCCAGCCGCCGGCAGCCCTCCCGCAGACGGGCCAGATGCCGTTCCCACAAGGGGATACGCCCATCCACGGCCGCCATGGTCTCGAACAGCCCGTCACCGTAGTGCAGGCCACGGTCGCGTGGATCGAGGCAATCACCTGGATGGCCGTTGATCAGGAACATGGGCAGTCCGGCCACCTCCAAGCGCTGGGGAATACCAAATAACGTGATTAGAACTGATCTTCAGCTGCATCGCCGAACAAACCAGAAAGGAAAAGATATACACCATGAAGGACATGAAGGGCAGGAAGATCAAGACCGGCGAGGCTGAATGCATTGGGTCTTCCTTCGGGCTCTTCACGTCCTTCATGTTCTTCATGGTGAGATTTCTTCCTTACCGGCCTTGCTACCAGTACACAGCTGAACATTCGTGCTAATCAAACCAAATAAAGTACTTTAAATAACATTTGTTAGTATTTGTTATTATTGACTTTCACGGGTAGTGATTCACTGCAAGGCCAGCAACAGCCCGCGGGCCTTGTTGCGGGTCTCCTCCAGTTCCCGCTGCGGCACCGAATCGGCGACGATGCCGGCCCCCGCGCGCAGGCTGACCCGCCCGCCTTCACGCACCAGGGTGCGGATGAGAATGTTCAGGTCCAGGCTGCCATCCCGGTTCACATAGCCCATGGAGCCGGTGTAGGGACCACGGCCCTTCCCTTCCAGTTCCGCGATGATCTCCATGCAGCGCACCTTGGGGCAACCGGTGATGGTCCCGCCCGGAAACACCGCGCGGATCACGTCGGCCGGCCCCACCTCCTCGCGCAGGCGTCCACGCACGTTGGAGACGATGTGATGCACGTGGGCATAGGTCTCCAACACCATGAGTTCGTTGACCTCGACCGTACCGGCGACACACACCCGGCCCAGGTCATTACGTTCCAGATCGATGAGCATGATGTGCTCGGCCCGTTCCTTCGGATGGGCCAGCAGGGTCTCGGCAATCACCTGGTCCGATTCCAGATCACCGCCGCGCGGGTGGGTACCGGCAATGGGCCGGGTATCCACCTGATTACGGGATACCCGCACCAGGCGCTCCGGCGATGAACTGATCACCGCCCGGTCCCCCCAACTGGCCAGCCCGGCAAAGGGGCCGGGGTTACTGTGGCGCAGCCTGGCGTAGAGATCCGCATGGGCCGGTCTGTCGCCCAGGCGCGCGGACCAGGAGCGGGCCAGATTTACCTGAAATACATCGCCCTCGACGATATAGCGCTTGATCCGCTCCACCGCGCGCAGATAGTCCGAAGGTTCGTCTTCCCGCAAATCCTCCACGGCGATGGAATGGCCGGAATCGTCACCGGCCGGCGCCGACCTGGCATCCTGTTCCATCCGTTCCAGCAGCCCGGCATGCCCGGCCTCGGCCACCAACCAGTCGGCCCCGGTGGCATGGTCATGGATGATGGCCGCCGGAATGCGGACTGCATGGGCCGTAGGCAGACTACAAGGCACCACCGGCAGTTGCAGACTGGGCTCGACCTCGGCCGCCAGCTCATACCCCAGGTAGAGGAACCAGCCGCCGAGGAAGGGCAGATCGGTGTCATGCGGCTGGGGCTGATACTCCTGCCGCCACCAGCGATGGAAGGCATCCAGGAATTCGCTTTCGCCTTTCATCGCCGCCCCGCCATGGAGGCTTCCGTCGGCACTCAGCTCCAGACACTCGCCGGGAAAGGCAAACAGGATATCGAAACGCCCCTGCGCCGTTCCGTGGGCAACGCTTTCCAGGAGATGGGGATAACGCTCCGGATTGGCCCGGTGCATGCCGAGCAGGTCAGGAGAAAAGGAAAGCCGCCGGATGGAAGCGGGTTCCACCGGCGGCCGATGTCCGTGCAACGTCATGGGGGAAGGCCGGGGCTTCCCGGCCCGTCAGATTCTCTTGAAGATCAGGGTGCCGTTGGTCCCGCCGAAACCGAAGGAATTGGACAGCGCCACGTCGATTCTCATCTCACGGGATGTATTCGGCACATAGTCCAGGTCGCACTCGGGGTCTGCTTCATCATGGTTGATGGTCGGCGGTGCCACCTGATTGTGGATGGCCAGCGCGGAGAACACCGCTTCTACCCCACCGGCGGCACCCAGCAGGTGACCGGTCATGGACTTGGTGGAACTGACCGCCAGCTTGTAGGCGTGATCGCCAAAGGCACCCTTGACCGCCTTGGTCTCGGCGACATCACCCAGGGGCGTGGAAGTGCCGTGAGCGTTGATGTAATCGACATCCTCCGGATTGAGGCCGGCATCACGCAGGGCGTTGTTCATGCAGCGCATGGCCCCTTCACCGTTCTCCGGCGGTGTGGTCATGTGGTAGGCGTCACCGCTCATACCGAAACCAACCAGCTCGCAGTAGATCCTGGCGCCTCGCGCCCTGGCGTGTTCGTACTCTTCCAGCACCAGCACGCCGGCACCGTCTCCCAGCACGAAACCGTCACGGTCCTTGTCCCAGGGGCGGCTGGCCGCCTGCGGGTCGTCGTTGCGGGTGGACAAGGCACGAGCGGCGGCGAAGCCACCCAGACCGGTGGGCGTGGTGGCCATTTCGGCACCACCCGCCACCATGATGTCGGCATCGCCGTAGGCGATCATGCGAGCGGCGTCACCGATGTTGTGGGTACCGGTGGTGCAGGCGGTGACGATGGCGATATTGGGTCCGCGCAGCCCCTTCATGATGGACAGATTGCCCGAAATCATGTTGATGATGCTGGAGGGCACGAAAAACGGCGAGATCCTCCGCGGACCTCTGTCCAGGAAGGTCTTGTAGTTGCGCTCGATGCCATCCAGGCCGCCGATACCGGAACCGATGGCCACGCCGATACGATCGGCGTTCTCCTCGGTCACCTCGAATCCGGAGTCTTCAATGGCCTGCAGTCCCGCGGCCATGCCGTAGTGGATGAATTCATCCATCTTCTTGGCATCCTTGGGCGGGATGTACTCGGTGACATCGAAATCCTTGACGCCTCCGCCAAACTGCACCGAGAACTTGCTCACATCGAAGCGCGTCACCGGGCCGATACCACTGCGACCGTTGACGATGTTGTCCCAGGCGTCCTGGACGTTGTTGCCTACCGGCGAGATGATTCCCAGACCGGTCACTACCACGCGACGTTTCGACAAGGGGCTACCCTCTTTTACTGCGCCATGGGGCCTCTGGATGGGTCCGGGTCGATCCAGCCGAAGGTGTGAAACCGACACCTTCAAAGTGCAAGAACCAAGCGACAAACGCTCCCTTGGCGGATCTTGCAATACGGAAGGGGGGCGATTCCGGACTTCGGATGAACGTCCTTGACCTGTTGTTTGAGGCTCCTACAAAAAGAAAAGGCCGTATGACCCGCAGGACTCCGGCCTTATCGCTGAACGGGACGGTTCCCGGTCAGCTGTCCACGTGAGCGGTCACGTAGTCGATGGCCTGCTGGATCGTGGTGATCTTTTCGGCTTCATCATCGGGGATCTCGCACTCGAACTCTTCTTCGAGCGCCATTACCAGTTCCACGGTATCCAGGGAATCAGCACCCAGGTCATCGATGAAGCGGGACTCGTTGGAAACTTCCTCTTCTTTGACGCCGAGCTGTTCCACGACGATCTTTTGAACTCGTTCTTCAATGCTGGCCATGACGAAATGGTCCTCCAAGTAAAAAAATCAGCGTTCGCGCTGCGCGCGGTATTGTAGTGAAATCGGCGGGGTTGATCCACCGAGCTAAAAATCTTTTTTATTCAGTCGATTAGGCCATAAACCCTATGACATGTACATGCCACCGTTGACGTGAATGGTCTCGCCCGAGATATAGGCGGCCCCCGGAGATGCCAGGAAGGCCACGGTGTGAGCGATTTCCTCGGCGCTACCCAGGCGCGCCAGGGGGATCTGTTTGAGCAGGGCCTCCTTCTGATCGTCCGGCAAGGCGCGGGTCATGTCGGTGTCGATGAAACCGGGGGCCACTGAATTGGCGGTGATTCCCCGTGACCCGACCTCACGGGCCAGGGACTTGGTGAAGCCGAAGATACCGGCCTTGGCGGCGGAATAGTTGGTCTGACCGGGATTGCCGCTGGCGCCCACCACCGAGGCGATGTTGATGATGCGCCCGTGCCTGGCCTTCATCATGCCGCGCAGACAGGCCCTGCTCATGCGGAACACGGAACTGAGGTTGGTATCGATGATGTCGTTCCATTCCTCGTCCTTCATACGCATGAGCAGATTGTCGCGGGTGATACCGGCGTTGTTCACCAGCACGGTGACCGTGCCGTATTCCTTGGTGACGGCCTTCATCACCTCGTCGATGTTGGCCGGATCGGTCACATCCAGCTTCATGCCGGTGCCCTCGATCCCCGCCTCGGCAAGGGCGTCGGAGATGGCCTGGGCACCCTGATCGCTGGTGGCGGTACCGATCACAGTGGCGCCCTGACGCCCCAGTTCCATGGCAATGGCACGGCCGATACCACGGCTGGCGCCGGTCACCAGGGCGATTTCATTTTCCAGAGGCTTCATGTGGTTACCTTGTAGAGTTGAGAATCTGCTTTAAGATCCTGCGATGTGGAGCCGTATTTTCCTGGCCGTCCCGAAGGCTGCCAGGAGCCTGTCGGACTCGGGGGGGATCGTAGCGAAAAAGTGGGACAGCGAGGATGATTTTTCATGATTTTGAG
>CAYPEH010000011.1:0-38045 GCA_964409585.1 uncultured Chromatiales bacterium | reverse complement strand
GTTGACAACAGTAAATATAGTCCAATCTGTTTTTTGTACCGGCGGGCCCCGGATTTGGGCGGAAACCGGGCAGGGGCGCGTCTGCCGTTACACCAGCTCCACGTCGGTCAGGATCTCCACCAGCGCCGGCCCCTCGTATGCCAGCGCCGTTTGCAGGGCGGAATCCAGTTCCCCGGCCTGCCCGACCCGGATCCCCAGCCCGCCGCAACTGTTGGCGAATTCCGCGAAGTTGGGGTTTTTCAGGGAGGTTTGCCACACTTCCCAGTTACCCGCGCGCTGCTCCTTGGAGATCTTTCCCAGTTCATCGTTGTTGAGCAGTACATGGGTGATGTTCATGCCGTATTTCACGGCCGTGGTGAATTCCGCCAGATACTGGCCGAAACCGCCGTCGCCGCTGACCGACAGCACGGGACGGTTCCGGTGTGGCCCGTCCACCTGGGTGGCGGCCCAGGCGCCCATGGCGGCGGGGAAGGAAAAGCCGATGGAGCCCAGGTAACCGGACATGAGCACCGTCTGCCGCCGGCACTCGAAATAACGACCGAAGGAGTAGGTGTTGTTGCCCACGTCCACGGTGATGACGGCATTTTCCGGCGCCAGCCGTGAGAGGGCATGGAACACTACGGCGGAATGGATGCCCAGGCCGCGGTCACGCTGCCGGCGCCGTGCCTTTTCCTCGCGCCAGATGCGCCACCGTTCGGCCAGTTCCCCGCGGCGGTCCCGTGCCGCCGGCTGCCCGGGCAGGCGCTGCAACAGCTCTTGCGCGGTGACGCCGATCTCTCCCCACACGGGCAGTTCCACCGCCTGGAACCGGCCCAGGGCCATGGGGTCGAAATCCACCTGAATGATGGGTTTCTTGGCGGTGATGCCGGTGTGATTGGAGAAGGAGGCGCCGAACACGATCAGCAGATCGGCCTGGTTCATGAACCAGCTGGCCACCGGTGTGCCGCTGCGTCCCAGTACGCCCGCCGCCAGCGGGTGATCGTCGGCGAGCTGGCCTTTGGCCTTGAAGGTGGTCAGGACCGGTGCGTGGAGGCGCTCGGCCAGGGCCATGACCTTGTCCATGTGCTCCCGGGCGCCGTAGCCGACGATGATGACCGGCTGTTGGGCGCTGGCGATGCGCGCCGCGGCCGCCTCCAGCACTTCCCTGGATGGGACGATCTCCGTTGCTCCCATGCGGCCCTGCGGGCCGGATGCGGCGGCGGCCTCATCGACGGCGATATTCTGCACCTCGTCGGGAAAGATCAGATGGGCTACATCCCGTTCCACCACGGCGTTCTTCAGTGCCAGAGTCATAAGTTCCGCATGCCGGCTGCCGGGCAACACAGTCTGGCTGAAGCGGCTCACGGCACGGAAGGCGGAGGCCAGGTCGATTTCCTGGAAGGCGCCGGGGCCGAATACCTGGGTGTTGACCTGTCCGGTCAGGGCCAGCACCGGAGCGCGGTCCACCTTGGCGTCCCACAAACCGGTCAGCAGGTTGGTGGCGCCGGGGCCGGCGATGGTCAGGCAGGCGGCTGGTCTGCCGGACAGCTTGGCGTAGCCGGAGGCGGCGAAGGCGGCGGCCCCTTCATGGCGGATACCGATGTAGCTCAGGCGGCCGGCCTGTTCCTGGGCGCGGATAGCGTCGGCCAGTCCCAGGTTCGAGTGTCCGACCATGCCGAAGACATGGGTGATGCCCCAGTTGACCATGGTCTCCACCATCAGGTCCGAGACGGTGCGCGGCCGTTCACGGCGTTCCTTCATCTGCACGAAGACGCCGTCGTCCCGGACTTCCACCGGATAGGTGGGAACGCCGTCGCCGAAGCTCCCCGGCGACTGGCCGCTGGTGGGATGGAAGTCCCAGCCGTGCCAGGGGCAGCGCAGCCAGCAGTCGCCATCGCCACCGCATTCGATGGAGCCCTCGCCCAGCGGCCCCCCCTGGTGGGGGCAGGCATTGTCCAGTGCGCCGTAGCGGCCCCGATGCAGGGTCAGGGCGATGGTCTTGCCACCGGCCTGCACCGTGCGGACCTCGCCTTCGCGCATATCATCGGTCTCCGCCACCTTGTACCAGACCGTCTCGATGCCGCGGCTGGCATCGATCTGTTCCTGGGTCAGCTTCTTGTGACTGCCGTCGCAGAAGGGAGGGGTGCCGCTGTGTTTGCACTGGCAGAGGAAGTATCTGTCATCCTTTTCGACCCGGAAGGGCAATGGCTCGAAGCCGCTGCCCTGGTGGGAGCCGTCGCAGAACGGCTGGTTCCTCGAACGGCCGCAGGTGCAGAACCAGTATTCCTCTCCAGCCTTGAGTTCCAGCGGGATGGGGCGGGTGTCGTGGATGCGCGGTTTGCTCATGGGAGGTCCTGTCGTTGAAGTCGGGATCCGTTCGCTGCGTGGTGCCGGTCGCGATGGAACGCACCCGGCAGGCCCAAGGCGGTTGGCCCGTGATCCGCCTTGGTATCCCTCCTCCCCTGTCCCCCCAGGTCCGGGCGCGTTTCAGGCTCCGGCCCCATCCCCCATGGGCCGGAACTTGACGATCAGCAGCGGCAGCAGTGTCAGGTTGGCGATCAGGGCCACCACCATGGCGATGCCGGTCAGGATGCCGAAATAGATGGAGGGGATGAAGTTGGACAGCATGAGGATGGAGAAGCCGAGGGTGATGATCACCGAAGTGTAGTAGAGCGCACGCCCCACCGTGCCGTGGCTGCGGTGCACGGCGGCCCAGTAGTTGCCGTCCACGTCCAGTTCCTCCTTGAAACGGTGCACGTAGTGGATGGTGTCGTCCACGCCGATGCCGATGGTGATGGCGGCGATGGTGATGGTCATGATGTCCAGGGGGATACCCAGCCAGCCCATCAGGCCCAGGATGAGTCCGGCGGCCACAATGGTCGGGATGGTGCCGATCAGTGCCAGTTTCCAGGAATGGAACAGGATCAGCAGCATGAACATGATGGCCAGGAAGACCACGCTGAGGGTGAGAATCTGTGACTTGAACAGGCTCTGCAACACGTTGTTGTAGAGCACCAGCATGCCGGACAGGTGAACCTGCTGTTCTTCCAGACCCAGTTTGTGGATCAGGTCGTGACGGATCTTTTTCAACAAGGCGTCGCGCAGGAGGTTGGGATCGGAGTCGATCACGCGGATGCTGAACCGGACCTGGTTGCCGTCCTCCGACATGTAGGGGGTGAACAGCGTCTGTTTGACGTCATCGGGCAGACGTTTGTACATCACCGAAAGGGTCATGTTGTCCAGCGGCTTGCCGTCATTGAGGGTGGTCATCATGGACATGCTGGTGGACAGAGACAGGACCTTGCCGGTTTCCGGGAGGCTTTCCAGGTAGGCGTGAATCCGGTCCACCTCTTCCAGGGCGAAGGTGTTGAACCAGTAGCTGTCGCCGCTGATACCGGCATCGCCGGAGAATTCATCGTCGGCGAATTCGTCGTCGAGGATGTCGCCGTCCAACTCGCCGGCGTAGGGGTCGTCTTCCTCCGCGACGGTCTGATCCTTGGGGGCCTCGTCGGCGGTCTGGTCCGTGCCGGATGCGGCCGGTTCCTGCGTGGCCTCTTCCTGGGGGGAGTCCCCGGAGTGCAGCGAGGCGAGGAATTCCTGGGTCGGGTCCAGCACCACGTCCAGTGGGGTGGTTCCCCCCAGTTTCTTGTCGATCAGCACCATGCCCTGGTGGATCTCGGTGGATTCCTTGAAGTAGTCGATGAAGCGGTTTTCCACCGTCAGCCGGCCGATGCCGATGATGCTCATCGCGACGAGGACGGCATAGACCAGCAGGGTGGCGTTGCTGTTGCGTTCGATCAGGTTGGCCAAGGCGCGGGTGATGGTGGCGGTGGCGTCGTGCTGGCGGAAGATGGGCTTGTGTACCGGCAGCAGTACGGTTGCGGCCGGAAACAGCAGGAAAGTCAGCACGAAGGCCAGTCCGACACCGAATACCATCATCCAGCCGAAGTCGATCACCGGGCGGATGCCGCTGATGATCAGTGATCCGAAGGCCACCATGGTGGTCAGGGCGGTGTAGAAGGAGGGCGCCACCTTCGAGCGCACGGTCTCCTTCACCATGTAGTACTGCTCGCTGTTGGGTTCTTCCGCGTGCAGTTCCTGATGGCGCACCACCAGATGCACGGTCAGCGAAAGGGTGATGATCAGCAGCAGGGAGATGAAATTGGAGGAGACCACCGTCACCTTCCATTCCACCAGACCCAGGTAGCCGACCATGCCGACGACCGTGACGAGGCAGATGAACATGGGGACCAGCACCCAGCGCGGGCGCTTGAAGGACACCGCCAGCAGGGTGATGAGGAACAGGCTCACACCGATGCCGAACACTTTGATGTCACTGCGGATGAAGTCGATCATGTCCGAGGTGATCATGGGTATGCCGCCCAGGTGGATGTCGGCGCGGTCCCGGTAACGGTCCAGGATGGCTCGCACGGCGGCGATGTCCTCCTGCTGCTGGTTCTGCAACTGGGCGGTGTACTGCTTGAACTCACTCACCACCTGCTCCAGCTCCTGGCGTTCCTCCTCCGTGATCTGTCCGGTGAATTCCTTTTCGCGCAGTTCACTGCGCCGTTTCAGCAGGGACTGGTAGTGCTCGTCGTGCTTGAAGTACACCAGCAGGGCGGTGGTGTCGGCATCGGGACTGGTGAGCAGGTTGCGGTACAGCGGGCTTTCGCTGAATTCACGCCGCGCCAGTTCGCGGTCGGTGTCTTCGCTTTCCAGGGTGCGGATCCCTTTCTGGATCTCGCTGAGGCTCATGCGCGGGCTGTCCACCAGCGGGACGGTGAGGATGCTGGTGACCGATTCCACCCGCTCCAGCGCGGACAGTTCATCACTCAGCGCGCGCAGGTCGGCGAGGGTCTCATCGGAGAACAGATCGGCCTTGGGTGAGTAGGTCACCACCAGGAAGTCGTCGGAACCGTAACGGGCGCGGATGCCTCGGTAGTACTTGAGGTCGGCGTCGTTTTCCAGGATCAGCGCATCGGCGGAGGCGTCCAGCTTGAAGTCTTGGGCAAACCAAGCGGAAGCGGCAATGAACAGGGCGGCCAGCAGCCAGATGATGGCCGGGCGGTCCATGGTTATGCGGTAGTAGAGGGTGCGGAGGGTATCTAACACGTTGGCTGGTGGTCGAATAGGGTCGATGGATGAATAAAGCGCAATTGACCTATTTTCGATGACACCCGGGGGGGAGATCAATCGGCAGATACCCCATCAGTACGGTTCGCATTCTGCGAGAAATGCGCCTTTCCCTTGCCCATGCAATACGCAAGGGGTGTTCTTTTTTATTAAAAAGCCATGAAAAACAATGGGTAAGAGTTGTTTTTTCATGGGGGTGTCGGCATGGCATGGATCATGTATGGGGGGTGGTGACTACTGGTAACCCCGGCAGGGAAATTCATGCAGATACTCAAACAATGCTGGTTGTTGAGCCTGTGGCTGCTGCTTTTCCCGCATCTGGCCGGCGCGACGTTCATCACCCCTGCCAGCGGCAATCTTCTCGACAATCCGGGGTTTGAAACCGGGAGCTTCGATACGGTCTCCGGTCACAACCAGTGGTCGGCGGTGTCCAGCTGGTGGCATTGGAGCAACACTCTGGACGGGGCGGGCGGCCGTGTGCCCATCCGCTCGGAACTGGTGACAGCCGATGAATTCTACCGTGATTATGGTCTCGCCACGCCGGATGGTGGTTCAGTACTGCGCGTCAGCACCGGGTCCTGGTGGGATGGGCTCACCACTTTGCCGCAGCCCGACACCTTCCGTCATGACTGGGATCCATACCGTGCCCTGACCTTCAGTGGATGGATCTACGTTCTGGAGGGGACCGCCTCATTGTGGCTGGGCAGCAATGAGGATGGCTTCGAACACGCGGATCTGGTGAGTGCCGATGGTCAGTGGCATTTCGTCTCCGTCACCCAAGAGGCAGGTCGCAACAATCAGAAACCCCTGCTGTATTCCTACCAGGGGCACGCGGAGTTCATCGTCGACAGTGTCTCCCTGACCTATGCGGACATCCTGTCCACGCCGCTGTCCGTCTCGTCCTCTGCGTCCTTCAAGACGGCCTCGGTCGTGACGGCGCCGCTTTCCTCCAGTCTGGTCAATCAGACCGCGCAGGTACCGCTGCCGGCCACGCTCATCCTGATGCTGCCGTTGTTGTGGTGGATGGGGCCTGCCTGGATTCCAACGCGTCTGGCCCGGATGGAATCCCTCCACGGCCACCTCTCATGATCGGTTGTAGCGAATATCCAGTTCCGAGAGCGCCTTGTCCAGGTCTCCCTCGGCGCCAGCCTGATCCCAGAATGCTCTGAAATCCTCCTTGATCGTCTCCAGGCGTGCATCCATTTTGCGGGTCTTGTCCTGCAGAAACGCCGTGATGTTGGCCTCTACCGTTTCGATGTAGTCCCTGGCGATGGATTCCGCGTCGCAGGATTCCGGCGGGTTCAGCAGGATGCCTTCCCGGTACGCCTTCATGATGCCGAAATCCATGCGCCTGGCAAAGCTGGCGGCGGTGTCGTCCCGGTTCCGTTTCAGGTGAACGTAGAAGGCATCGTCACCGTATTTCCGCTCCAGTCTGCCCAGGAACCAGGAAAGGCGGTTGTCCGCCTCGATATGGTTGTCCGGGTAGCGCAGCCGTTCTTCACCGATGAAATGGATCCGGCTTTCATGCCCGGCGGTGTAGTTGCTGATGTGCTGGCAGGCCTTGATCCAGGTGGTGGAGCCGCAGCGCCCGGTGTTGAGGATGAAGATGTTCATGGTCCGGTGGGGGCGGGTGTCTGCCTCGCTTTTTGGGTCGCCCCATGCGTATCCGGACGGATTTCCAGCAGGGCCTCCCAGGCTTTTCTGTCCGAGGGGTAATGGCGGATCGCCTCGATGATGTCGTGGAGCCGGGCCTTCACGTGATCCCGGTCGTGGATCAGCCGTTGCCCGGTGGAGTTCTCACCGAAGTTGTCCCGCATGTTGACGATGAATGACTCCATTCTTTCCCTTCCGGCCCGGGCGTCGGGGTGATGGTTCCACCATTGGGCCGTGTCCCGGAACAATGCCGCCAGTGAGCGGAGTTTCGTTTCGGTCTGTCGCCGGTTTGCCAGGTATTTCCCTTGCAGCTCACGCTCGGTTTCGAGCACGGCCTCTTCGATCCGTTTCCGGGAGAGGGGCGTGCCGGGGAAGCCATCCAGGGTCAGCCGGGCGATGCTGAACAGCATGACGTCACCGAAATACTGGCGCTCGTACTCATGGGAAAGATCGATGCGGTTGTTTTCCCGTCGCACGCCGGCGCGGAACTCGGAGCGCCCCGTCTCCTCGACCGTCCGGCCATGCAACATGGGCAGGTTGGCGGATACGAACCGATCCCCGATCCGCGCCTGGATCAGGCGGCCGAGGACGGGGCCGGCCATGCGCAGTTTCAATGGCGCGAAGGGCAGGAAATAACGCAGACCCTCCGGCCGGATCACATAGTTGCCGGTATATACGGTGCGGGCGGCCGCCGTCGCCTGCAATGGTCCATGGTAGTGGAACCGTGTCCGCCGCGTGGGGTGCCCGCCGTCGAAGAAGTGGCCGCACAGTTCCGCAAACCGGTTGAAGGTGTCGATGTGGGCATGTGGGCCCTCCAGCCCGCACTGGAAGGCGAATGGCTCGTCACTGGGCGCGAATCCGAACAGCTCCGCCATGTCGTGGTACGCCGCGCCGTCGTCCCGGTGGGCGCCGTCCGCGTGATACCGGCAGGGGCCGGCCGGTTCCTGCCGGGACAGGTGTCCGAAAAAGGCGATGGCATCGTTCAGGAAGGTTCCGGCCATGACGGCCGGTGAAACCGGTGGATCGCCGACCACTTTGCCCGTGAGGATACAGGCATCGGTTTGCGTGAAGATGCGGTCGAGTTCATGGAAATAGTTGATGGAGTGCAGGCCGCCGCTGTTCTTCACGGTATCCGTGGAGACCTTGAATTCCTGGTCGCTGTCGATGAAGTAGAACAGTGGATTTTCCAACTCGCGGGATAGCTCGGCCAGCTTCAGACAGGTGATGTTGCGGGTGATGGATGCGCCCTTGTGGGCCATGTCGCCATCCTCCACGGCGGGGATGATTCTGGAGATGGCCGCGCGGGTATCGCCGGGGATGCGGCGCAGCGTCCGTACCTGTTCATCACGGCCGAAATAGCGGGTGAGCAGCCCCCTGTCGCTGAACCGCTCCGCCAGACGGCGGTGTTCGGCGATGGATTCATCGAGACGGGAATCGTCGGCGATCAGCACGGATACCTTGTTGAAGCGATGCCCGTCATGCCCGCCGTACTGGTAGAGCAGGCATTGATCGAACAGGCTGTCCAGGCATTTCCGCAGGTGCCTGGGCCTGTCCGCCACGGGGATGACGACGACGAACTCGTGGCGCCGGTCCCCGCCCGGCAGCTCGCGGAGCAGGGCCTCCCGCTGCCGGAACAGCCCCTGGTAGATCGCCAGTGCGGCCGGTTCCGGCGTGCTCTCCCAGAGCCGCCTCTCCTGGAGCGGTATGGCCTGGTCCAGGCACAGGAGCCGTTGACGGGGCGATACGGCCTCCCGCCACCGGCGCTGGATCGCCGCGGCCTCGGGGGTGTCGCCGTGGCGGTCGAGGAACTGGTCCATGGCCGGGAGGACGGGCATCGGGGCGGGGTTCAACGCTTGGAGGAGTAGTTGGGGAAGATGTTCTTGTCCAGGGGGATGTCGATGAGATTGATCGAGCCCCGCAGGTCGTAGTTGGAGAACAGGTCGTCCAGGTCGGTCTCCCGGGTCACCCGTTTGTAGTGGATACCGAAGGAGGTGGCCAGCTTGCCGTAATCGGGATTGATGAAATCGCAGTTGGTGAAGCGGCCGTCGTAATGTTGCTGCTGATTCTTGCGGATCAGGCCCATGGTCGAGTTGTTGAACAGGATGACGTTCAGCGGTATGCCATAGTTGACCGCTGTCATGATCTCCATGCAGCACATCTGGAAGCCGCCGTCGCCGAGTATGGCAAAGGTGGGTCTGCCCATGGCGAAGCGGGCGCCGATGGCGGCTGGTACCGCGTGCCCCAGGGAGGAGATGCCGGAATTGGGGTGATAACGGTTTTCGCTGCTGACGTTGAAGAAGTTCTGGGCAAAGATGATGTTGTCATCGAAAAAGACTGCGTCCTCGCTGAATTCCTCTTCCAGCCGGGCGAACAGCTTTTCCACCAGGGCGAATCCCTCCTGGAAGAGGATGTAGTCGCCCTTCTGCTCCCGCTCGGCGGGGGTGGTGAATTTGCGGATGGCATCGAGGCTTTTCTTTTCGACCCCCGACTCCTGGCAGTGCCGGTGCAGCTCCGTCAGCACGGAGCGTATGTCGCCCCGGATGGCGGCATCGGCATGGAAGACCTTTTCCAGTTGTTCCGGGTCGATGTCGATCTGGGCGATCTTCTTGCCTTCCAGCAATTTACTGTCCCAGAGATAACTGGTCCGCTCATTGAAACCGGCACCCAGGAAAACGACCAGATCAGCCTGTTCGACGATGTATTGGTAGGCGATGCCACTGGAGGTGACACCCAGGCTGCCCAGGGACAGTTCCGATTGTTCGCTGATCACGCCCTTGCCCTTGAGGCTGGATGTCACCGGGATGTTCAGGGAAGAGCTGAGGCGGGTGAGGATCTCCTGCGCGCCGGAGCGGATGCAGCCGTACCCGGCGACGAACACCGGGCTCCTGGAATCCTTCAGCAATTGCGCCAGCTCCGCCACGGCGGGGCTGGCGCGGTCGGTGACGGAAACGGGACGTTCGGTCCTGATGGCGTCGAGTACGCTCTCGTCCACCATCTCCTTCTGCACGTTGTATGGGAGACTGAGCAGGACCGGGCCGGGCGTGTCGGAGAGGAGGATCTTGGTGGCCTGGTTGAGTACCTGGGCCAGGTAGTCGGTCCGCTCGATGATCTTGTTGTAACGGGTGATGCTCTTGAACAGGGTGACCTGGTCGATACTGCCCCCCTCGCCGGAGCTTTCCTGTAATCCGCCTTTGCCGAAAATGTAGGTGGGGGCCTCTCCGGTGATGAGCAGGACCGGCAGTTTGTCCGCATAGGCATTGGCCACGCCGGTCACCAGGTTGGTGGCGCCGGGGCCGGCGGTGGTGATGCAGGCGGAGATGCGGCCGGAGGCCCGTGCGTACCCTCCAGCCATGAAGGCCGCCCCCTGCTCGTGCTTGGCAAGGATGGCCTCCACGCTGGAGTCATAGAGGGCGTCGTAGACCGGCAGAATATGGGCGCCGGGCATGCCGAAGATGTATTCGATCCCCAGGCGTTCCAGGTACCTGACGATGAGCTGGCTGACTTGGAGCTTCATGTGTTTCCGCCTGGATCCGGGGCTTGTGGGGCACTCTGAATGTGGCTTTGTTAACACCTGAATCCGTGAGCTCATCGGGGCGCATAGCGCAAGCTCTTGATCCGCCTGGCTGTATGAAAAATCTCACCGGACCATGGGGTATGGCTACGATTTTTCATTACGCCATTCGAATCAATATCTTGCACTCTGCATCCCCTCTGAGCCCACGGATTCAGGTTAACAGCCTGTCAAGGTTCGGCCTGGTGAGTCCACCATGATTGCCCGCGCCATTGGCGCCGGGGCTTGGGAGGAGAGTGTGGCACCGGCCGTGGCGGCATAGTGTACTGTACCTGAATCCGTGAGTTCATCAGGTCGCATGGCGCCTGCTCCCGGCCCGTCCGGCCCCGAGATCCCATGTGATATCCCGCGCTCCGCTTCCCATCCGAACCTACGGATTCGGGTGGTGGCGCTCAACAGCCGGATGGCCATGCCCCACCCGGTGGCATTTGCTACCCTTCCGGCCGGTTTCTTTGCCGCGGCGCCCGTGAAAGATGCGCGCCGGGCCAGGAGCCTGTCGGACTCAGGCTGAATCGGCTGCAAGAGCGGGACAGCGGTCTGATTTTCCCTGATTTTTCGTCACATAGTTCCCACTATGCTCCTCAAAATCATGAAAAATCATCCTCGCTGTCCCACTCTTTCGCTACGATCCCCCTGAGTCCGACAGGCTCCCAGTATGTGAGAACGCTGCCGATGATCAAGTCAGACCCGGAAAAATTATTGAGAAAACACAGGAATCTGGTCCACTCGGAAATGCTCAGGGTGACTTCCCATGTACAGCGCGAGGAGGATGGGTGGATCATCAACACCCTGATGGTGGAAGGCTGTGATGCACCGTTTACCTACAAGCGCCAGCAACGGTACAAGAGTCTCAAAGGGCAGCGGGTCAACATGACCTACTATCCGGACAGCCGGAAGGTGGCAGGCATGGATTTCGAAGTGATGAAGGTGGTGCGGATACGGATTGCCTGACGGCCATGCACCTGCATTGTCGCGGGATTGGCCGGTGTGGATCCTCACCCGGTCGGGAATGGCAACGCAGGGAGTAAGGTGGAGACGGAGGGGAGGGCGAAAGGGAACCGAAGCGGGTGCACGTTCCAGTATAGACCTTTGCTTCCCGTTATCCCTCCATCTCCATGGTGCGGTTCAGCCCGCCCAGAGCGACCCGACTGCGGATCGATGGGGCTCTGGACGGTTCATGGGCGTGCACACGAAGCCGGCGGTTGCCGGCTTCCAGGTTTCCACCCATGGCCCCGTTTTCCGTGGGGCCCAATCTGGCAATGGATGGCGGTAAGCCGCGTTTCTCACGCCTTGCAGAGGAGGGTGTGCTCCGTGGCGGCGTGACCCTGTTTCCTGCGGCGGCGCATGATGGTGGCCAGCGGCACCAAACCGATGCTCATCAGCAGCAATGCCGGGGGCGCCGGAACGGCATTGTGGTAGTCGATGCCGATGGCGACGATCAGATCGTTGTAATCCTTGTCGCCGCCTCCCCACAGGTCTTCCCAGCCCATGCCCAGCAGGCCGTCATAGCCACCGATCTCGGACATGGTGACCACGTGCTGGAGGTTGTCCGGGTTGAGGGACGGATCGCTGTAGAACACCGGGTTGTTGGGATGGGAGGCGCCGTTCATCACCAGGAAGAAGCCCAGCTGGGTACCGGCAGCGAACTGTCCCAGGGTATAGGAAGAGCCGAATTCCAGGGTGCCGCCACCGGCCAGACCGCTGCCGGTGCCGGAGGCGTCGTTCCAGATGATGGTGCGGTTCTGGGCGTTGGGATCGGTGCTGGCGTTATAGAAGCCGAAGCTGTTGTGGTAACCGGCGCCTTCGGAGATGAAAAAGGCGGTTACGGTGGCGTCCTGTTCCAGTACGAACAGATTCTCGTCGTAGGCATACAGGGAGTCGCTGACGTCGATGCGTTCACCTTCGACGCCGAGCGCGGCCATGTAGTCACTGGCATCCAGATCGGTGGGAAGCTCATAGGCCATGACCGGCGGCAGCACGAACAGGCTGCATAGCAGGATGAGTTTGTTGATGTTCATGGCGTTGCCTTGTAATGGATGAAACGGGATCGTCACTGGTTACTTCGATATTCTTGCAAATTACCAGCCAATAACTATAAGGATAATCCCTATTGCATTAAGTGGTTGTCACGCAAGGGTTTATGCTGCAGCTTGTGGCCTGTGAATGCAAATCGCAACTCAAAGCCACTGGGACAGCTTTTCCCTCAATTGGCGGATATTGACGGGTTTGGTCAGGTAGTCATCCATGCCGGCAGACAGGCATGCTTCCTTGGCGCCTTCCAGTGCGTGGGCAGTCATGGCGATGATGGGGGTGTGGCGTTTGCCCTGCTCCTGTTCGCGGATGGCGGCGGTGGCCTCGTAGCCGTTCAGTTCCGGCATTTCGACGTCCATCAGGATCAGGTCGAACTGCCCGGCTGTGTGTTGTTCCAGGGCGGCACGGCCATTGGCGGCGATGGTGACTTCCAGGCCCAGCTTGCTGAGCATCTTGCTCACCACCTTCTGGTTGACGATGTTGTCCTCGGCCACCAGGACCCGGCCCCGCAACAGTTCGGTTTCCATGGGATGGGTTTCGCCGCTGGGCTCTTTGTCCTTGATGAGTCCGGCAATACGGCCGATGGTGTCGTGCATGAGGGCCGCGCGTACCGGTTTGAGCAGGCTGACTTCGATGCCGGCGTGCTGGGCCTCGGGGCCGGGCAGCCCCAGGGAACTGAGCAGGATCAGATGGGCATCGGCAATGGTTTCGTCAGACTTGATCCGCTGAGCCGTTTCCAGGCCGTCCATCAACGGCATCTGCATATCGAGGATGACCAGGTTGTACGGGTGCCCCTCTTTTTTGGCCTGATGCATGGCGTCCAGGCACTGGTAGCCGTCTTCCACGCTGGCACCGGAGATGCGCCATTCCTTCAGGTAGTTTTCCATCACCCGGCGGTTGGTGGGATTGTCGTCCACGACCAGAACATGGAGGCTGGACAGGTCCACCTCGGCCCAGGGGCGTTTTTCCACGGTGCGGCCGAAGCGGACGGTAAACCAGAAACGCGACCCCTTGCCCTCCTCGCTGTCGACACCGATCTCGCCGTCCATCAGTTCCACCAGCCGCTTGGAGATGGTCAGCCCCAGGCCGGTACCGCCGAAGCGGCGGGTGGTCGAGCCGTCCGCCTGTATGAAAGGCTGGAACAGGGTGTCGAGCACGTCCGGCCGGATGCCGATGCCGGTGTCCTCCACTTCGAAACGGATCAACAGGTCGTCCTCGTTTTGCTCCACCACCTCCAGGCGGACGGCGACACTGCCCTGTTCGGTGAACTTCACCGCGTTGCCCATCAGGTTCATCAGTACCTGGCGCACCCGGTACGGGTCGCCCCGCACCATGGTGGGCACATCCTTGGGGATGAAGGAGGTGGCCTCCAGGCCCTTTTCATGGGCATGGACGGACAGCAGGGCGGTTGCCTCCTCCACTTCGTTGCGCAGGTCGAAGTCGATGGATTCGGTTTCCAGCTTGCCCGCCTCGATCTTCGAGAAGTCCAGGATGTCGTTGATGATGCCGAGCAGGGCGTGGCCGGAGCTGTAGGCGGTTTCCACCATGCTTTCCTGTTCCTGGTCCAGATCGGTGGTCTTGAGCAGATCCAGCATGCCCAGGACGCCGTTCATGGGAGTGCGGATTTCGTGGCTCATGTTGGCGAGGAACTCGCTCTTGGCGCGGTCGGCCGCTTCCGCGGCGTCACGGGCACGCTGCATTTCATCCAGAGCCTGTTTCTCCAACGTCAGATCACGGATGACGGCGGTGAATACCACCATATCGCCCACCGCCACCCGGCTGATGGCCACGTACATGGGGAATTCACTGCCGTCCTGCCGCCGGCCGGTGATCTCAAAGCCGCCTCCCGCCGTATCCCGGCCACCGTTCAGGTAGTGGGCGCAGTACTCGGCATAGCGGTCGTGGTGCTGGGGTGACAGCAGGGTGGTGAAGGGGAGGCCGCGCGCCTCGGCGCTTTGGTAGCCGAACATCGCCTCGCAGGCGGGGTTCAGGTACAGGATGTTGCAGTCGGCGTCCATGTGCACGGCGCCGTCCACCATGTTCTCGACGATGGCGCGGTTGCGTTCACGGCTTTGCCGCAGGAAATCCATCTCCGCCCGCAATGGCCGCCAGTACCGGCCTACGGCAAAGGCCGACAGCCCGATCAGGGTGGCCGCATACAGTGCGAGAGGCAGGGGCTGGATGCCGCCGTCATGGGCGGACAACCAGGCTGCGCCGACGATGGCCAGCAGGAGGATCACCGCCAGGGTCAGCAGCAGCTTCCGTTCCAGCAACCGTGTCCGTGTAGAGGTGGGTGAACACATGGGTCGGGTCATCGTGATCTGGTGTCTGGAACTGGATCGGTGCGCTGCGTTCGTATGCAAAGGTAGTCGGCTGTAACCGACTCCACTTTAGCCCGTCCCCGCGGATGAGGGAACGGACCAATAATTTCGACAGACTGATATCCCCAATATTGCACCCGGTCGCCGAAAGAAATGGATAAAGCGGCGATTCAATCAAGATATTTTTGTATATAAGCCGGTAACGAAATGTACCCGTGCCCTGGCTGGGCGCGCCCTCGCACCGTTCTGGCCGCCCTCAGCCGGTATTTCCTTCCTCGCCAATGGCTAGGGCCATTGGTTCGGTCGGAAATCCGCCTGAGAACGACCCGCCCGGCACGATCATCGCGCTCCCGGGTGCGACATTGGGGATATGGGGATGCGAACGCGTTCGACAAGCCCCGCCGGTTTCCATGCCGGGGCACGGTCAATCGGTGGCCGGCGGAAATGCACGGAGGTGTTCGATATCCAGGCGGATGCCGATGGATTCTCCCACGGCATGGTCGTGATGGCTGGAGGCCAGGCAGAGCACTTCGTCGCCGGAGGGCAGGGCCAGGGTGTAGAGAAAATCCGCGCCGCGGAACAGACGTTCCCTGACGACGGCCCGCAAGGGGCTGCGGTCGTCATGAATGATGTCGTCCGGTCGGATCAGCACCTCGATGCCGTCGTTGGCGGCCAGGCCGGGGGGCAGTTCGCCATCGAAACGTCCCAGTTCGGTTTGCACCTGGCCGTTTTCCAGGATGCGTCCGGGCAGCATGCGGCCCATGCCGATGAAATCCGCCACGAAACGGTCCGCGGGCAGGTGATAGAGCTCATAGGCGCCGGCCCATTGGTGCAGCCGACCGTCCCGCATGACGCCGATCTCGTCGGCCATGGCGAAGGCCTCCATCTGGTCATGGGTGACCAGTACGGCGGTGATTTCCTGCTGTTTGAGGATGCGGCGTACCTCGCGCGCAAGTTGTTCGCGTAATTCCACGTCCAGGCTGGAGAATGGTTCGTCCAGCAACAGGATCTCAGGTCGGGGGGCGAGGGCGCGGGCCAGGGCGATGCGTTGCTGCTGACCGCCGGACAACTGGTGCGGATAGCGGTCACGGGTATCGGCAAGGCCGACCACTTCCAGCAGTTCCGCCACCCGTTCGCCGCGTTGCCGTTTCGGCAGGGAGGTGAGACCGAAGGCGACATTGTTGCCCACGCTGAGGTGGGGGAACAGGGCGAAGTCCTGGAACACCATGCCGACCCGGCGTTTCTCCGGCGCGAGGATACCGCCGGGGCGGCTGACGACCCGGCCGTGCAGGCGGACCTCGCCGCTGCTGGGGGTTTGAAAACCGGCGATGGTGCGCAGCAGGGTGGTCTTGCCGCAGCCGCTGGGGCCGAGCAGGCAGCCGATATTCCCCTCGGTCAGGGACAGGGAGACATCGTCGACGACACGGATGCCGCCGAATTCGACGCTTACGTGGGTGATTTCCAGGCGTGGGGTCATTTTTTCACGATGGCACGGGTCAGGAGAACGACGGGGATCAGCCCGGCGGCGACGATGGTCAGGGCGGCGGTGGAGGAATCCGCCAGGCGTTCGTCGGAGGCCAGTTCGAAGGTGCGCACGGCCAGGGTGTTGAAGTTGAATGGGCGCAGGATCAGGGTTGCCGGCAGTTCCTTGAGTACATCGACGAAGACCAGCAACACGCAGGTGAGCAGGGTGCGGCGCATCAGCGGTATGTGGACCCTGCCCAATACCTGTAACGGACCGTGGCCGAGGGAACGGGCGGCATCGTCCATGCCGGGCCGTATCTTGCCCAACCCGGCTTCCACGGTATGGATGGATACGGCGAGAAAACGGACCAGGTAGGCGAAGATCAGGATGAACAGGGTGCCTGAGAACAGCAGGCCGCTGGATATACCGAAATTGGCTCGCAGCCAGCCGTCCAGGGCGTTGTCCAGCCAGGCGAAGGGCAACATCACCCCCACCGCGATGACCGTGCCGGGGACGGCATATCCCATCGACGCCAGGCGTAGCGAAAATGCCGTCCATGGTCCCGGACGAAGCCGCCGCCCGTAGGCCATGAAGAGGGCGAACAACAGTGCCAGCAGGGCCGTGCCGGAGGCCAGCAGCAGGCTGTTGACGGTCAGGGTGATGAAATCCGGACCGACCATGTCGGCGGCCGTTTCCATGGCCCATACGGTCAGTTGCCCGGCGGGCAGCAGAAAGCCGAACAACACCGGCAGCAGGCACAACACCGTGGCCGTGGCTGCGCGCCAGCCGCGCAGGACGATACGGTCCGGCGGTCTCTCGGCGTGGCCGGAACGGTGATAGCGGGCCTGCCGCCGCGAGCGGCGTTCCAGCCACACCAGCAGCAGGACGAAACCCAGCAGCATGGCCGACAGCTGTGCCGCGGCGGCGTTCTCGCCGAGGCCGAACCAGGTGCGGAAGATGCCGGTGGTGAAGGTGTCCACGCCGAAGTGTTTCACCGTGCCGTAATCGGCCAGGGTCTCCATCAAAGCCAGGGACAGGCCGGTGACGATGGCCGGGCGGGCCAGCGGCAGGGCTACCTTGAACAGGGTGCGCCAGGGTCCGGCGCCCAGGGTGCGGCTCACTTCCAGCACGGCCACCGACTGTTCCAGCAGGGCGGCGCGGGTGAGCAGATAGACATAGGGGTAGAGGACCAGCGACAGCATGGTGGCGGCACCCCACAGGGAGTGGATCTCCGGGAACCAATATTCGCCATGGCCCCAGCCGAAGGTGTCGCGCAGGCCGGTCTGCACCGGACCGGCGAAATCCAGCATACCGGAATAGGTGTAGGCGATGATGTAGGCCGGCATGGCCAGGGGCAGCAGGGCGGCCCATTCGAACAGCCTGCGGCCGGGGAAACGGCACATGCTGGTGAGCCAGGCCATGGTGACGCCCATGCTCAGTGCACCGATGCTCACGCCCAACAGCAAACCGGCCGAGTTGAGCAGGTAATCGGTGAGGACGGTGTCGGCCAGATGAGCCCACACCTCACCGGCGGGAACGGTCAGATAACCGAACACCACCAGCACCGGCACGGCGAACAGCAGTGCGATGGCGGTGGTACCCAGGCCCCAGGGATCGGGGCGGATGCCGGATGGGATCAAGGGAACCTCTGAATAAATATCGGGGGATGGGGGTTTGGGGGAGGAGGTGTATTTCTGTTCCCGTAAGCCATTGATTTTCATCCTTCCCCCCAATAGGCACCCCCCTGCAAGGGGACTCTGATCAAGGCACGCGGCGACTTGATCAGAGTTTCCCAAGAGAGGGGTCAGCGCCAGCCGGCGCGGTCCATGATGCGCACGGCGGCGGCGTTGTTCTCGCCCAGCAGGGCCAGGTTGATGGCGTCGGATTTGAACGGACCCCAGCTTGCGAGGGTGGCGCTGATGGCGACGCCGGGCCGCACCGGGTACTCGTGATTGACCTCGGCATACCACTGTTGGGATTCGTTGCTGGCCAGGAATTCCAGCAGTTTCACGGCGTTGCCGCGGTTGCGGGCATGGGCGGTAACACCGGCGCCGCTGATATTGACGTGTACACCACGGCCGTCCTGATTGGGCCAGAACACGCCGATCTGTTTCGCCACTTCGCGTTCCGCAGCCCTTTTCGAATGCAGCAGCTTGCCCAGGTAATAGGTGTTGGCGATGGCGATATCGCACTGGCCGGCGGCCACCGCCTTGATCTGGTCGCGGTCGCCACCGCGCGGCGGCCGTGCCAGGTTGGCGACCAGACCCTTGCTCCAGGCCAGGGTGGCGTCCGCGCCATTGGCGACCAGCATGGAGGCCACCAGGGACTGATTGTAGATATTGCCGGAGGAGCGGATGCAGATGCGCCCCTTCCATTTCGGATCGGCCAGGTCCTCGTAAGTGGAAAGATCGTCCGGGGAGACCCGCTGCCTGTGGAAGAGGATGGTGCGGGCGCGCAGGGACAGGCCGTACCACTGCCCGTCGGGGTCGCGGTATTGCTCCGGGACCGCTGTGGCCAGAACCCTGGAGTCCACGGTCTGCAGCAGTCCGGATGCCTTGGCGCGGTACAGGCGGCCTGCATCGGTGGTGATCAACAGGTCGGCCGGGGTGTTGCGGCCTTCGCTTTGCAGGCGCTTGATCAGGGCGTCGGCCTTGCCGGTGACCAGGTTGACGGAGATCCCGGTCTGTTGGGTGAATCGCTCCAGCAGGGGTTTGATCAGGGCCTCCTTGCGGGCGGAATAGAGGTTGACCTCGCCGGCCGCCTGGGCCGTCGATGACAGCAGGGCGGGGAAGGCGAGGGCGGCGATCAGGGATTTGATGATGGGTTTCATGGCATGAGATCAAGGTTGATTTGTGAATGCTTTTGTTAATGATAAAGGTTCTCATTATCATGTCAAGTATGGCCTGGTTCGTGCCGGGAGCCTCCAGTCGTATTGCCAAGCGGCTGTGCCCTGCGTGACACTGCGCGAATGTCCGGTCCCTTCGTCCTTCGGTGCCATCCGCATACACCTGTGCCCTGGGTGGATTCCGTCGCCGTGGCGCTCCGCTTCGGCCGGGATGGCGGCCTGGCCCTGTCCTACCGCCTGGAAGGGGATGCCGGCCGTTTGCGCCTGCCCCCCCAGGGGGAGTCCAAGGCGACCGACGGGCTCTGGCGGCACACCTGTTTCGAAGCCTTCCTTGCCGGGGATCGGGGTCCGGCCTATCGGGAGTTCAACTTTTCACCCTCGGGCGCCTGGGCCGGGTACGCCTTTGGCCGCTATCGCCGGGGTGGAACGGCGCTGGATATGTCCGATCCCGGGATCGTCTGCCAACGTGACGGGGATGGTTTCGGCCTGGAGGCGGTCATCGATGCGGCCTCCCTGCCATCGGGGAGACGCCTGCGCATCGGCCTGTCGGCGGTGCTGGAAGACGTGGAGGGGGCATTGTCCTACTGGGCCCTGTACCATCCACCGGGCCAGCCGGATTTTCATGCCGTGGACTCGTTTATCCTGGAATTGGACCGCCCATGAAGTTTGGTCTCGACCGCCTGCTCACCGACCCGGAACTGCGCAAGCCTCTGCATGGCCGCCGCGTGGCCCTGCTGGGCCATCCCGCCTCGGTCACCGCCGATCTCACGCACGCCCTGGATGCACTGGCCGCGCTGCCCGGCATCGAACTCAGCGCGGCATTCGGTCCCCAACACGGTCTGCGCGGCGACAAGCAGGACAACATGGTGGAGTCCGACGATTACCTGGATCCACGACTCGGCATCCCGGTATTCAGCCTCTATGGCGAGGTGCGCCGTCCGACGGCGCGGATGATGGACAGTTTCGATGTGCTGCTGGTGGATCTGCAGGACCTGGGTTGCCGTATTTACACCTTCATCACCACCCTGCGTTATGTGCTGGAGGCCGCGGCTGAACACGGCAAGAGTGTCTGGGTGCTGGACCGTCCCAATCCGGCCGGCCGCCCGGTGGAGGGGCTGAGTCTGCGGGAGGGCTGGGAGAGCTTCGTCGGGGCCGGTCCGATGCCCATGCGCCATGGTCTGACTCTGGGCGAGATGGGGCATTGGTTCATCGATACGCTGAAGCTGGATGTCGATTACCGGGTGATCGGCATGGAGGGTTGGCGGCCGGACCGGGGGCCGGGTTATGGCTGGCCCCTGGGGGAGCGCTGCTGGATCAATCCCAGCCCCAACGCGCCCGGCTTGTCCATGGCCCGCTGTTATGCCGGTACCGTCATGCTGGAAGGCACCACCTGGTCCGAGGGCAGGGGCACCACCCGCCCCCTGGAGCTGTTCGGCGCGCCGGATCTGGAACCCCGGGCCTTGCTGTCGAAGATGAACGAACTGGCGCCGGACTGGCTGGCCGGTTGCCGTCTGCGCCCCTGCTGGTTCGAACCCACCTTCCACAAGCACGCGGGTGAACTCTGTGCGGGGGTGCAGATCCATGTGGACGACGGCGCCTACGACCATGTCCGCTTCCGCCCCTGGCGTTTGCAGGCGCTGGCCTTCAAGGCCCTGCGCGCGCAGCGTCCCGATTACGAGCTATGGCGCGATTTTCCCTATGAATATGAATATGAGCGTCTGGCCATTGATCTGATCAACGGTGGTGAGCGGTTGCGGGAGTGGGTGGATGATCCGGCTGCCGGGGCCGGTGATCTGGATGCCATGGCCCGGGCGGACGAGACAGCCTGGATGGAGCAGCGGGAACCGCTGTTACTGTATCGCTGACGGTCGCCGCGGGGCGTGTCGGCGGGCGGTCAGCGTACGGCGAGGTCTTCGATCCGGCCGGTCATGGCCGGGCTGTCCCAGTCCCGTGCCCCCACGGCTTCGTAGTTGAGCCGTCCCTGTGGGTCGATCACATAGGTGGCGGGGACGCCGAGCACCGGCCAGTCCTTGTAGGCGGTCATGTCGGGGTCGAGCAACAGCGGGAACGTCAGTCCCAGCCTGTTCCCATAGGCCCTTACCACCTCCGGCGCCTCGTCGACGTTGACCGCCAGCATGACGACTCCCGCCTTGCGCAGTCTCTCCCAGGCCCGTTGCAGGGAAGGCATTTCATATCGGCACTCGTGGCACCAACTGGCCCAGAAGGTCACGATGACCACCCGCCCCCGGTAATCCGTCAGGCGGTGTCTCCTGCCGTCCAGGTCGTGGAGATCCAGGGCCGGGGCCGGAGGCCGGCCGGCGATCTCCCGCAGGGTGTTGCCGGACGCCTCCAGGGACCGGAGCGGCATGAATATCAGGCACGCGATCAACACCGTCGCAAAAAATCTTCTCATGGCCTGCTCTGTGACGATGCCGTAGGGGGGGGACATCCCTGTCCCCAGAGAACCTCACTTGAAGGAGACGATTCTTCCCTCCCTGGTCAGCAGTTCCTGTCCCTTGTCGCTGCGCAGGAAGGCGATGAAACGAGCGGTGTCGCCGCTCGGATAGCCTTTGGTGATGATGTGCAGATAACGGACCAGTGGATAGCTCTCGTCGGCAATGGTCTGCTGGGTGGGCATGACCCCGTCCAGGGCCAGAACCTTCACCCCTTTCTCCACCATGGAACGGCTGACGGGGGCGATGCCGTTGGGATCGGCGGCGATCACGTCGCTCACGTCCGTCTCGTCCTTGATGTTGGTTACCCACGGGGCGAATTTGCGGTTGTCGACGCTGATCACCCCGTGCTTGCTGTCCCGTTCCCCGGTCAGGAACTGGCGCATGACCTCTTCGCGGTTGGCGCACATGATATGGGCATAGGGCTTGATGGGCGCATCGGCTCCGCCGACCTCCTTCCA
Source organism: uncultured Chromatiales bacterium (assembly GCA_964409585.1). GTDB lineage: Bacteria > Pseudomonadota > Gammaproteobacteria > JACKNK01 > CAYPEH01 > CAYPEH01. The sequence goes on along the minus strand of CAYPEH010000011.1, from coordinate 16,133 downwards.
GTTCTTGATCCGGCCCTGATAGATGTCACGCAGCTGCGCGGTGGTGAGGCCCTTTACCGGGTTGCTCGGGTGAACGATGAACTCGAGCGCGTCCCGTCCCGCAGCAATGGAGGCCAGTCCCGCCTTCCCGACTTCGTCCTTGTTGGGTGGGCAGCACATGGCGCCTGCATCCAGTTTTCCGGCCTTGATCCCCTTGACCGTTGCACCGCATCCACCGACCTTGGCCATCTCGACCTGTACGCCCGACTCCTTTTCAAACGCGGACACGACGTTCTTTATGCCGCCCAGGGAAAGCTGCTTTCCCGGATTGAAACGGACCGTTCCGGCAGTGGCCATCCCCGAGGCCATGGATACCGCAACCACGAGTGCCCAGATACAACAACGCTTGTCTTTCATGAACAGTTCCTCCTCATCTTTGGTGTGTTGCCGGGTGACGGCGGGGGGAGGAGGTGCAAGAGTCGCGCCATGGGCGGATTTGCCGCCGGGTACCGGCGGGTGGCGGGAAGGGGATTCCGGGACAGGGGCATTTTGCCCCATCGGCGCAGGAGGGAATGGGGCAAAATGCCCCATCGGGCAGGCCGGTTTCCCTATTTCGGGGCGAGTTTGCGCAGCAGGGTCTTGTAGTCGATACCCAGGATGCGTGCCGCCTGCGCCTTGTTGCCGCCGGTCTGTTCCAGCACGCTGCGGATATAGTGCCATTCCATTTCCGCCAGTGTGCTCCCCGTCCTTTCCCGGTTCGCCTCACGGTGGAAATCCCGCCCTCCCAAGGAGGGTGGGAACACGTCCAGCGGGATCTCCGTGCAATCCTCCGGGCAGAGGATGACGGCCTGTTCGATGACGTTCTCCAGCTCCCGGACATTGCCGGGCCACTTCCCTCCGATCAATGCCCCCAGTACGCCCTGGGCAAAGCGCCGGGCCTGGCTGGCGTGGGCGCGCACATACCGTTGCAGAAAGTAATCGGCCAGTTCGGGGATGTCCTCCGGCCTCTCACGCAGGGGAGGGAGCTGGACGTGCAGCACCTTGAGCCGGTGATAGAGGTCGCGGCGGAACAGACCGTCCTGCACCAGTTGTTCCAGATCCTGATTGGCGGCGCTGAGCAGGCGGAAATGCACTTCGATATCCTGGGTCGAGCCCACGGGGCGTATGCGGTGCTCCTCCAGAACCCGCAGCAGCTTGGCCTGGAGCCGTGGCGACATGGAATTGACTTCATCCAGGAACAGAACCCCGCCTTCCGCTTCCATCAACAGCCCGCGGCGATCCTCGACGGCGCCGGTGAAGGCACCCTTGCGGTAGCCGAACAGTTCCGCCTCCGCCAGTTCATCGGGTATCGCCGCCATGCTGACGGCGACGAACGGTCCCTTGCCCGCATGAATGGCCCGCGCGACCAGTTCCTTGCCGGTTCCGCTTTCACCTTCGATGAGGACACTGGCGCCGGTTCCCCGCACTTTGCAGATCCAGTCGCGCAGACGCCGCATCGCCTGGCTGTTGCCGCGCAGGGCGCACAGATCCGCGTCCTGTTCCCGGATCCGGCGGGCCATCTCGGCGGCCCGCATGCGCAGGCCATGGTCGCGCTGGACCTTGGCCAGAATGAGATCCACCGATTCCGGGCTGAATGGTTTGGCGAGAAAATCGAAGGCGCCCGCCTTGACCGCTTCCACCGCGTTTTCCAGGGTGGCGTAGGCGCTGACCACGACCACGGGAAGAGAGTCGTCGAAGGACTTCACCCGCCGGATCAGCTCGAAGCCGTCCATTCCGGACATCATGAGATCGGTGAAGATGAAGTCCGGATGCCATCTCTCCAGCACCTGGACGATACGATGGGCCTCGAGCACGACATCCACCTCGTAACGGCCGCTGGCCTCGATGACCCGCTTGAGGGTTTCCGCCACATCCGGCTCGTCCTCGACGATCAGTATGCGTGGTGCCTGCCCCTTTGCCTGTGATGTATCCTCGCCGGGAGATTGCTCGGGTTGTTTCATTCGCCTTCCAGGTTTCAGGCCGTCTCCGCCATGACCAGTAGCATTACCTGTCCCGATACGGATTTCCATGGGCCTGCATCCCGTTCCCGCAGACCGATCAGGCATTCCCTGCTCCTGCGCCTTACCCTGGCGCTGACCGTTCTGGTCGCGGTGATGAGTGCCGGCCTGTTCTTCGGCATCGACCATTTCATCAGCCGCCAGTTTCATGATCTGCGTGACGACCGCTTGAGCCGCCTGGCGACCCAGGTCCGGCAGGTGGTGGATCAGGATCTGCTGCAATTGGACAGCATTACCCAATTGCTGGTCAACGATACCGAATTGAAGAACAACACGTACTATTACCTCTACCTGGAGGGCGAGCGGATCCATCCGCAGGCGGTGGTGGAGCGCATCATGCGGGCGTTTCACGTGGCCTCCGTATCCCTGTGGGATCCGCAGGGCCGGCTGATCGCGGCCAGCGCGGGCGTGGCCCCGGCGCCCTTGCGCCATGACAACCGTCCCAATGCCACCATCCGGTGGGTGGATGGTGAGCCCTGGCTGGTCGCCAGCGCGCCGATCCTGCGCAGTACCAACCTCCTGGCGCGGTTGCAGTTGGCCCGGCCGCTCAGGGAACTCTTCCAGCGGCACGGCTTCGGGGCGGAGAGTGAGTATCCAGTGGCAATCGCCCACTCGAAAACCGTGCCCGAGGATGCCTTCAGGGTCAGGCTGGACACGGCGGGTGAGCCCCCGGTGTTCGTGGATGTCTCCATTCCGGATACGGTGGGCAAGGCCCTGTCGGAGGTGAAGAGTCTGCTGTCCCTGATCCTGGCCGGTGGCGCGGTGGTGATCGCCATCAGCTTCATTCTCTTTCTGCGCTGGCAATTGCGCCCGCTGATGGCGCTGACCCAGGCCGTGGCTGCGGTGGGACGTGGTGAGTTCGGGATATCGCTGCCGCCATCCGGCACCCGGGAGGTGGCGGGATTGATGAGCGCCTTCAATGCGATGACCCGCGATCTCTCCGAGCTGAAGCGCAAGGAGATCCAGTGGCAGCATCAGGAACAACTGTCGGCCATCGGCCGGGTGGCGGCGCGCGTGGCCCACGACATCAACAATCCGCTCACGGTCATCCGCAACATCACCCGGCTCATGCAGCGCCGCTACGGGGAGGACGAGGAAGCGGCCGGGGATCTGAAACTCGTCCTCCATCATTGCGAGCGATGCATCCGCATCGTGGAGAATCTGCTCCATTACGGCCGTCCCATCCGGCTGCATCCGGAAAACGTGGATCTCATCGAGACCTGCCGCAGGATCCTGGAACACTGGCGCGACCGTAACGGAATCGCCATCGACTTCATTCCGCGGGGAGAGGCCCTGTGGATAGATGCCGATGTCTATCAGCTCGAACAAATGCTGGAGAACCTGCTCAACAACGCCAAGCAGGCCGCACCCGGCAAGCCGGTCCGCGTGGAGGTCGGTGGGCAGGATTCACAGGTATGGCTGCGGGTCACGGACGGCGGTCCGGGTTTCTCGGCCGAGGCCCAGGCGCACCTGTTCGAACCTTTCTTTACGACGAAGGACGGCGGCAGTGGGCTGGGACTCGCCAGTTGCCTTGCGATCGCCCGCGCCCATGGTGGAAATATCGAGATTACGCCCGGAGAAATCGGCCAGGTGACCGTGTGGTTGCCGCGGCGGGTGGATCAGACCCTGCGGGGATAGCCCGCCTCTTCGCCGCTCACCGGCACCAGCCGGCGGGAGATGATGGCGGCGCCTTCATCGCCGTACAGGAAATCGAAGAAGGGTGCCATGGCCGGGGCACGCCAGCGGCTGAAGATCAGGTTGAGGGGGCCGGTCAGCGTATAGCCACCGTTCTGCACCGCCGCAAGTGACGGTTGGGCTCCATCCACTGACAGGATCTTCAGTTTTCCCGCGGCCACCATCGGTTGCGCAAAGACCCAGCTCACCAGACCCACAGCGCCGCGAAAACGGATCACGGTTTCGATCAATTGTTTGTCGGTATCGACGAAGAGTGCCCTCTGGGACCATGCCGGTTCGCCATCGAGGAGCAGCTGGCGCACGGGTTCGAAAAAATCGGCGCAGTGCCGGCGGACCACCAATGCAATGGGCCGGTCGGTACCGCCCAACTCGTTCCATCGCAGGATGCGGCCACGGGCCACCGCGCGTAACTCCTGCAATCCAATGCCGTCCAGGGGATTGTCGGGGTGGGTCACCACCGTCTTGATGTCCCTGGCGACCGTGAGCCAGTTCAGCCCTTCCGCCCGGGAACCTTCCACCGGACAGCACATGCCGCCCAGATCCACGTCCCCCTGCATGGTTGCCGTGATGCCGTCGTCGCAACCGCCGCCGGCGACCGTCAGCCGGCCGGGGCCCAGTCTGTTGTATCGGTCCGCGAGGTGGCGCAACGCGCCGTGGGTCAGGATATGGGTCCCCTGATAGCGCAGATCCAGTGGGCCACGGCGTTTCATTTCACCGGGACTGTGATGGGTTTGCCCCCAGGCATCATTGCCCCGGAGCGGGAATATCATGCCGGCGCCTCCGCTCAGACCCAGGCCCAGTACCGAACCGCAGGTTTTCAGGAAGGTGCGTCTACGCATGGCCGTCCCCCGTCATATGCTTGCTCAACGATAGACGATTCGCCGGTTTTTTTCCGCCCCACGGGCGAAAGGCCGTTCACGCCGGTCCATGATGGACGCACATGTGTTTGTGGACTCCGGCCATCGCCAGGCATAGAGTGGCTTGGTGCACGATGGAGAAGGAGGATGTCATGGGATATTTCACGCACGACGCCAACCGGAGGTTCGATCGCCGGACCGCCTACCGTCTGGCCCATATTGCCGATCTGTCCTATTTGCGCGAGGTCGTGGACGAGCCCCGCGATGTGCAGGAACAATGGGTGCGGGAACGGCTCGAATCACTGGGTATGACACCTGATCCAGGCGCCATCCGTATCTTCGAGAACGTCAGCAGCGACACCGAAGGCATGGCCATCACCTTCGGCCGGGATATGGTCCTGGCCTTCCGGGGCACGGAGCCGAAAGAGATCCGCGACTGGTTTTCCGATCTCAGGGCCACCCACACCTTCCACCCCTGGGGGCGGTTGCACGATGGTTTCGCCGATGCCTACCGTTCGGCCCTGGAGTCCGTGCTCGACTGCATCCGCGATCTGCCCGGCGGCGGCAGGATCTGGCTTACCGGCCACAGCCTGGGGGGTGCCCTGGCGACCCTGTGGGCCTCGGCCTTGTCCATCGCCGGGTACACCCGGCGCATCGGTGCCGTGTACACCTTCGGCAGTCCGCGGGTGGGGGATCACGGCTTCATGAAACGCTATGACGAGCGGCTGTTGCGCAGGACCGTGCGTTTCGTCAACGACCAGGACGTGGTGGCCCGTCTGCCGCCGCGCGCCATGGGGTTCCAGCACGTGGGCCGGCGCGTTCATTTCGATGACCAGGGCAATATCCAGACCAGCGACAGGAACGGCCGCTGGTGGAACGGCTTCTGGGAACGACTCTACAGCACCCTGGACGATGCCACCCATCCCACCGAACTGATCGGCGATCACAGTTGCTCGAACTATATCGAGTTGCTCGCCCCGGATGAGTGAGCGCCGACCGATCCGCCCCGGTGGGAAACAGGGGTCAATCGGCCAGTTCAAAGCGTGCCTGCCCCGATCGCTTGTCGATCACCACCAGCAGTTCGCAGTGTTCATTGATTTCGTCCACCGGGGTCGGGTCATCCGCACAGGAGCAGCCCCCGATGATGCCGGTATAGAACACGCCGATCCGGGCCTGGATGCCGGCCGGTGTCTCCCCGGCCCCCAGGACCACCACCCGGATCGGTGAGGTCCCGACGCAGTTGCCATGGCTCAAGCCTTGTTGCAGTGGCAGCAGGGACTTGTCCATGGCCTCAATGGATCGTTTGAGGATGGGTTTGAATGACTCGCCGGGCCAGGCGGCGAGAGCTTCGGCAAATACCGGCATGGGGCGATCCTCATGGTGCGCGGGCAGGGATGCACCGGCTGGGCGGTGAAAAGACCGGAAATGGGTTGCGGTTGGCGTGAGAGAAGCGAAAAAGGCCCGCATCGTTTGATGCGGGCCTTTTCGTATATGGTGCCGAGGAGAGGACTTGAACCTCCACGGGGTTTCCCCCACTAGCACCTGAAGCTAGCGTGTCTACCAATTTCACCACCTCGGCGGAGGTCGAGGGCGCGCAATATAGAAGGGGGGTGAGCCTTTGTCAATACATGCAGGGAGGGTCCAGGCGGCGGCATCAGGACGGTCATGCTAAAATGGTCGCATCATGACCGCGAAAAAACGCAAGCACCCCCGCGCCGGCCGGCGCGATGAACGTCCCAAGACTCCCTCTGGATCACCTCGCCGCAAGAAGCAGACTCCCCCCTCCGGTGATCCCTTCCAGGAGCGCGAGGCCAGGAAATACGATAATCCCATTCCCAGCCGTGAGTTCATCCTCCAGCATCTGGAGAAGGTGGGGCGTCCGCAGATGCGCGATGAGATCTTCGAGCAGCTGGGCCTCGAGGGTGATGAACAGTACGAGGCACTGCGCCGGCGCCTGCGCGCCATGGAGCGTGACGGGCAGATCATCCTCAACCGCCGCGAAGGGTACGCGCCGGTAACCAAGCTGGATATGGTGCGCGGCCGTGTGGTGGCGCATCCGGACGGTTTCGGTTTTCTCATCCCCGATGATGCCAGCGGTGATCTGTTCCTTGCCGCACGTGAGATGCGCACCCTGATGCACGGTGACCGTGCCCTGGTGGCCGTGCGGGGCCTGGATGATCGCGGCCGCAAGGAAGGCGCCCTGGTGGAGATCCTGGAACGCTGCAACGAGCGGGTGGTCGGGCGCTTTTTCCAGGAGACGGGTGTCGGCGTGGTGGTGCCGGACAACAAGCGTCTGACCCAGGACATCATCGTGCCCATGGAGCACAAGGACGGGGCCAGCCATGGCCAGATCGTGGTGGTGGAACTGGTGGCCTATCCCACCAGGCATTCGCCACCCATCGGACGGGTGATCGAGGTGCTGGGTGAACACATGGCTCCCGGCATGGAGATCGATGTGGCCATGCGCGCCCACAGCGTGCCCCATGAATGGCCGGAAGAGGTGTTGGCAGAGATCACCAGGTTGGACCCGGAGGTTCCGGAGGAGGCCAAGGAGGGGCGCGAGGACATCCGCGATCTGCCGCTGGTCACCATCGACGGTGAGGATGCCAGGGATTTCGATGATGCCGTCTACGTGCAGAAGACCCCCAAGGGCTTCAAGCTGCTGGTGGCCATCGCTGATGTGTCCTCCTACGTGCTTCCGGGTACCGCGCTGGATGGCGAGGCCCGTAACCGGGGCAATTCCACCTATTTCCCCGAGCGGGTGATCCCCATGCTGCCGGAGGTCCTCTCCAATGGCCTGTGTTCCCTCAATCCACGGGTGGACCGGTTGTGCATGTGCTGCGAAATGCTCCTGGATGCCAAGGGTGGCGTGAAACGTTCACGTTTCTTCCGGGCCGTGATGCGTTCCCATGCGCGGCTCACCTACGGCGAGGTGGCGGCCATGCTGGTGGATGGTGACGCCGGGCTGCGCAGAAAGCACAAGAAGTTGCTGCCCCACCTGGAGAACCTGTATGCCCTGTACAAGGTGTTGCGCAAGGCCAGGGATCAGCGTGGCGCCATTGATTTCGATACCCGCGAGACGCGTATCGTCTTCGGCGAGGATCGCAAGATCGAGCGTATCGTGCCAGTGGAGCGCAACGAGGCACACAAGATGATCGAGGAGTGCATGCTGGCGGCGAACGTGGCCACGGCCCGTTTCCTCAAGCGGCAAAAGCTGCCCGCGCTGTTCCGCATCCATGAGGGGCCGAACCCGGAAAAGCTCGCCGACCTGCGTTCCTTCCTCGGCGAGATGGGATTGCAGCTCAAGGGGGGCGACAAACCCAGCCCGAAGGACTATTCGGACCTGCTGGCCAGTGTGGCGGACCGCCCGGATCGCCACCTGATCGAGACCGTGTTGCTGCGCTCCATGTCACAGGCGGTCTACAGTCCGGACAACATCGGCCATTTCGGTCTCAACTACGACGAATACGCTCATTTCACCTCCCCCATCCGCCGTTATCCCGATCTGGTGGTGCATCGCGCCATCAAGCATGTGCTCGATGGCGGCAGCGCCAGATCCTATGTCGTGAGCCACGATGACATGGTTGCCTTGGGCGAGCACTGTTCCATGACCGAGCGGCGTTCCGACGATGCCACCCGTGACGCGGTGGACTGGCTCAAGTGTGAGTACATGCTGGACAAGGTGGGTGAGGTATTCGATGGCACCATCACTTCGGTGACCTCTTTCGGCCTGTTCGTGGAACTGGACGAGATCTATGTGGAGGGCCTGGTTCATGTCACCTCCCTGCCGCGTGATTATTTCCATTTCGATCCGGTGGGCCATCGCATGCAGGGAGAGCGCACTGGCCGCAGCTACCGCCTGGCCGACCGCATCCGCGTGCAGGTGGTACGGGTGAACCTGGACGATCGCAAGATCGATTTCGTGCCCGTGGAGGATGAACCGGCGCAGGAGAAGGAAGGGAAACCGGCCAGGAAGAAGGGCGGCAAGCGCAGGCGGCGGCGTTGAGCAGCGAACACAGGATCTTTGGCCTGCACGCGGTGGAGGCCGCGCTGAAGACCGGCCGCGTCAGGGAACTGTGGCTGCAGGCCGGTCGCGCGGACGTACGCCTCCAGCGTCTGAAAAGGCGTGCCACCGGGCGGGGTGTGGTGGTGCATGTCATCCCCCGCCGTGAACTGGACGAAATGGCCGCCGGCGGGCGTCACCAGGGTGCGGTGGCCGCGGTGGAGGAAGCGAAGAGTCTCGGAGAGGGCCATTTGCTCGATCTGTTGCAGGCGACCAGGGAGCCGCCCCTGCTGCTGGTGCTGGACGGTGTGACGGACCCGCACAATCTGGGGGCCTGCCTGCGTTCCGCCGATGCGGCCGGGGTGACCGCGGTGATCGCGCCACGCGACCGGGCCGCCGGCCTCACCGCTACCGCGCGCAAGGTGGCCAGTGGCGCCGCCGAGACGGTGCCGTTCATCCAGGTCACCAACCTGGCGCGGACGCTGCGCGAAATCCAGGAATTCGGCGTCTGGGTGGTCGGACTGGCCGGGGAGGGGGAATTCTCCCTCTACGATCAACGCCTGGACGGCCCGCTGGCCATCGTCATGGGCGCCGAGGGCAAGGGGCTGCGCCGTCTCACCCGCGAGACCTGTGACGCCCTGCTGCGCATTCCCATGGTCGGTACGGTCGGGAGTCTGAACGTTTCGGTCGCCGCCGGCGTGGCCCTGTTCGAGGCCCTGCGGCAGCGGGCCATCGAGGCGGGCGGCTGAATCCCGCCGCGCCCGCGCGGCACCGATTGCAAGTCCTTGTCCCCTCGCGTAGAATCGCGCGCTTTTCCCGGCCCCAAAAGGGCTCAACTCCTTGCTCCGGACATGGCGATCCGGGGCTGTTCAATCCGTAAGGAGCAACAATGCGACACTATGAAATCGTGTTCATGGTCCACCCGGACCAGAGTGAGCAGGTTCCCGGCATGATCGAGCGCTACAAAGGCACGATCGAGAATGGTGGTGGCACCATCCACCGCCTGGAAGACTGGGGCCGCCGTCAGCTCGCTTATCCCATTCAGAAGCTGCACAAGGCGCATTATGTGCTGATGAACATCGAGTGCGGCCCCGAGGTCGTGGAGGAACTCACCAACGCGTTCCGTTTCAATGACGCCGTGCTGCGCAACCTGGTCATCACCATGAAGAAGGCCGTCACCGAGCCGTCCCCGCTGGCCCGTTCCAAGGACGACAAGGAGGAACGCGACGAGCGCCGTGACTCCCGCCGTGACGAAGGCGATGCCCCGAGTGCCGGGGCTGCCGCCGCCGAGGCTGCCGTCGAAGCCGAGGCCAAAGCCAGCACGGAGGCCGCTGAATAAGCGCCCTGTTTCTGAATCATTGGAGATAAGCGTATGTCCCGTTTCTTTCGCCGCCGCAAATACTGCCGTTTCACCGCCGAGGGTGTTGAAGAGATCGATTACAAGGATCTCAACACACTCAAGGGTTACATCACCGAAACCGGCAAGATCGTTCCAAGCCGCATCACCGGCACCAGTGCCCGTTACCAGCGTCAGTTGAGTACCGCGATCAAACGCGCCCGCTATCTGGTACTGCTGCCCTATACCGACCGCCACGGCTGACCGGTTTGCCCTCCGGTTTGCGCGATCCGGAGTGGGGCACCAGGAGGTAAGTGATGCGGGCACTGGCTGAATTCATCATGCGTGGCCGCGTGCAGGCCGTGACCGTTGCGGTCGTCAGCGCGCTGTTGCTGATGCTGGTGCCCATCGCCGTGCCGCTGGTGTGGGTGAGCGGGGCCGTCATCGCCCTGGTCACCCTGCGGCTCGGGCCCTCGGAAGGCTCGATCACGGTTGCCCTGTCCACCGTCGCCGGCGGCATCCTGTTCACGCTCCTGACCGGGAGCATGGCCCCGGTCGTGTTGATGGTGCTCGTGGTCTGGCTGCCGTTGTGGGGGCTGGCCATGGTGTTGCGCACCACCGTGTCGATGGCGACCACCCTGTTGGTGATCGCGGCCGTCGGCTTGCTGGTGGTGCTTGGACAGTATCTCGCCTTTGATGATCCGGCCGCCTGGTGGCGGGATGCCCTCGGCGTGCTGGAGGGCCCCCTGCGTGAAGGCATGGAACTGAGCCAGGCGCAGGTGACCGAGGTGCTGGATGTACTGGCATCGACCATGGCTGCGGCCGTGGCCTCCTCGGTGATCATGACCCTGACGCTGAGTCTGCTTCTGGCCCGGCACTGGCAGGCCGAACTGTACAATCCGGGCGGGTTCCGCACCGAGTTCCATAGCCTGCGTTATGGCCGGGTGGTGGCCATGGTGGCGCTGGTGCTGATGCTGGTGGCAATGACGACCGGCATACCGCTCGTCACCGACATGACCGCCGTGGTGACCTTCATCTATGCGATACAGGGGCTGGCGGTGGTGCATGGCGTTGCCGCCCTGCTCAACGCCCACTGGGGCTGGCTGGGCGCCCTGTACGCGGTGATGACCATCCTGTTGCCGCAGATGCTGGCGGTATTGAGTGGCCTGGGTCTGGTGGACGCCTGGCTGGATATTCGGGCCAGGCTGGCAAAACGAACGAGTTGATTGTTTTTTCGGACGGCAGGCTGTTGACCCGTCCAAACGAGTGAAGGTATCGACCGATGGAAGTGATTCTGTTACAGCGTGTTAAGAACCTGGGTAACGTGGGCGACTTCGTGAAAGTGCGCCCCGGTTATGCCCGTAACTATCTCATCCCGACGCATCGGGCCGTGATGGCGACCGAGGCCAACCGGGCCAAGTTCGAGGCCGAGCGTGCCGAGTACGAAAAGGCCGAGGCCGCGAAGCTGGCCGCCGCCGAAGAGCGCAAGAGCCGCATCGAGGCCCTGGGGGTGGTGAAGATCCAGGCCCGTGCCGGCAACGAAGGCAAGCTGTTCGGTTCCGTGGGCACCCATGAGATCGCCGATGCGGTGACCGCCGCCGGTGTCGAGGTGACCAAGTCCGAGGTGCGTCTGCCCGCCGGGGCCCTGCGTCAGGTGGGTGAGCACGAGGTGGGCCTGCACCTGCACAGCGACGTGGACGTGAACTTGACGGTCAGCATCGTTCCCGGGGAATGATGGCCCCGGCCCGCCGGGGGATTTGCCTGATCGGGATGGGGCGGCGGAAACGGGCGGTTCTTCCCCCGTCGCCGCCGATTCATCCATGATCCGGCACCCCGGGCACCCCATTTGTTCTTCCCCGCCAGCCGAGGTCGTCCATGCCCGAACCCTCCTCGCAGCGCCGTGGTGAACGGCCAACCGAGGTGTTGAAGGTTCCGCCCCATTCCATCGAGGCGGAACAAGCGGTTCTGGGCGGCCTGATGCTGGACAACGAGTCCTGGGACAAGGTGGCCGACCGGGTCGCCGAACAGGACTTCTACCGCCGCGAGCATCAGCTCATCTTCCGCGCCGTCGCGCACCTGGCCTCCCTGAACAAGCCGTTCGATGTCGTCACCCTGTCCGATGAATTGAAGGCGGATGGGGAACTGGACGCCATCGGCGGACTTTCCTACCTGGCCGCCCTGGCCGAGGAAACGCCCAGCGCCGCCAACATCACCGCCTATGCCGACATCGTCCGCGAGAAATCGGTTTTGCGGCAGTTGATCCGGGTCGGCACCGAGATCGCCGACAGCGGTTTCCAGCCGGAGGGGCGTGGCAGCAGTGAGCTGCTGGATGCCGCCGAGAGCAAGGTGTTCCGGATCGCCGAGCAGGATGCCCGCGGACGCAAGGGATTCCACAATATCCGCGATCTGCTGAACCTGGCGGTGGACCGCATCGACACCCTGTTCCACCAGGACAGCCACATCACCGGCCTGGAGACGGGGTTCGACGACCTGGACGAGATGACCGCCGGCCTGCAACCGGGGGATCTGATCATCGTCGCCGGCCGCCCCTCCATGGGCAAGACCACCTTTTCCATGAACATCGCCGAGCACGTGGCCTACACGGCGGCCAGGCAGAAGGACATGACCAAGGCGGTGGCGGTGTTTTCCATGGAAATGCCTGCCGACTCCCTGGCCATGCGCATGATGTCCTCCCTCGGGCGCATCGATCAGCACAAGGTGCGTACCGGCAAGCTGGACGACGATGACTGGCCCCGCCTGACCTCCGCCGTGAACATGTTGGCGGAGACACCGTTGTACATCGACGACACCCCCGCGCTCAGCCCCACCGAGGTGCGTGCCCGTGCCCGCCGCATCATGCGCGAGGCGGGTGGCCTGGCGCTGATCGTGATCGATTATTTGCAGTTGATGCAGGTGCCGGGAAACAGCGAGAACCGCACCAACGAGATCTCCGAGATCTCCCGCGCCCTCAAGGCCCTGGCGAAGGAGCTGAACGTGCCGGTGATCGCCCTGTCCCAGCTCAACCGCAGCCTGGAACAGCGTCCCAACAAGCGCCCGGTGATGTCGGACCTGCGCGAATCGGGAGCCATCGAGCAGGATGCCGACGTGATCATCTTCATCTACCGGGATGAGGTCTACAACGAGGACAGCCCGGACAAGGGCGTCGCCGAGATCATTATCGGCAAGCAGCGCAACGGTCCCATCGGCACCGTGCGCCTGACCTTCCTCGGCCAGTTCACCCGCTTCGAGAATTTCGCCCCCGAATACCAGTCCGAGGGTTTCGCATGAGCCGTGCCGCGCGTGCCCTCATCGATCTCTCCGCCCTTCGTCACAACCTCCGGCAGGCCCGTTCCCACGCCCCCGACAGCCGCGTTCTCGCGGTGATCAAGGCCGACGGCTATGGCCACGGCCTGTTGCGGGTGGGCCGGGCCCTGGACGGGGCGGACGGCTATGCCGTCGCGCGCCTGGAAGAGGCCATGGCCCTGCGCCAGGCATTGCCCGGCCGGACCATCGTGGCCCTGGAGGGGTTCGAGGACACGGACGAACTGCGCCAGTTGAGCGCGGCGGGTATCGAGTCCGTGATCCATCATCCGGAGCAACTGGACATGCTGGAGCGGGAGCGGTTGCGGCAGCCGCTGCCGGTCTGGCTGAAGATCGATACCGGCATGCACCGGCTGGGGTTTCCCCCCGCCGCGGCGGCCGATGCCTGGCGGCGCCTGCGCCAATGCCCGTCCGTGCATGGGCGCATCCGCCTCATGACCCATCTTGCCAATGCGGACGATCTGGCGGACCCCCGCAGCCGGGAGCAACTGGAGCGGTTCGACCGCGCCACCGCGGGCATGGACGGGGAACGCTCGGCGGCCAACTCCGCGGGCCTGATGGGCTGGCCGGACAGCCGCTTGGACTGGAACCGCCCCGGCATCATGCTCTATGGCGTCTCCCCCTTCCTGGAAGGGCGCGGCGTGGCCCAGGGCCTGAAACCGGTGATGACGCTCACCAGCCGCCTGATCGCCGTCACCCGCCTCGCCAGAGGCGATGCCGTGGGCTACGGCGGCACCTGGCGCGCCCCACGGGACATGCCGCTGGGGGTGGTGGCCATCGGCTATGGGGACGGCTATCCGCGCCATGCCCGCAACGGAACCCCGCTGCTGGTGAATGGGCGGCGCTGCGCCCTGGTCGGCCGTGTCTCCATGGACATGATCTGCGTAGATCTCTCCGCGCAACCGGATGCGCGCATCGGCGATCCCGTGGTGCTGTGGGGCGAGGGCCTGCCGGTGGAAGAGATCGCCGAGCACGCCGGAACGATCCCCTACGAGCTGTTGTGCAACGTCTCGCGCCGGGTGCGGATCGAGGAACGATCCTGATGGGCCGGGCGAAGACCGTCTACGTCTGCACCGAGTGCGGCGCCCAGGCCGGCAAATGGGCCGGGCAGTGCCCGGACTGCGGCGCCTGGAACAGCATGACCGAATCGGTGGCCGCCACCGCCTCCGGCAATCCCCGCTTCGCCGGCTACGCCGGCACCGCCGGGGTGGCCGTGCAGTCCCTGGCCGAGGTGCCGGTGGACGAGGACAGCCGCACTCCCACCGGCCTGGCCGAGCTGGACCGGGTGCTCGGCGGCGGACTGGTGGCCGGCGCCGTGGTGTTGATCGGCGGCGATCCGGGGATCGGCAAGTCCACCCTGCTGCTGCAATCCCTGGCCTCGCTGTCGGAGCGGCTCTCGACCCTGTATGTCACCGGCGAGGAATCCGCCCGCCAGGTATCCCTGCGGGCCGCGCGCCTGGGGGTGCAGCAGGCCGGCGTGGACCTGCTCACCGAGACCGCCGTCGAGCGCATCCTGGCGGTGGCGGAAAAGGACCGCCCGCAGGCCATGGTGATCGACTCCATCCAGACCATCTACACCGAGAGCCTGCAATCGGCGCCCGGCTCCGTGGCCCAGGTGCGCGAGTCGGCGGCGCGGCTGGTGCGGTTCGCCAAGCAGACCGGCACCGCCCTGTTCCTGGTGGGACATGTCACCAAGGACGGGCAACTGGCCGGCCCCCGCGTGCTGGAACACATGGTGGACACCGTGCTCTATTTCGAGGGCGACGCCGGCAGCCGCTACCGCGTCATCCGCGCCATGAAGAACCGCTTCGGAGCGGTCAACGAACTGGGCGTGTTCGCCATGACCGGCGGCGGCCTGAAAGAGGTCAGCAACCCCTCGGCCATCTTCCTCTCGCGCCACGAAAAACCCGTCTCCGGCAGCATCATCCTCGTCACCCTGGAGGGCAGCCGCCCCATGCTGGTGGAAGTGCAGGCCCTGGTGGACCACAGCCCCCTGTCCAACCCCCGCCGTGTCACCCTCGGCCTGGAACAGAACCGCCTGTCCATGCTGCTGGCCGTGCTGCACCGGCACGGCGGCCTGGCCATGTACGACCAGGACGTCTACGTCAACGTCGTCGGTGGCATGCGCGTCAACGAAACCGGCGCCGACCTCCCCGTGCTGCTGTCGGTCCTGTCCAGCTTCCGCGACCGCGCCCTGTCCACCGGCCTGGTGGCCTTCGGCGAAGTCGGCCTGGCCGGCGAGATCCGGCCCGTCCCCAACGGCCTCGAGCGCCTGCGCGAAGCGGCCAAGCACGGCTTCGAGCGGGCCATCGTCCCCAAGGCCAACGCGCCGAAGAGGGGCAGCGTCCAGGGCATGGAAATCATCGCCGTCAGCCGCCTGGCCGAAGCGCTGGAAGCGGTCTGAGCCCGGAACCCCAGCCGCCCCTGCATCCCTCCCTCTCCCCCGCGGGGGGGAGAGGCGAATGTCGTTTGCGATGATTCTTTCCCTCTCTCACCGCGGGGGGGAGAGGGTCAGGGTGAGGGGAAGCATGTCAACCTCCACCCGCTTGCGGCAGGGAATTCCCCCAGCGCATGAGGAACACCCGGCCGGCCCCACCACACGGCCCACAACGTCCCAGCAGCCGGACGACCCTCAAAGGATGGAAAAGACAAGCTGGACTCCCGCCCGGCCGTGGAGTAGTTTTTTCAGGAAAATCATCAGGTTTGGAGAAGATTTTAGGCGGACTCCGGAGTGAACTAGACAGATTCTGCCTAGTTCAGTATTTACGGATTCTGCATAGTTCACTGTTATGCGATTAAAACCGGACGGCGCTGGTGACCAATAAGAAATGGGGTTCCTCTCGCGAATCGGTGCACGGAGGATTGGTTGAATAGTTGAAAGCATG
>CAYPEH010000010.1:0-39629 GCA_964409585.1 uncultured Chromatiales bacterium | reverse complement strand
AAATGGACCGCTCTCCCGCATTTGCAGCCGCTTCATCCTCAGTCCGACAGGCTGTCAAGTCGCCGCGCGCCTCGATCCGAGCTCCCTCGCGGGGCTTGCCTATTGGGGGAAGGATGAGAATCCATGGCTTGCGGGGGGGCACTGATGCCTCCCTTCCCCCAAACCCCCATCCCCCGGTACTTGTTCGAAAGTTCCTAAGCCATCGAATCCGGATACAATGTCCTCCCCCGGAGGGGGCACCGATACCGTAACAGGAAACCCCATGAACCACAGCGCCCACAACGTCGATCCCCGCGAAGTCAGCAAGTTCGAGGAACTGGCCGCCCGCTGGTGGGACCCCAACAGCGAATTCAAACCGCTGCACGACATCAACCCCCTGCGCCTGGACTATATCGACCGGCAGTCCGGTGGCATCGCGGGCAAAACGGTACTGGATGTGGGTTGCGGTGGCGGCATCCTGGCCGAGTCCATGGCCCTGCGTGGCGCCCATGTAACCGGCATCGACATGGGCGAGGCTCCCCTGTCGGTGGCCAAGCTGCACCTGCTGGAGTCCGGTGCCGAGGTGGAATATCTGCAAAGTACCGCCGAGGAATACGCCGACCGGAATGCCGGCCGCTTCGATGTGGTCACCTGCATGGAAATGCTGGAACACGTCCCGGAACCGGCCTCGGTCGTGGCCGCCTGCGCCAAGCTGGTCAAACCATGCGGTACCGTGGTGTTCTCCACCATCAACCGCAACCCCAAGGCCTATCTGTTCGCCGTCGTCGGCGCCGAATATCTCCTGCGCATGCTGCCCAAGGGCACCCATGACTTCCGCAAGTTCATCCGTCCCTCCGAACTGGTCGATTGGGCCCGCCAGGCGGAACTCGATGCCCATGATCTGACCGGCATGAGCTACAATCCCCTGACCGGGCGCTACAGCCTGGGGCGGGATGTGGATGTCAATTATCTGTTGACCTGCCGCCGTCCCTGACGCCTCCCATGAGTATCGCCACCGTCCTCTTCGATCTGGATGGCACACTCCTGGACACCGCACCGGATCTGGCCTGGGTGTTGAACCAGGTGTTGCGGAAGCATGGACGCAAGCCGCTGCCACTGGAAGAAATCCGCCCGGAGGTATCCCATGGCACACGTGGCATGATCCGGGCCGGTTTCGGCATCGGCCCGGAAGCACCCGAATTCGAGCCCCTGCGTCAGGAAATGCTCACCCTTTACCAGGACAATCTGGCACGACGGACCCGCCTGTTCGACGGCATGGACGAATTGCTGCAATCCCTCGAAAGCCATGGCATTCCCTGGGGTGTGGTCACCAACAAGCCCTCCTGGCTGACCGACCCGCTGATGGAACAACTGGCCCTCGCGTCCCGCGCCGCCTGCATCGTCAGCGGCGACACCACAGCCCACAGCAAACCCCATCCCGAACCCATGTTCCATGCCTGCCGCCTGCTGGGCATCCAGCCGGCCCGCTGCCTCTATGTGGGGGATGCGGAGCGGGACATCAGCGCCGGCAGAAGTGCCGGCATGCGGACTCTGGTGGCCGGTTTCGGCTATCTGTCCGAACAAGACCGGCCACGGGACTGGGGCGCGGACGGCCTGGTCAACAGCCCCGGCGAAATCTGGACCTGGCTGCGCGCCAATGGATGGGGGACTGAATGAAACTCAGCCTGGACATCCCCACCGGGGGCAACGTCATCACCCATTACGATGCCAATGGGATCACCATCAATCAGGTGCTCCATACCGGCAGCCTGGTGGTCTCGGCCAGGCGGCTGATCGACGATTGGGGACCGATGGAACCGTCGCAGATCCATGCCGGGCACTGGCAGGTCGTCATCGACATGGCACCGGAGGTGGTATTGCTCGGCACCGGCAACCGTTTGCATTTCCCCGCTCAGAGTCAGCTCGCGGAACTGATGAAACGGGGTATCGGGGTGGAAGTGATGGATACCATGGCCGCCTGCCGGACCTATAACATCCTGCTAGGGGAAGAGCGGAAAGTGGTGGCGGCCTTGCTGCCGCTGCAAACGCCCCTTCAGGGAAGTTCTGACCTGAATCCGCGGGTTCATCGGGGCGCATAGCACAAGCTCTTGATCCGCCTGGCTATATGAAAAATCTCACCAGACCGCGGGGTATGGCTGCGATTTTTCATTACGCCATTCGAACCAATATCTTGCACTCTGCATCCCCTCTGAACCCACGGATTCAGGTCTGAATCAAGTCGCTACGCGCCCTGATCAGAGCTCCCTTGCCGGGAGTTGTCTATTTGGGGAAGGATATAAATCAATGCTTTACGGAAAACACAGGTGCTTCCCTTCCCCCAAACCCCCATCCCCCGGTACTTGTTCAGAAGTTCCTCAGGACAACAGCGTATCCACGGAATAGCCCTCGCGTTCGAGGATCTCACGCAAGCGGCGCAGTGCATCCATCTGGATCTGCCGCACCCGTTCCCTGGTGACACCGATCTCATTACCCACCTGCTCCAGAGTGGACCGCTCGTAACCGTGCAGGCCGAAACGCCTTTCCACTACCTCGCGCTGCTTGTCGTTCAGTTGCTGCAACCATTGGTCCAGATGGGCCTGCACCTTCTCATCCTGGAGGATACTGGAAGGGTCCTGGGTGTTTTCATCGACGATGGTATCGAGCAGTGAGCGGTCGGAATCCTCCCCGAGGGGGGAATCCACCGAAGCGACCCGCTCGTTGAGGCCCAGCATGCGCTTGACCTCTTCCATCGGCCGGTCGAGGCGCTCGGCAATTTCCTCTGCATTGGGTTCATGGTCCAGTGTCTGGGCCAGATGGCGGGCGGCACGCAGATACAGGTTGATCTCCTTGACCACGTGCACCGGCAGACGAATGGTGCGGGTCTGGTTCATCAGTGCCCGCTCGATGGTCTGGCGGATCCACCAGGTGGCATAGGTGGAAAAGCGGAATCCCCGTTCCGGGTCGAATTTCTCCACCGCATGGATGAGACCGAGGTTGCCCTCCTCGATCAGGTCCAGCAGGGCCAGCCCACGGTTCATATAGCGACGCGCAATCTTCACCACCAGGCGCAGATTGCTCTCGATCATGCGCTTGCGGGCACTTTCCTCACCCTTCTGCGCCAGGCGTGCGTAATACACTTCCTCCTCGGCGCTGAGCAGAGGAGAAAAGCCGATCTCACTCAGATAAAGGCGGGTGGCATCCATCTCGAAATCGGGATGGGCTTGATGATTCGTACGCACCACAGCTCCAGTACCCGCACCAGCGACACTGCCGGTCCTGCCTGTTGCCACCCGGGAATTGCCCTTCGATGGATCACCCTGTTTCGCCATTCAGCCTGTACTCCCCGCAGCGAATACCGTGACCCAGGAGTCTGTCGGACTTAGGATGAAACGGCTGCCCCAAAAAAAAAAAATGAGAGATCGGTCTATTTTCCCACTGTTTTTCGTCACGTAATGAAAACACCGAAAATGGCGGCCGCGACACAGTGCGCGTGAACAGACACCGTACCCCGGTTCCACGACCTTTTCCATCGGCCGCCATACACCCCGTCTCTATCAGGCGTTACACCTCGCAACCCGGGATGTACCCCCGCTCTCCCACTTTTTCGCTTCGTTCCTCCTAAATCCGACAGACTCCCAGAGGCCGCTACCGTTTAGGAAGGTATTTCAGAGGGTCCACCGGTTTTCCCTCCCGGCGGATCTGGAAATGCAGCTTCGGCCGCTTGGTTCCGCTGTCTCCCAGCCTGGCAATGACCATCCCGGCCTTCACCCGGTCACCTTCCTTCACCAGCAGTTCGCTGTTGTGCGCATAGGCGCTGAGGAAGGTCTGACTGTGTTTGACGATAACAAGCCGCCCATAGCCGATCAATCCGCTGCCGCTGTAGACCACCCTCCCGTCGGCGGCGGCGCGGACCGGATCACCGATACGGCCATCCAGATCGATCCCCTTCTTGCCGCTGGAACGGGGATTGAAACCTTGCAGCAGCCTGCCTGTACTCGGCCATTGCCACTTTATCGGCCCTCGGGCGTACGAATTGAGTGGTTTCGGGGCCGACCGGGGTTCCTTCCTCGCCGTGTTTTTGCGCTCCGTTCTCTTCCGCACGGCAGAACGCTGCCGCACAGGCTCCCGGACAGCCTCACGCGAGGTGGTAGTATTCCTTTCCCCGGCGGCCTCGGGAGGTGCGACCCGCAGGCGCTGACCGGCGCGAATGATGTAGGGGGAGCGTATGCCGTTCCAGCGGGCCAGATTGCGATAGTCCTGATCGTAGCGCCAGGCAATGGAATACAGGGACTCGCCTGCCTCCACCACGTGATAACCCGGGTTGGTACGTGCCTTTTCCGTCCGCTGACCGACGGGAGCCAGATTGGTACCCGCGCACGCGGCCAGCAGCAGAACGATCCACGTTGCGGCTGCCAGTCTCCAGGCCACCGTTCCATTGCCCGGAAACATTCCTTTCATGTTCAGGCCCCGTTACTGAACACCAGGTAGGCAATGACCGCGGCACCGACCACGATCCACCCTATACGGTCGATGTAGGCCCGCAGCAAAGGTTCAAAGCGCTGGCCGCCCCAGGACATCACCCCCGCCACCAGCAGGAAACGCAGTCCGCGCCCGATGGCGGATGCGATCACGAAGGGCACCATGGCCATGGACATCACCCCGGCGGCAATGGTGAAAAGTTTGTAGGGAATGGGTGAAAAACCGGCGATGAAAATGGCCCAGAACCCCCATTCCTCGAACCAGACGTTGACCTTCTCATAGCGATCCCAGTAACCGGCCTCGCGGATCAGGGGTTCGACCAGATCGAAGGCGAATACGCCAATGAAATAACCCAGTATGCCGCCGAGTATCGATGCGATCGTCGTGATAACGGCGAAGCGGATGGCCTTCTTTGGCTGTGCCAGCGCCATCGGCGCCAGCATGACATCGGGTGGGATGGGGAAAAAAGAGGACTCGGCGAAACTCAGCCCACCCAGATACCAGGGGGCATGGGGATGCCTGGACCAGTGCAGGACACGGTCATAGAGCTTGGAAAAGATTTTCATTTGGCACCACCCCGCAATGGAACGAAACGAACCCGCTCCAATACCCGTTTCTCGAATTCCGTGGCCGTGCGCCGTATCAGGGTGAGTTCCTGGCCGGCACCCGGAGTTTCCACGGGGATGACCAGCCGCCCGCCTACGGCCAACTGGCCCAACAGTTCCCGCGGGATCTCCCGGGGCGCCGCGGTCACGATGATCCCGTCGTAGGGCCCCTTCTCCTCCCAGCCCCAACTGCCATCCCCATGCCGCAGGACCACATTGTGCATACGCAGGCCCTGCAACCGCCGGCGTGCCTCCAGATACAACTCGCGGATGCGCTCCACGGTGTACACCCTGGGTACCAGGGCGCCCAGAATGGCGGCCTGATAACCGGAACCGGTGCCCACCTCCAGCACTTTCTGCGGCACCCCCTCGGCCAGCAGGACCTCGGTCATGCGGGCCACCACGTAGGGCTGCGAGATGTACTGGCCAAAACCGATGGGCAGGGCCGTATCCTCATAGGCATGGCTGGCAAGCCCCTCATCCATGAAGATATGCCGTGGGATATCCCGTATAGCGTCCAGGACCGCATGATTCTGAATGCCTTCGCGTTGCAGGCGCTGCACCAGACGCTCGCGCGTGCGCTGCGAGGTCATGCCGATGCCCTGGAGTTGTCTCGTATCCAGATTCACAGTTTCTCCAGCCATTGCGCCACCGTCGGCACGGCCGCGTAACGGGTCAGATCCACCTGCAGGGGTGTCACCGATATCCGATTGGATCGTACTGCATGAAAATCCGTACCGGGTCCCGCATCCTGCTCCGGTCCCGCAGGCCCCACCCACCAGACGGGATTTCCACGGGGATCCTTGGCGGGTACGGCCGGCTCCGCCTTGTGGCGGTGCCCCAGGCGAGTCGCCTCCAGACCCTCGATCTCATCCCAGGGCACATCGGGAACATTCACGTTGAGGATCACGTCCGCCGGCAGCATCCCGTCGCGGATCTGCCGTACCAGAAGCACGGCTGCACGCGCTGCGGTCCCGACCTGGGCCGGCTGATGACTGTTGAGTGAAACCGCCATCGCCGGCAGGCCCAGGAATCGCCCCTCCATGGCCGCCGCCACCGTACCGGAATAGATCACATCATCGCCCATGTTGGCGCCGGCATTGATACCCGAAACCACCATGTCCGGCTCCTCGTCCAGCAGACCCGTGATGGCCAGATGGACGCAATCGGTGGGCGTGCCATTGACGGCATAGAAACCATTGGGCTGGCGGCTGGCGCGAATGGGGGTCTCCAGGGTCAGCGAATTGCTGGCGCCACTGCGGTTGCGGTCCGGGGCCACCACCACCACCTCCGCCACCTCGGACAGGGCCTCGGCGAGGGCGATGAGTCCGGGGGCCTGATAGCCATCATCGTTGCTCAGGAGGATTCGCATTCCAGTGGACGGACAGGGAATCTGAAAGCGCGGAACTATACTGGAAAGCGGCCGTTTTCGCATGGTGCGGTTCCCGTGTCCCGCTCCCTTCCACATACCACCCGTAGCCGCCGGGGTCACGGCCCGGATAAACTACCGCCCCATGTCCCGCCGATCTCCTCTCAAACCCGAGGACCGGGCCTTGTTCCGCCGCACGGTAGGCAAAGTGAAGCGCCTGCGGCACGACCGGATCCTGCCCTCCCATGCCCGCCCGGCGCCCATCCCGCGTTTCAGCCGCGAGGATGAGCGGCAGGTGCTGGACGATTTGCTCTCCGATGGTTTCGAGCCGGCGGAGATGGAAACCGGCGAGGAACTCCTGTACCGCTCGGCCGGCCTTCAATTGCGCGAATTCCGCAAACTGCGCCGGGGACAGTTCAGCGTGCAGGCTGAACTGGACCTGCATGGCATGACCGTGGCAGTGGCCCGTCAGGAACTGACGGCATTCCTGCATCAATGCATGGACCAGGGACTGCGGTGCGTGCGTATCGTGCATGGAAAGGGGAATCGTTCCAGCCACCGGGGACCGGTCCTGAAGACCAAGGTGAATCATTGGTTGCGGCAGCGGCAGGAGGTATTGGCGTTCGCCTCCACACGGCCTGTGGACGGGGGCACCGGCGCCGTCTACGTGTTGCTGCGGCGGGCACGCTGACACTCCCCGCGCCTGCCGGAATGGCAATGCTTCACCCCAATGTTGCACCCGGGGGGCGATGATCGTGCCGGGCTGGGGGCGGCCAGAACAGTGCGAGGGCGCGTCCAGCCAGGGCCGGTTCCATTTCATTACCGGTCAACACACGATAAAACACCAATAGAATCAGTTACCTATTAGCTTGTTTTGACAACCGGGTGTAACATTGGGGTTCAGCGTAGCGAGACCAGTTCCCGCAACAGGCTGGTTGCATAGGCCCCGGCCGGCAGAAAGAAACGCAGCTCCAGATCCCCTTCCGGCCAATCCCAGCGCAAATCACCAGGAATCACCC
This sequence comes from uncultured Chromatiales bacterium, assembly GCA_964409585.1. Taxonomy (GTDB): domain Bacteria; phylum Pseudomonadota; class Gammaproteobacteria; order JACKNK01; family CAYPEH01; genus CAYPEH01. The sequence goes on along the minus strand of CAYPEH010000010.1, from coordinate 32,178 downwards.
GCAGGGCCCGCCGCTCCTGTTTCAACCCGACATGCTCCAGCCCGTTGCGCCAGTCCGCATCACCGGCCAGCACCTCCTGTTCCAGTTCCAGGGCGGCGCCACCGGTCAGCGGACGCCCGCGTCCCCACAGGGGACCGGTGGGGTGAACCTCATGATCCCTCAGGCGTTGCCGCAGTTCATCATCGATCTCATCGGCCCGGAATACGCTGTGGCTGCCATCCAGCATCAACACCTCGCCGGGCAGGGCCTGCCGCCAGTTGTCCTGCTCCACCCGCCGCGCCAACACCCGGTTGAACAACAGGGAGCGGGCCGCGGACAGATACAGGCCGCGGCGGTGGCGGTCCTTCACCCGCAGGCCGCCCCGGAGCATGGCATCGGCCTTGTCCAGGTTGCCGCCCTCATGGCCGAAGCGCTGGTCACCGAAGTAGTTGGGCATGCCGAACCGCGCGAGACTCTCCAGCCGTGCCTGTACCTCACCACGGTCTCCCTGAAATTCACGGATACGGATGACGAAACGGTTGCCCTTGAGGGTGCCGCGTCGCAGTTTGCGTCCGTGGCGATGGCTTTCCAGGACCCGCACGCCTTCCAGTTCCAGAGCCTGCCAGTCCGGCTCATCCCGCCCGGCCAGGTGGATGCTGAACCATTGACGGGTGACGGCCTGGCGGTCCTTCAGTCCGGCATAGCCCACGGCCACCGGTTTGACGCCGGCATGGCGGCCCAATCCGCGCGCGACCCAATCGGTATTGGCCTCCCGCTTTTCCACCCACAGCAGCACATGCTCGCCTTCCCCATCGGGCTGAAACGGTGTCAGCTCCTCCACCTGGAAATCTTCCGCGAACACGCGGATGCGGCCGCTGGCCTGGGGATACCCCTGGCTACGCGGAAAATCCGGCAAGCGGCTCATGTCAATAAAGCTACGGCAAAGGCGGCGATGCCCTCGCCCCGTCCGGTGAACCCCATCCTTTCGCTGGTGGTGGCCTTCACGTTGACCTGTCCCGGCCGGCATTGCAGATCCTCGGCGATGCAGTTCACCATCCGGTCGATATACGGAGCCAGCCGGGGCCGCTGAGCGACGATGGTCAGATCCACGTTACCAATGGCCAGCCCCTGTTTCCCGATCTCCTCGAAGGCCCGGCGCAACAGGATACGGCTGTCGATATTCTTGAATTCGGCGCTGGTGTCGGGGAACAGGCGGCCGATGTCGCCACACCCGCAGGCACCCAGCAGGGCATCGATGAGTGCATGCAGCACCACGTCGCCATCGGAATGCGCTTCCATCCCCTGGTCGTGAGGGATCGCCACCCCCCCGAGGATCAGGGGACGTCCCGGTGTGAAACGATGGGCGTCGAATCCGTGTCCGATACGCGGACTCCGTGCGGACGTGTTCATGCGCAGCCTCCCGTCTCTTCCCGCTGCCTCCGCAGGAAGAACTCCGCCAGAGCCAGATCCTCCGGACGGGTGATCTTGATGTTGTCGCCGTGGCCTTCCACCAGCAGGGGATGCCTGCCCGCCAGCTCCATGGCGCTGGCCTCGTCGGTGACCAGATCGCCACGATCCAGGGCAGCGGACAGGGCTTCACGCAAAGCCCCCAGGCGGAACATCTGTGGCGTGAAGGCATGCCAGAGGCCGTTACGATCCTCAGTATGCGCGATCTCACCGGCCTCGTTGGCGCGTTTCATCGTGTCGTGGGCGGGCACAGCGAGTATGCCTCCCACCTCATGGGCCCCGGCCTGTTCGATCAGCCGGTCCAGATCCCCGCCACGAATACACGGCCTCGCCGCATCGTGCACCAGCACCCAGTCGTCGTCCGCCGCAATGCCGGCCAGATGGTCGAGCCCGTTGAGCACCGAATGGCAGCGCTCCGCGCCACCATCGACGCGGATCACGGGTTTGTCCGTGCCAAACCGGAGCTGGTCCCAGTACCCATCCTCCGGTGACAGGGCGACCACTACGCCCGCGATGAGGGGATGGGCACAGAGTCGGGTGATGGTGTGTCCGATCACCGTGGCACCATCGAGGGGAAGGTACTGCTTGGGGATGTCGGAACCCATGCGCCTGCCCACGCCAGCGGCCGGCACCAGGGCCCAATATCGGGATTGTAGGTTCATTCCTCCACCACCTGGTAGAAGGTCTCGCCCTCCTTGATCATGCCCAGCTCACTACGGGCCTTTTCCTCGATAGCATCCAGGCCGGTGCGCAGATCCTCGACCTCCGCCTCCAGGGACCGGTTGCGTTCCAACAGGCGGGCATTCTCTTCCTTTTGTTCGGCCACCGCCCGCCTCAGCTCGGCCACGTCACGCATGCCGCCCTCGCCGAACCACAGCTTGTACTGCAACAGCAGGATGAGGACGATCAGGAGGGCGATGAGGATACGCATGGATGTCAGGAATCCTAACCTTCCCGGCGCGAGCAACACAAAACCCGGCATGGCCCCGGCAAGGGCACTGTTCGGACCTTGTGGCATGACGGCGACCGGCTTCCTCTTTTGCTCCGGCTCCGCCAGCAGATGGGCCGGGGTATCGCGCGTACCCCTTCAGTGGCCCATCCGCCCTGGATGCTGGTTGCCTGCTGGTATCAGCCCTCCAGCAATCGGCCAAAGGCCTCGCGGCCGGCATAACTGCCTTTGTCACCCAGCTTCTGCGCGATCCGCAGCAACTGGTTGTACTTGGCCATGCGGTCCGAACGGGACAGGGAACCGGTCTTGATCTGGGTGGCTGCGGTCCCCACGGCGATATCGGCGATGGTGGCATCCTCGGTCTCGCCGGAACGGTGGGATACCACCGCCGTGTAGCCCGCATTGGTAGCCATCTCGATGGCCTGAAGGGTCTCGGTGAGGGTGCCGATCTGATTCGGTTTGATGAGGATGGAATTGGCAATGCCCTTGTCGATGCCTTCCTGGAGGATGGCGGTGTTGGTGACGAACAGATCGTCGCCCACCAGCTGCACACGGTCGCCCAGTTTCTCGGTGAGCAGTTTCCAACCATCCCAGTCGCCTTCGTCCATACCGTCCTCGATGGAGAGGATGGGATATTTGTCGACCCAATCCTCGAGGAAGGCGACGAACTCGGCGGAGTCCAGCTTGCGGCCTTCGGAGGCCAGGTGGTACACGCCGTTCTCGTAGAATTCGGAACTGGCGGCATCCAGAGCCAGGTAGATGTCCTCTCCGGCGCGGTAACCGGCCTTGTCGATGGCCTCCAGGATCACCTCGATGGCAGCCTCGTTGGACGGCAGGTCGGGGGCGAAGCCACCCTCGTCACCGACAGCGGTGTTCAAGCCGCGGGCTTCGAGCACCTTCTTCAGGCTGTGGAACACTTCGACGCCGTAGCGGATCGCCTCGGCGATGGTGGGGGCGCCCACCGGCATGATCATGAATTCCTGTAGATCGACGCTGTTGTTGGCATGGGCGCCGCCGTTGATGATGTTCATCATCGGCACCGGGTAGCGGTACGGAGGCCGCTGGCCCAGGTACATGTACAGCGGAACCTGGACCTGACGCGCGGCGGCCTTGGCCAGGGCCAGGGACACGGCCAGGATGGCGTTCGCGCCCAGACGGCCCTTGTTGTCCGTGCCGTCCATCTCGATCATCAGTTCGTCGGCACCGCGCTGGTCCAGCGGATCACGCCCGATCATGGCCTTGCGGATTTCGGTGTTGACGTTTTCGACCGCTTTCAGGACACCCTTGCCGAGAAAACGGGCCGGGTCGCCGTCACGCAGTTCGACGGCCTCGCGGCTGCCGGTGGATGCCCCGGAAGGCACGGCGGCGCGGCCGACCGCGCCCGTGGTAAGGATGACATCGACCTCCACGGTGGGATTGCCACGGGAGTCGAGGATTTCACGCGCGATTACGTTGTAGATCTCAGCCATTTTCCTCTGACTTTCCAGTTAATTGAAAACCATGTGCAGCCGGGGAGAGACGCGGACAATGCTTATAAAAAACTTGAGAAATCACTCTTATCCCAATGTTTTTTATATTGATTATCTGTGAGCTCCACGGCCGATATTCATTCTCTCAGTTCGGCGAAACCGTTCCGCTTTACCGTGGTATCCAGCTCCTTGAGGGTCTCCAGCAACTCCTGCATGCGCCCCAGCGGCCAGGAATTGGGGCCATCGCTCAGGGCCTCGTCCGGCCGCGGATGGGTCTCCATGAACAGGCCGGAGACACCCGCCGCCACGGCGGCGCGGGCCAGGACTGGCACGAATTCGCGCTGTCCGCCGGAATGGCTACCCTGCCCACCCGGTAACTGAACCGAATGGGTTGCGTCATAGACCACCGGAGCGCCGGTCTCGCGCATGGCCGCCAGGGAACGCATGTCGGAGACCAGATTGTTGTAGCCGAAGGAGACACCACGCTCGCAGACCATGATCCGGTCATTGCCGGCTGCCCTGGCCTTCTCCACCACGTTGCCCATGTCCCAGGGCGCCAGGAACTGTCCCTTCTTGATATTCACCGGCAGGCCCTGCCGGGCCACTGCCTGGATGAAATTGGTCTGCCGGCAGAGAAACGCCGGGGTCTGTAAAACATCCACCACCTGGGCGACCTCGTCCAGGGGGGTGTCTTCGTGTACGTCGGTCAGGACCGGCACCTGCAACTGGGAGCGGACCTTTTCCAGGATACGCAGGCCCTCTTCCATTCCCGGACCGCGGAAACTCCGGTGCGAGGAACGGTTGGCCTTGTCGAAGGAGGATTTGTAGATGAACGGGACCGACAGTCCGGCACACAATTCCTTGAGCATGCCGGCGGTATCCAGCGCCATTTGTTCGCTTTCCACCACACAGGTACCGGCAATCAGGAACAGGGGCCGATCCAGGCCCACTTCAAAGCCACACAGATTCATGCGCTCGGTTCCGTGGAATGGGCGCGGGCGGCACGGATGAAGCTGGTGAACAAGGGATGTCCGCTGCGGGGCGTGGAGGTGAACTCCGGATGGAACTGGCAGGCGAGGAACCAGGGATGATCCGGCAGTTCCACCATTTCCACCAGGGCACCGTCCATGGAACGGCCGGACACCTGCAAACCCGCCGCTTCCAGATCGGAGACGAAACGGCCGTTGACCTCGTAACGGTGACGGTGACGTTCGACGATGACATCCTCGCCGTAGGCCTCATGGGCCAGGCTGCCGTTGACCAGCCGGCATTGCTGCCCACCGAGGCGCATGGTCCCTCCCAGATCCGAATCCGCGCTGCGCCGCTCGATGGTGCCATCCTCGGTCAACCATTCCGTCACCAGCGCGACCACCGGGTACGGCGTGTCGGGACGGAACTCGGTACTGTTGGCGCCTTCCATGCCGGCGACGTTGCGGGCATATTCGATCACCGCCACCTGCATGCCGAGACAGATACCCAGATACGGCACGCGCTTCTCGCGGGCATAGCGAACGGTGGCGATCTTGCCTTCCACGCCACGCTCACCGAAACCGCCGGGCACCAGAATGGCGTCCATCCCTTCGAGACAGCCGGTGCCATCGGTCTCGATGTTCTCCGAGTCGAGGAAATGGATATTGACCCGGGTGCCGGTCTGGATGCCGGCATGAATCAGTGACTCATTGAGGGACTTGTAGGCCTCGGTCAGGTCCATGTACTTGCCGACCATGGCCACGTTGACCTCCGCCTCCGGATTGGACTGAGCCTCGGTGACCCGGTGCCATTCGGCCAGATCCGCCGGGGGTACGTCCAAGTGAAGCTTCCTGACCACGATCTCGTCCAGCCCCTGGGAATGCAGTTCCTCCGGGATGCGGTAGATGCTGTCCACGTCCCGCGCGGATATGACGGCATTCTCATCCACATTGGTGAACAGGGCGATCTTGCGCCGTTCGTCGTCCGGAATGGGCCGGTCGGCACGGCACAGGAGGATGTCCGGCTGAATACCGATGGAACGCAGTTCCTTGACCGAGTGCTGCGTGGGTTTGGTCTTGATCTCGCCGGAAGTGGGAATGTAGGGAACCAGGGTCAAATGGATGAACAGGGCCCGGTCATGGCCCATCTCCACTCCCATCTGGCGAATGGCCTCCAGGAATGGCAACGACTCGATGTCACCGACGGTACCGCCGATCTCCACCATGCAGACATCGTAACCCTCGCCCGCCTGCTGGGCGCGGCGCTTGATCTCATCGGTAATGTGGGGAATGACCTGCACGGTACCGCCCAGGTAGTCACCACGCCGCTCCTTGCGGATGACGCTTTCATAGATCTGCCCGGTGGTCCAGTTGTTGACCTTGCCCATGCGGGTGTTGACGAAGCGCTCGTAGTGCCCCAGATCCAGATCGGTCTCGGCACCGTCCTCGGTGACATAGACCTCGCCGTGCTGGAACGGGCTCATGGTGCCCGGATCGACGTTGATATAGGGATCCAGTTTGACCAGGGTGACCTTGAGGCCACGCGCTTCGAGGATCGCTCCCAGGGAGGCGGCGGCGATGCCCTTGCCCAGGGACGAGACCACACCACCGGTAATGAATATGAATCGGGTCATATAGGTCGCTTGCCAGATGCGCGCTGTCCGCGTCAAACCATCGGCATTGCCGTACCCAAGCAGGTACCCGCCAAGGGCCAACAGCTAATGACTAACAGCCAGGAAAAACAAGGGCCGATAGGCCCGACGGACGGCGCTGAACAGTAGCAAATCGGGCCGGTTTCCTCAATGCGGAATGGGTGCCTTCGGGGACCAGCTGAACACCAGCCCGCTCTCTTCTCCGGATACGGTGTGGGAGGCCGCCACACAATAGCCCGCCACGGCCGCCAGTTCCCCGTCCCGATAGATCAGCGGGATGCGGTCACGCAACCAGGGCGGCACGCCCCATTCCTGAAAGAGCTTTTTCAGGCTGCGGCTGCCTTCACGGCCGTGCGGGACGATACGTTCACCACCGCTGCGGAAACGCACTTCCAGCTCGCTTCCGGAAAAACGCATCCCCTCACCCGGCTTGCGGCTGGCAACGAGTGTCCCGCCGGGCAGCTCCAGTGCCCGTGCCGGTTGCCAACGAATCCTCTGGTGACGGTCATGGGGCGGCAAAGGTGCCATCGCCTGGAGCCGGTCGCGGAAGCGGCGCACTTCCGCCCCTGGCCAGTCCACACAGGGTGCCGCATCCTCAGGTGCCGGCAGCAGATCCTCCGCGATCCGTTGCAGGTGCGCGGTGGATGGAGCGGGGAGAGACAGGCCGCGCAGCCAGTAACGCAGGACATTGTCCCGTCTGGCTGGCGGCAGCCGGATCAGGTCCGCAACCGAAAGGACGCTGGGTTCGTTCCCCTGCACGGCCTCCAGGTCCGACCGGGCCAGGGCATCGGCCAACCGGGCCGCGTCTGCGGCATGGCCGGCGGCGCGGGCCAGGGTCCGTACCGCTGCGGGCCAACGGGCCCGTAGTGCCGGCATGACCTCGTGACGCAGGTAATTGCGGTCGAAACCCGTGTCGGAATTGCTGGGGTCATCCACCCATTGCAGGCGATTCCGCTCCCCGTAGGCATGCAGTTGTTCCCGCGTGAAATCCAGCAACGGCCGCAGCAACAGGCCGCGGCCCAGTCCCATGACCGCCGGCATGGCCGCCTGTCCATGCACACCGCCACCCCGCAGGGCCTGCAACAGGAAGGTTTCCGCCTGGTCGTCACAATGGTGGGCACTGAGCAGCGCATCCCCCTCCTCCAGCAACCGGCCGATGGCGGCATAGCGGGCACGGCGGGCGGCCGCTTCACCGCTCTCGCCAGCCTGCGGGCTGGCATCCACCTCGCACACCACCAGGGGAATATCCAGACCCTCGCAAACCGCCCGGCAATGTTCCACCCACCGGTTTGCCTGTTCATGCAGGCCATGATTGACATGCACGGCCCGGAGCTCCGCCCCGATTTCGCCGCGCAGCCGGGACAAGGCATGCAACAGCACATGGGAGTCGAGGCCGCCGCTGTAGGCCACGAAATAGCGCCTGGGCTCGGCCAGGCCGCGCAGGATGTGGAGCAGCGCCTGGGGAGTGAAGGGCCGGCCGGCCATGGAAGGTCGAACAGGGTGTCTTGGCGGGCTCAGTCCTTGTACACCCCGAACTGCATCAGGCGCTCGTAACGCTGCACCAGCAGTTTGTCCATGGGAATACTGTCCACGTATTCCAGGTTCTGCAACAGGGCGCGCTTGAGATTGGCCGCCATGGCCTCGGGATCACGGTGTGCGCCACCCAGGGGCTCGTCGATGATCTCGTCCACCAGGCCCAGTTCCTTCAAACGGCCGGAGGTGATTCCCAGCGCCTCGGCTGCATCGGCGGCCCGTTCGGCGCTCTTCCACAGGATCGAGGCGCAACCCTCCGGGGAGATCACCGAATAGGTAGAGTACTGCAACATCATCAGACGGTCACCGACACCGATGGCCAATGCGCCGCCCGAACCTCCCTCGCCGATGACGGTGCAGATCACCGGGGTCTTGAGATGGGACATGACGTAGAGGTTGCGGGCAATGGCCTCGCTCTGGCCGCGTTCTTCCGCATCCACACCGGGATAGGCACCGGGTGTGTCGATGAAGGTCAACACCGGCAGACCGAACCGCTCCGCCATTTCCATCAGGCGCAGGGCCTTGCGGTAGCCCTCCGGCTTGGGCATGCCGAAATTGCGGTGCAGCTTTTCCTTGGTGTCGCGCCCCTTCTGCTGGCCGATCACCATCACCGGGCGGCCATCCAGACGCGCCACGCCACCGACGATGGCCGGATCGTCGGCAAAGGCGCGGTCACCGTGCAATTCCTGGAAATCGGTGAAGATGAGATCGATGTAATCCAGGGTATAGGGGCGCTGGGGATGGCGCGCGAGCTGGGCCACCTGCCAGGCACTCAGGGAGGAGAAGATGGACTCGGTGAGGGAACGGCTCTTGGCCTCCAGGCGGCCGATCTCCTCGGTGATATTGATCTCGCTGTCGTCGCTGACGAAACGGAGTTCCTGGATTTTCGCTTCCAGTTCCGCGATGGGTTTTTCGAAATCGAGGAAATTGAGGTTCATGGAAATCCGCTTCGGTGAGGCAATCCAAGCGAAGGATTCTACCCGATTTGGGGCGGCCTGCCACACTGCCGGGACAGGCCAGGCCCATGGTGCCGGTAAAGCGCGGCGGCCCGATGAATCCCTGCAATCACGGTCAGTTATTGGTCCGGCAACCAATAGGAAGCCGGATCGTTCAGGCGCAAGGCGAGCGGACGGAATCGATCAGAGCTTCCCTTGCAGACTTCTTTCAGGCCGCCCGCGCCTCCGCCCCCCGCTGCCGCCGCCGGTACTCCAGGCGCACGGCCTCGTCACCGAGCAGGTCCCGCAGACGCTCGATCAGGGATTCGGCGGGCTGAACCCGCCAATCGTCGCCCAGATCGAGCATGGCGCGGTTGCGGCCGTTGTGGAATTGCAGACGAATGGGGCAATGGCCTTCCCGGTAGAGGGTGAGCAGATCCTTCAACCTCGCCACGCCGCCTGCCGCCAGCCAGTCGGCGCTCAGCCGCAAATGGATTCTGCCAACGAAGGCGCTGCGGGCCTGTTCCATGTCCATCAGGCGCTCGGCGGTCACCTGCCAGGCACTGCTGTAGTCGTCATAGCCCAGCTTGCCCTCCACCACCAGCACCTTGTCCTTGCCGAGGATGCTCTGGTGATGCTGGAAAGTCTCGTCGAAAATCTTCACCTCGATGCGCGCCGAACGGTCGTCCAGGGTAACGAAGGCCATGCGCCCGTTGCGCATCTTGCGGATACGCATGCCCACCACCAGTCCGGCCACCACCACGCTGCGTTCGCCGCGCCGTTGGCCCTCCCAGCCCTGGTTCGGGCCGCCCGCCAGGGTATTGAGCCGGCCGCTGGTGAAATTCGCCAGTTCCGGCAGGAAGCGTTCGATGGGATGGCCGGTCAGATAGAGCCCGAGGGTCTCTTTCTCCAGCGACAGGCGATGATCTTCCTCCCATTCGGGCACCTCGGGCAATACCTTGTCATCGGTCTCCCCGCCAGCATCGGTGGCGCCGAAGCCAAACATATCGTCGATGCCACGGGCCGCGTCTTCACCGTGTTTTTCCGCAATGGCCATGGCCGTGGGCAGGCGTGCGCTGTGGGTGGCGCGGTTCGGCCCCAGGCTGTCCATGGCGCCGGCCTTGATCAGTGCCTCCAGCACCCGTTTGTTGGCCTTTTGCAGATCGACGCGCTTGCAGAAATCGGTCAGGTCGGCAAAGGGCCCGTTGGCCTCGCGTTCGGCCAGGATGCCCTCGATGGCGGCCAGGCCGACCCCCTTGATGGCACCCAGACCATAGAGAATCCGGCGCTCGCCGGTGACCGTGAACATGTACTCGGAGCGGTTGATGTCCGGCGGCAGGATTTCCAGTCCGGCCTGACGGCAGTCCTCGATGAAGACCACCACCTTGTCGGTGTTGTCCATGTCCGAGGACAGCACTGCGGCCATGAAGGCCGCCGGGTAATGGGCCTTGAGCCAGGCGGTCTGATAGGACAGCAGTGCATAGGCGGCCGAATGGGATTTGTTGAAACCGTAACCGGCGAATTTCGCCATCAGGTCGAAGATGTAGCGGGCGACACTCTCGTCCACGCCCCGCTCCACCGCGCCCTTGAGGAAGATCTCGCCCTGCTTGTCCATCTCCTCGCGCTTCTTCTTGCCCATGGCACGGCGCAGCAGGTCGGCACCGCCGAGGCTGTAGCCGGCCAGGACCTGGGCGATCTGCATCACCTGCTCCTGGTAGAGGATGATGCCGTAGGTGGGCTTGAGGATCGGCTCCAGGTCCGGGTGGGGATATTCGATGGGGGCCTCGCCCTTCTTGCGGGCGATGAAGTCGTCCACCATGCCGGACTGCAAGGGGCCGGGGCGGAACAGCGCAACCAGGGCGATGATGTCCTCGAAGCAGTCCGGTTGCAGGCGCTTGATCAGGTCCTTCATGCCCCGCGATTCCAACTGAAAGACCGCCGTGGTGTCGTAGGCCTGCAACAGATCGAAGGTGGCCTGGTCGGCCATGTCGATGCGCATGATGTCCAGGGCATCCTCACCGGCCGCCCGCCGCTGGCGGTTGATGGTCTTCACCGCCCAGTCGATGATGGTCAGGGTGCGCAGGCCGAGGAAATCGAACTTGACCAGGCCCACCGCCTCCACGTCGTCCTTGTCGAACTGGCTGACGATGGAAGTGGAGCCCTGTTCGCAGTACAGGGGGGTGAAGTCGGTCAGGGCGGTGGGGGCGATGACCACGCCGCCGGCATGCTTGCCCACGTTGCGCGCCAGACCCTCCAGTTTGCGCGCCATGTCGATGACGGCGGCAACCTCTTCCTCATTGCGATAGACCTTCCGCAGCTCCTCTTCCTGCTCCAGGGCCTTGTCCAGAGTCATGCCGATCTCGAACGGGATCAGCTTGGCGATGCGGTCCACGAAGCCGTACGGATGGCCCATGACCCGACCGACGTCACGCACCACCGCCTTGGCGGCCATGGAACCATGGGTAGCGATCTGCGAGACCTTGTTACGGCCATATTTTTCGGCCACGTAGTCGATCACCCGGTCGCGGTTGTCCATGCAGAAATCCACGTCGAAGTCAGGCATGGACACGCGTTCCGGATTGAGGAAACGCTCGAACAGCAGATCGTAGGCGAGCGGATCCAGGTCGGTGATCTTGAGCGCATAGGCCACCAGCGAACCGGCGCCGGAACCACGCCCCGGTCCCACCGGGATATCGTTGTCCTTGGCCCACTGGATGAAATCGGCCACGATCAGGAAGTAACCGGGGAACCCCATGGAGATGATGACGTCCAGTTCCCGTTGCAGGCGTTCGTCATAGGGCTTGCGCCGTTCGGCGAAATCGGCGGCGTTGCGGTCCATCAACTGGTCGAGACGCCACTCCAGCCCTTCCCTGGACAAGCGGGTGAAATAGGTATCCATGGTCATGCCGTCGGGAATGGGGAAATCGGGCAGATAGTTCCTGCCCAGTTCCAGCTCCACCGTACAACGGCGGGCGATCTCGACGGTGTTGGTCAGCGCCTCCGGCAGATCGGAGAACAGTTCCGCCATCTCCTCCGGGGTGCGCAGGTATTGGTGTTCGCTGTAGGGACGGGGACGGCGGGGGTCATCCAATACCCGGCCCTCCTGGATGCAGACACGGGCCTCATGGGCCTCGAAGTCTTCGTGCCGGATGAAACGCACATCATTGGTGGCCACCACCAGCAGATCCTGTTCCACGGCCAGTTCCACCGCCCTGACCAGATGGGCCTCGTCACCCTCGCGGCCGCAGCGCTGGATCTCCAGCACATAGTCGTCGCCGAACAGGCGCTGCCACTCACGCAGACGCTCCAGGGCCAGTTCCCGATGACCGGCCAGCAGGGCCCTGCCGACATCACCATCACGGGCGGCGGACAGGGCGATGAGTCCGGCATTGCGGCTTTCCAGCCACTCCCTCCGGACCACTGGAATACCCCGCTCCTGGCCGGAGAGGTAGGCCAGTGACAACAACTCGGTAAGGTGGCGATAGCCGTTTCTGTCCCGGCACAACAGAACCAGACGCGAGGGAGGTTCGGAGGGCTCGGGGCCGGCCACCCAGATATCGGCGCCGATGATGGGTTTGAGACCGGCGGCACGGGCCGCCTTGTAGAACTTCACCATGCCGAACAGGTTGCTCTGATCGGTCAGGGCCACGGCCGGCATGCCGGCATCCGCCACCTCCTTGACCAGTGGCTTGATCCGTACCAGACCGTCCACCAGGGAGAATTCGCTGTGCAGATGGAGATGGACGAAGGTGGCGGGCATGAGGAAGTCAGGAGTCAGGAGTCAGGAGTCAGGAGTCAGGAGTCAGGCGGAATGATCGTTCCGTGAACGGGAAAAGCAAGGAGCCTGTCGGACCTAGGGGAATCGTAGCGAAAAAGCGGGACAACGAGGATGATTTTTCATGATTTTGAGGAGCATGGTAGCACCATGTGACGAGGAATCAGGGAAAATCAGACCGCTGTCCCGCTTTTGCAGCCGATTCAGCCTACGTCCGACAGGCTCCAAGCCCCCTCTCTTTCCATCACCTCCCGCACCGGCCTGAACGAGCGCCGATGTATGGGACTGGCGCCCAGCTCTTCAATAGCCGCCAGATGCGTCTTGGTGGGGTATCCCTTGTGGCCGGCCAGGCCGTAGCCGGGGTAAAGCCGGTCCAGTTCCACCATCTCCCGGTCCCGGGCCACCTTGGCCAGGATGGAGGCGGCGGCGATGACCGGCTCACTGGCATCCCCGCCAACGATAGCCCGTGCCGGGCATGGCAACTCCGGACAACGATTGCCATCCACCAGGACCTCGTGCGGCCGCACCGCCAGTCCCTCCACCGCGCGCCGCATCGCCACCAGAGTGGCCTGAAGAATATTGATGCGGTCGATCTCCTCCACCTCGGCGCGGCCCAGCGACCAGGCCAGGGCCTTGGTGCGGATCTCCACTGCCAACTGTTCGCGCCGCCGTCCGCTCAGCTTTTTCGAATCGGCCAGCCCCTCGATGGGACGCCGCGGATCGAGAATGACCGCGGCGGTCACCACCGGACCGGCCAGGGGACCCCGGCCCACCTCGTCCACACCAGCAATCAATGGCTCAGACACCCGTATCCTCCCGCTCACGGATCAGTTCGAGAACCGCTTCCGCGGCCGAGTCGCTGGCCCCCTGCCGGAGCATCCCGTGGATGGTGGCGAAGGCATCGGTCTGAGCCCGGCGTGCATCACCATCCTGCAACAGTCGAAGGAGCTGGGTGGCCAGCTCCTCCGGGCGCGCATCGTCCTGGATCAGCTCAGGGACCAGTTCACGCCCCGCCAGCAGATTGGGCAGTGAGTAACGCCGGATCTTCAACAACCCGGTGCCGGTCAGCAGCCAATAGGAGAACGGTTGCATATTGTAGGTGACCACCATGGGACGCTTGAGCAACAGGGCCTCCAGGGTGGCGGTCCCCGAAGTGACGAGCACGGCATCGGAGGCGGCCATGGCCTCGTGCGCCCGCCCGTCGAACAGGGTGACATCGACATGGGGGGCATGCTCCGCCAGTGCCTGTTCGAACAGGCTCCGGGTGGCCTCGGTGGCCATCGGCGCCACGAAACCGATGTCCGGCCGTTGTTCATGGATCAGGTTCACGGTGCGGGCGAAGATTTCCGCCAGATACCGCAATTCCCCACGCCGGCTGCCGGGTAGCAGGGCGATCCACTGCCGGTCCCGTGGCAGTCCCAGGGTGGCACGTGCCTGAACCGGGTCGGTCTCCATGGGAATGTCGTCGGCCAGCGGGTGACCGACGAAGCGCACCGGCACATCGTGCTCCCGGTAGAAACGTTCCTCGAAGGGAAACAGCGTGAGTATCCGGTCCACGCTGCGGGCGATGGTCTTCACCCTGCCCTGGCGCCAGGCCCATACCGAGGGGCTGACGTAGTGGATGGTGGGGATGCCCGCGGACTTCAGATCCCCTTCCAGACGCAGATTGAAATCCGGCAGATCGATGCCGATGAAGACATCCGGCGGGGCGGCCTTGAAGTGTTCACGCAGCCTGGCACGAATGCCGAACAGGCGTGGCAGGTGTTTCAGTACCTCTACCAGGCCCATGACGGCCAGTTCTTCGGCAGCCACCAAACAATGACAGCCTTGTGCCTCCATGCGCGGACCACCGGCACCTTCGAAACGGATATCCGGCACCCTGGCCTTGAGGGCCTGCATGAGCGATGCGCCCAGCAGGTCACCCGATGCCTCGCCGGCTACGATGGCCACCCGCAGGCCATCCCCGCGCCCCTCAGCGGACGATTCCGCGCGGGTTCCCGGCATCGAGAAACTCCACCAGGATCTTCAGTTCCTCCTGTTCAGCGGCACGGTTGCGCAATTCCTCCCGCGCTTCCTCCAGACGCATGCCGGACTTGTAGATCACCTTGTAGGCACGCTTGACGTTCTGCACCTGCTCGGCGGTGAAACCACGGCGCCTGAGGCCCTCGGAATTGATACCACCGGGCTTGGCCGTATTACCGACCACCATCACATAGGGCGGCACGTCCTTGGTGATGGCGCTGAACATGCCGGCAAAGCTGTGGGCACCAATGCGGCAGAACTGGTGTACGCCGGTAAAACCACCGAGGATGGCGTAATCCTCCACCGTCACATGCCCCGCCAGGGTGGCGTTGTTGGCGAAGATGGTATGGTCTCCGACGATGCAGTCATGGGCAATGTGACAATACGCCATGATCCAGTTGTCATTACCGACGCGGGTGATGCCGCCACCCTCCTCGGTGCCTCGGTTGATGGTGACGTACTCACGGATGGTGTTGCCATCGCCGATTTCCAATGGACTGTCCTCGCCCGCGAATTTCTTGTCCTGGGGGATCTCGCCAATGGATGAAAACTGGAAAATCCGGTTGTTCGCGCCGATGCGCGTCGGGCCGCGTATCACCACATGGGGCCCCACCCAGCTGCCGGGACCAATCTCCACGCCGGCACCGATGATGCTGTACGGACCCACCTCCACATCGCTCGCAAGACGGGCGGCAGGATCGATGATTGCGGTTGGATGGATCAAGATTCCACTTCCCTGGCGGTACACATGAGTTCGGCCGTGCAGGCCACCTCGCCATCGACCGTCGCCGTGCCGGAGAACATCCACATGCCACGCACCACGCGCTTGAGGGAAACCTCGAGGCGCAATTGATCTCCGGGGATCACGACGCGCTTGAAACGCGCCTTGTCGATGCCGACGAAGTAATAGAGCAGGTTTTCGGGACGCTGTTCTCCGGTCTTGAAGGCCAGTATTCCGGTGGCCTGGGCAAGGGCCTCCAGGATCATCACACCCGGCATCACCGCACGCTGGGGGAAATGCCCCTGGAAGAAAGGCTCGTTGATGGTGACATTCTTCAGCGCCACCAGGCTGTCGCCCTTACTGCATTCGACCACACGGTCGATCATCAGGAACGGATACCGATGCGGGAGATGCTTGACGATCTCGTAGATGTCCATGCAGGAGGTATTGGGTTCAGTCATTTTGTGTCTTTTCCAGTTCTCGTAATCTCGTTTCCAGATCGCGGATCTTCTTCGCCATGCCGTCCAGGCGGCGAATGCGGGCCAGGGTTCGATCCCAGCGGTGGTTATCGTCAATGGGAATGCCGGAGGAATACACGCCGCACTCCCGGATGGATTTGGTAATGAAGGACATGCCGGTGATGACACAACCATCCGCCACTTCCAGGTGACCGGCGATACCCACGCCACCGCCGATGCGGCAGTAGCGGCCGATGGTCACGCTTCCGGAGATACCGGTACATCCGGCGATGGCCGTATGGGCCCCGATATGGACGTTGTGAGCCACCTGGATCAGGTTGTCCAGTTTCACGCCATCCTCGATCACGGTATCTTCCAGGGCACCGCGGTCGATGGTGGTATTGGCGCCGATCTCCACGTCGTCGTGGATCCGCACCGAACCGAGTTGCGGCACCTTCGTCCACACTCCATGGTCTTCGGCGATACCGAAACCATCGGCGCCAACGACCACACCGGGATGGATCAGGCAGCGTTCGCCGATGGTCACATCGTGGCAGACGGTGACATTGGCAACCAAGCGCGTGCCGGCACCGATGGTCGAACGTGCCTGCACTTGGCAGCCGGGACCAATGACAGCTCCCGGACCGATGACGACATCAGCGCCGATTCCGGCATTCGGCCCCACGGAGGCGGTGGGATCCACCTTCGCGCTGGGATCGACGAAGGCCCGTGGATGGATACCGGGCGCCTGATCATCCGCCGGTTGAAAGGCGGCCGCCACCCGCGCGTAGGCCAGGTATGGATTCGCCGTCACCAGTACCGCGCGGTCGAAGGCGGCCGCGTTCTCTTCGGTCAGTATCACCGCACTGGCAGCCGTCGTGGCGAGATAAGCTCTGTAGCGCCTGTTAGCCAGAAAGCTGATGGTCCCAGGTTGGGCGTTTTGCAGTGTTGCGACGCCAACAATGGGCTGATTACCGTCCCCACGCAATTCGGCGCCCGCCAGTTCGGCCAGCTCCGCCAGTGGATGAGGCACGGGTTCCTGATTGTCGTTGTGCAATCGCCCCCCCTTATGCTTGATCGCTGTTGGTACCATTTGATGACGGAGACCGGTCCATCCGAAAGTGGACTCTGTGCTCATCCTGCATGGATTCCGGCCGGTTCCCGGACATCAGTCATGATCTGTTCAGGAGGCAGGGCGCGGGGAAAACAAGCCGGAGTGGCACCAATCCCGTGCATGGATGACCCTGCTTCCCCCACCCAGCCTGGGACGGGTGCCGGTCACCAGCTCTTATTTCGCCGCCGATTCCTTGGAGAAATCCGCTTTGAGGCGTTCCAGGACGGTGGGCGTGATATCCACCCGGGTACTGGCGAATACGGCCTCGCGGAACAGCAGGTCGTATCCCCCCTCCTTCGCCACGGCCACGATCACCTCGAGGATGAGCCGTTGCAGTTTGGCGATTTCCTGATTCCTGCGCAGGTTCAGGTCCTCCCGGAAATCGTCCTGCATGCGCTTCAGTTCACGGCGTTCAGTCACGATGCGGCGCTCGATCTTGGCGCGCTCGTCCGTGCTCATCACGGCACCGTCCCGGCTCAACTTGTCCTCCAGCGCACGCAGCTTTTTCTGCATCGACACCAGTTCACGATCACGCGGCGCGAATTCCTTTTCCAGCATGGCCCTGGCCGCTTTCGCCTGGGGAGCATTCTCCAGCACCTTTTTCACATTGACGAAGCCAATCTTGGCGCCATCCGCATAGGTCGCCGGCGCGGCAATGAAACACATTGCCACCAGTCCCAGAATGAGCATTTTGCGGGGTAAATTCACTATGAGGTCTCCATCAGAAATTCGTTCCCAGGGTGAACTGGAAGGTCTCGGTCTCATCACTGGCCTTGTCGTTCAGGGGGGATGCCACGCTGAGCGTCATCGGCCCCACGGGTGACATCCAGATGGCCTGCAGGCCGGTTGCAGAACGCAGATCACCGGCCTTGAAATCCTGCCCGGTTCCAAACACGTTGCCGATATCGTAAAAGGCGCTGACTCGCAGCGTCTTGTCGTAATCGTCGAAGGGCGTCGGCAGAATCAGTTCCGCATTGCCCACCACACGCATGTCACCGCCGATGGGATCGTCCCTGGAATCACGCGGTCCCAGCGTGTTGGACACATAACCACGGACCGAACGGATACCACCGGCATAGAAGTTTTCAAAGAAAGGCAGGGTGTCCGTATCACCATAGCCGTCGCCATAACCGAACTCGCCATTCAACATCATGGTGAACCTGCCACCCAATGGCTGGTACCACTGATGACGGTAGGACAGCTTATAGTAGTTGAGGTCGCCACCCGGCAATGCCACTTCCGCACTGAGGCTCTGCAACTGCCCCCGCGAGGGGAACAGGGCGCGGTTGCGGGTGTCATGGGACCAGCCGGCGCTGCCCAGCAGGGTGACATAGTCGCGGCCGTTCTTGGTCACGAAGTCCAGCACTTCGTTGGACGAGGTGGAGGTGGTCTCCAGGTCGGTGGCCTCGACCCTCAAGGTGGCCACGACGCGATCGTATTCGTTCACCGGCAGGCCATAGGTCACGCTGCCACCGAACACATCGGTGGCGTAATTGGTGACATTGGCCTGGGAGGCGTCCGTCTCGCGGAAATACGCGCTGAAGCCACGGCTGACGCCATCCACCGTGTAATAGGGGTTGGTGTAGCTGAAGCCGTAGTTGGTGTTCACATCGCTGTTGTTGATATTGATGCCCACCCGTTTGCCGCTGCCGAGGAAGTTGTCCTGCGTGATGGAGCCGGAAAGGACCACGCCCTGGGAGGAGGAATAGCCGATACCCGCCATCAGGTTTCCCGAAGGCTTTTCCTCCACATGGAAATCGATATCCACCTCGTCGATGGAGCCGGGCACGGCCGGCGTCTCCACGTTGACCTCCTTGAAGAAACCCAGCCGGTCCAGGCGCTCGCGGGAACGTTTGATCTTTTCCCCGGAATATACCGCCGCCTCCATTTGCCGCATCTCCCGGCGCAGGACTTCATCACGGGTGCGGGTGTTTCCGGCCATGTTGATGCGGCGGACATAGATACGGCGCCCTGGATCGACGAAGAAGGTCAGCCTGACCTCCTTGTTCTCCTTGTCGATATCCGGAACGGTATTGACGTTGGCAAAGGCGAAGCCCACATTGCCAAGCGCCTCGGTGATGGCGTTGGCGCTTTCGGCCGCTTGCTTTCGGGAGAAGATGGCGCCTGGCTGGATCTTGATCAGCGGGACCAGTTCCTCCTCGGGGATCACCAGCTTGCCGGCTATTTTCACTTCCTTGACGGTGTACTGCTCACCCTCGGTGACGTTGACCGTGATGTAGATATCCTTCTTGTCCGGCGTGATGGAAACCTGCGTGGAATCGATATTGAAGGTCATGTAGCCACGGTCCATGTAATAGGAGCGCAGCGCCTCCAGGTCACCGGCCAGCTTCTGTTTGGAGTAGCGGTCGTTCTTGGTATAGAAGGAGAGAAACGTTGGGGTGCTCAACTTGAATTCATCGAGCAGATCCTCCGTCTCGAAGACCTTGTTGCCCACCAGGGCGATCCGCTTGATGCGGGCGACACGCCCTTCCGAGATGGCAATCTGGATGCCGATGCGGTTGCGTTCCAGGGGGGTGACCGTGGTCTCCACCCGTAC
This sequence comes from uncultured Chromatiales bacterium, assembly GCA_964409585.1. Taxonomy (GTDB): domain Bacteria; phylum Pseudomonadota; class Gammaproteobacteria; order JACKNK01; family CAYPEH01; genus CAYPEH01. Next base: position 12,579 of record CAYPEH010000010.1, on the reverse strand, counting down.
CCCATACTTGCCACGGGCGAAATACTGGCGTTGCAATTCCTGCTCGATGCGGTTCAGCAACTGCCGGTCGAACACCTGCCCTTCGGCCAGACCGGTCCGTTCCAGCGCTTCCATGAGCGCCTCGGTGTCGATGTCCTTGTTGCCCTCGATCTCGATCACCGAGACCGCCGGCCGCTCGGTCACCCAGACCACCAGCACGTCGCCTTCCCTCTCCAGGCGCACATCCTTGAAAAAACCGGTCTTGAACAGATCTCGGATGGCCTGTTCGGATTGCTTCTCGTCGAAACGCTCGCCCACCTTGACCCGCAGATAATTGAAGATGGTGCCGGGAGAGATGCGCTGCAGGCCCTCGATGCGGATGTCCTTCACTTCGAAGGGCTGGAACAGGGCGGCACGGATTGTTCCCGGCAGGGCCATTGCCAGCAGGGCGGCAAGACAGGCACCACGCCGGCGTACTGAGACGCCATCCCGTGGGGTGGCCTCCAACCGTTCAAGTGGTTTCATGGTCAGCCTTGTAGGCATATTTTTTCTTTTTCAGTAGGTTATGGGAACTCTGAACAAGTACTGGGGGAAGGGGGTTTGGGGGAAGGCGTGCCCCCTCGTTCCCGCAACCCATTGATTCTCACCCTTCCCCCAATAGGCAAGCCCCTGCAAGGGGACTCTGATCAAGTCGTCACGCGACTTGATCAGAGTCCCCTTATCCAAGCAGGCGTGCAAAGTCGTTATAGAACGCCAGTGCCATCAGACAGAGCAGCAAGGCAAGACCGATGCGCTGCCCGATCATCTGGGCCTGTTCTGATACCGGCCCGCCCTTGAGGAACTCAATAAAGTAATACATAAGATGCCCCCCATCCAGTATGGGAACCGGCAGCAGATTCAGGACCCCCAGACTGAGACTGACCAGGGCCAGGAAGGCCAGGAACGGCGACAATCCAAGGCTGGCGGAATAGCCTGCATACTGGGCGATGCTGATGGGACCGCTGACGTTTTTCACCGATGCTTCGCCGGTGATCATGCGGCCGATCATGCGCAGGGTCAGCAGGCTGGTGTCCCAGGTCTTCTCCACGGCATGGAGCAGGGCCTTCACCGGCCCGTAACGAACCGTGGTGCGCAAATCCGCCAACAGGTCCCCGGGCACCCTGGCCCGTGCACCGATACGTCCCACCCGGCTGCCATCCTGCTCCACCGCCTCGGGCACCAGTTCCACGCTCACGATGCGGGAGGCACGTTCGACTTCGACATGAATCGTCTGTGCCGGCCGGGCCCGGACGACTTCCACCCAGCGACTCCAGGATGAAATGCTCTCGCCGTCGGCACGGACGATGCGGTCCCCCGCCAGCAGCCCGGCCCTTTGCGCGGGGCTGTCCGGTTCCACACTGTCGATCACTGCGGGGAAACTGGGCCGGTAGGGATGCAGGCCGATGGTGTCCAGCAAGGATGCGGCATCTTCCAGGGCATCGGCATGGCGCAGGTCCAGGTTGCGGCTGCGCAGGCTGCCATACTCATCCTCGACGCGCACATCCACCAGCCCCCTGTCGAACATACTCTCGAACAGGGTCAGGATGGTGCTGTCCCAGGTGGGTGTTGGTTTACCACTCACCTCGACGATCTCATCCAGCACCTGGAAGCCGGCCCGCTCGGCCAGGGAGCCCGGATCCACCGAGCCGATGATCGGCTTGAGGCCGGTGACTCCGACCATGAACATGAGCCAATAGGCCAGAATGGCGAACAGAAAATTGAACACGGGGCCGGCGGCCACGATGGCGGCACGGGCGGCCAGTGGCTGGCGGTTGAAGGCCCTGGGCAGGTCCTCTTCCGCCACCTCCTCTTCCCGCTCATCGACCATTTTCACGTAACCGCCCAGGGGGATGACCGCCACGGCGAATTCCGTCTGGTCCACCCCGAAACGGCGTGACCAGAGCGTGCGGCCGAAACCGATGGAAAACCGCAGCACCTTGACACCCATGCGCCGGGCGACCCAGAAATGGCCGAATTCATGCACGGTGATCAACACACCGAGTGCCACCACGAAGGCGATGACCGTAAACAGGGTGCCGCCCATGCTTCAGCCCCCTCCCTGCAGACAGGCCCGCGCGGCCGTCCTGGCCAGGGCATCGTGTTCGAGAATGACTTCCAGGGAGTCCGCCGTGCGCACGGGGATCTGTTCCAGTACACGCTCAATGGTCCCGGCGATACCAGGGAAACTCAGCCGGCCATCGAGAAATGCCTGCACAGCCACTTCATTGGCGGCATTGAGCACAGTAGTGGCGGTACCACCGGCCTCCATTGCCTGATAGGCCAGGCGCAGACAGGGAAAACGCTGCTCATCGGGTGGCTCGAAATCGAGCCGCGCCACGCTGAAGATATCCAGGGGCGACACACCGGAATCGATGCGCTCGGGCCAGGCCAGCGCATGGGCGATGGGCGTGCGCATGTCAGGGTTGCCCAATTGCGCCAGGACGGAACCGTCCTCGTAATCCACCATGGAGTGGATGACGCTTTGGGGGTGCAATACCACCTGCACGCGATCCGTGGAGGTGTTGAACAGCCAACAGGCCTCGATCACCTCCAGGCCCTTGTTCATCATCGTGGCGGAATCCACCGATATTTTGCGCCCCATGACCCAATTGGGATGAGCGACCGCCTGCTCCGGCGTGACCGACTTCAGTTGTTCCATGGGCAGGGTGCGAAACGGACCGCCCGAGGCCGTCAACAGGATCCTGCGCACCCCGACCTGATCGAGGCCCTGCCCGAACCCTTCCGGCATGCACTGAAAAATGGCGTTGTGTTCACTGTCGATGGGCAGCAGTACGGCGCCGTTGCGCCTCACCTCATCCATGAAGAGGCCGCCTGACATCACCAGGGCCTCCTTGTTGGCCAGCAATACCCGCTTGCCGCTGCGTGCTGCCGCCAGGGCCGGCAGCAGGCCCGCGGCCCCGACGATGGCCGCCATCACATAATCGACTTCATCCAGGGAGGCGACCTGCTCCAATGCCTCCCTGCCCTGCAAGACCTGAACGGACAGTCCGCGTGACTTCACCTCCGCGCGCAACCAGTCCGCGGCGGCCCCATCCACCAGCACCGCATACTCAGGCCGGTGACGTTCGCACAGTTCCAGCAGGCGGGCCGCGTCCCGGTTGGCGGTCAAGGCCACGGCCCGGTATCGCCGTGGATGCCGCCCCATCACATCGAGGGTGTTCATGCCAATGGAGCCGGTCGCCCCAAGGACGGTGATACCCACGGGTGTCGAAGAATGGGATGCGTCGCTCATACCAGTTCCAGCATCAGGAGGCCAAGCACAAACATGGGGGCTGCGGCGGTCAGACTGTCGATGCGGTCCATCACCCCTCCATGGCCGGGGATCAGCCTGCCACTGTCCTTGATGCCGGCCTGCCGCTTGAACAGGCTCTCGAACAGATCCCCCACGACCGAGACCAGCGCCGTCACCACGCTCAGTAATACGAACAGAAACAGAGTGCCGCCACCCAAATCGAACCACAGCCCGCCCAGCAGCGAATACAGGGCCACGGCGGCCAGGCCGCCATAGACCCCCTCGCGGGTCTTGCCGGGGCTGACGGAAGGGGCCAGTTTCACGCGTCCCCAGCGATGGCCGGCGAAATAGGCCCCGATGTCCGCGGCCCAGGTCAGCATCATCAGGAACAGCACCAGCTGCGGGCCCTGACCGGTGTACCGATGGAGTGCGACGATGGTCAGCCAGGCGGGGGCCAGAACGGCCACGCCCACCAACAGCTTGATCAGGCGATTGAACCAGGTGTCATCGCTACCCGCGGAAGGGACGGCCAGCCAGAACAGTACCGCGGCCCATGCCATCATTGTGAGGCCCGCGATCCGCTGTATGAATCCCGAATCTCCACTGAACGGCCAGAGCATCCACAACAACACCGCCAGAGCGGCGACATAGGCCATGCGTGCGAGAGGATTCGTGAGCATCGAAAGCCGGCTCCATTCCCATGCACCGGCGAGAAGAAAGGCACTCAAGAGGACGGCAAACCCGGCGGATGGCAACCACAGCACGGCGCCGATCACCAACGGCGCCAATACGGAGGCGGCCAACACCCGTTCAGTCGTGTTGTCCGCCAAGTCCCTGCTCCACCTGTTCGCCGGTGCGGCCAAAGCGCCGCTGACGTCCGGCAAACCACTCCAGTGCACGGTCGAATTCCTCCACACTGAAATCCGGCCACAACACCTCGGTGAAATAGAGTTCCGTATAGGCGAGTTGCCACAGGAGGAAATTGCTGATGCGCCGTTCGCCACCGGTGCGAATGAAAAGATCCGGTTCCGGCAGGCCGGCCGTGCTCAGTTCGGATTCGATCTGCCCGATATCCAGGGAACCGGCCTCCAGCTCACCATTCGATACCCTGACGGCCAGTTTCCGCAGCGCCTGGGCGATATCCCAACGTCCACCGTAGTTGACGGCAATCTGCAGGATCATGCCCTGATTCCCCGCGGTCAGCTCCACCGCCGACCGCATACGCTCCTGCAGGGCATCGGAAAACGCGCTCAGATCGCCAATGAAGCGTAACTGCACTTTGTGGCGATGCAGGCGCCGGACTTCCTTCTCCAGGGTGCGCATGAACAGATCCATGAGCATGCTCACCTCGGTCTTGGGGCGGCGCCAGTTTTCGCTGCTGAAGGCGAACAGGGTCAGGACGGAAATCCCGCGGCGGCCGCAGGCATCGACGATGCGACGCACGGTTTCCGCGCCGGCGCGGTGCCCCATGGCGCGGGGACGGCGGCGCTGCTGCGCCCAGCGACCGTTGCCGTCCATGATGATGGCAACGTGGCGAGGCATTCCCGCTGCGGCGGTGGATTCGCCGCTGGTTTGTCGTGGCGTATCGGCCATGGTCGGTAAGATGGGGGGTCAAACCTCCATCAGATCCTTTTCCTTGGCCTCCAGCAGCTTCTCGATCTCGGCAATGTATTTGTCGGTGAGCTTCTGCACCGCCTCCTCGGCTCGGCGCTCTTCGTCCTCCGATGCCATTTTTTCCTTCACCAGTTCCTTCAGCTGATGATTGGCATCACGGCGGATGTTGCGCACGGCCACGCGGGCATTTTCACCTTCCTGCTTCACGACCCGCACCAGGTCACGGCGGCGTTCCTCGGTGAGGGGTGGCATGGGAATGCGGATCACCGTGCCCGCCGTGGCGGGATTGAGGCCCAGATCCGAGGTGAGAATGGCCTTCTCCACCACCGACACCATCTGCTTGTCCCAGGGCGTCAGGGACAGGGTGCGCGCGTCCTCGACGTGAATATTGGCAACCTGGCTGAGAGGCACCTCACTGCCATAGTAATCCACACGGATATGGTCCAGCAGACTGGGATGCGCGCGGCCGGTGCGCAGCTTGGCCAGCTCGTGCTGCAAGGCCTCGACGCTTTTCTTCATGCGGATTTCCGCATCCTGTTGGATTTCGTCGATCATGCGTCTGTCCTCTTGTCTATCTGTGAGCCACCAGCCTGCGGCCGACGGCTGAAAAACGCGCGCCCTGATTGGGGGAAGCCCGGATGGATTCCGGCCGCTCGCCTCGCGCCTGAATCCATCCAAGCTTCCCTGTATCCGTGATACCCCGTACAGGCTCCCAGCCCGGTCCAGGTACAGTCCATGCTTTGCCTGAATTCTTAAAACTTCAGCAAGAACAATAAGTTGCAAGGATATCTTCGGTATCCACTTGAAGCACACAAACTAGCTGATCACCGTACCGATGCCTTCGCCTGAAACGGCCTTCTTCAGGTTACCGGGCACGGTCATATTGAATACACCCAATGGCATGGAATGCTCCTGACAGAGCAGGATGGCCGTCAGGTCCATGACACCCAGGCGCTGTGCCAGCACCTCGTCGTAACCGAGGCGATCATAGCGTCTGGCGTTGGGGTTCTTGACCGGATCGGCATCGTAAACGCCATCCACCTTGGTGGCCTTGAACATGATATCCGCACCGATCTCGATGGCACGCAGACTGGCTGCCGAATCGGTGGTGAAGAAGGGATTACCGGTACCGCCGGAGAACAGGGCCACGCGCCCGGCCTCCAGGTGAGCGATGGCGTTCCTGGCCGAATAATGCTCGGCCACCGGATGCATGGGCGTCGCCGACATCACCCGCGCCGGGACCCCACGGCGTTCCAGAGCATCACCCATGGCCAGAGCATTCATCACCGTTGCGAGCATGCCCATCTGGTCTCCCACCACGCGGTTCATGCCTGCCTCGGCCAGGGGAGCGCCGCGGAAGATATTGCCTCCGCCGATCACCACACCCACCTGCACTCCCAGGGCGACGACCTCCCCGATCTCGGCGGCGACCTGGTCGAGGATGTCCGGCTCGATGCCGTGGGTTCCGCTGCCCATCAGGGCCTCACCACTGAGTTTCAGCAGGATGCGTCGGTATGCAGGCGTACTCATGACGATAGGCTCCCTTTGGTGGCTGCCACGGGGCGTGTCCGCGTGGCGCAAGCGGGTCGGCCCATGGCCTTCCCCCGATCAGGATACCCCGAACCGGTCAGGGCGTGCGTCCGGAATCGAAAACCGTCCCTGACAGCCTGTCGGACTCAGGATGAATCGGCTGCAAACAACGGGGCACTGTCCCGCTTTTTCGCTTCGATCCCCCCCTGAGTCCGGCAGGCTGCAACCGGTTCAGAGGTCTCTGTTAAGCGCCCTTTGCCTGGGCCATCACTTCCTCTGCGAAGTTCTCCTGCTTCTTCTCGATGCCCTCGCCCACTTCCAGGCGGTCGAAGCGGACCACTTCGGCACCAGCGGACTTGAGCAGCTGTTCGACACTCTGGTCCGGATCCTTGACGAAGGGCTGGCCCAACAGGGTGATTTCGTTGATGAACTTGCGCATGCGGCCTTCCACCATCTTTTCGACGATGTTCGCCGGCTTGCCGCTCTCCTCGGCCTGGGCGACGACGATGGCGCGCTCCTTTTCCAGCATTTCGGCGGGAACGTCATCGGCGGATACGCACACCGGGCGGCTGGCGGCCACGTGCATGGCCAGATCACGACCCAGGGTGGCGTCGCCACCCTTGAGTTCCACCAGCACGCCAATGCGGGTGCCGTGCAGGTAGGAGGCCAGGACGTTGCCGGCCTCGGCGGTGTAGCGCACGAAGCGGCGCACGTTCATGTTCTCGCCGATCTTGGCGATGAGGGCCTTGCGGGTATCCTCGACGGTCTCGCCTCCCTCGTTCAGGGGCATGGCATTGAGGGCATCCATATCGGCGGGGTCGCTGGCCAGCACACGGTCGGCGATGGCTTGGGCAAAGGCCTTGAAATCATCACCCTTGGTGACGAAATCGGTTTCGCAATTGACTTCCACCATGGCGGCCTGGGTGTTGTCGGCGGTGATGGCGAAAGCGATCAGGCCCTCGGCGGCGACGCGGCCCGCCTTCTTGTCGGCCTTGGCCAGACCGGACTTGCGCATGTTCTCGATGGCCGTCTCCAGATTGCCCTCGGCTTCCACCAGAGCCTTCTTGCATTCCATCATGCCGGCGCCGGTGCGCTCGCGCAGTTCCTTAACCATTGCTGCGGTAATCTGCATGGTCGTTTCCTCTGAATCGTATTCGGTGAAGCGAAATGGGCAGACCGGCCCGTGCCGGTCTGCCCACGACTGAAGCGTTGTCCCGCCTTATTCGGCAGCCGCCTGGGCCGCCTCTCCGGCTGCTTCGTCCATTTCGACGAAATCGTTTGTGCCGCCGGCCGCGGCCTTGGCCTCCAGGACGGCATCGGCAGCCCCCTTGGTGTACAGGCGCACGGCGCGGATGGCGTCATCGTTGCCGGGGATGATGTAATCCACCCCCTCGGGGGAATTGTTGGTGTCCACCACGGCAATGACCGGGATGCCCAGCTTGCGGGCTTCATTGACGGCGATCTTCTCGTGTCCGACATCGATGACGAAGATCGCGTCCGGCAGGGAACTCATGTCCTTGATGCCACCCAGGCTGCGCTCCAGTTTCTCCATCTCGCGGGTGAGCATCAGCGCTTCCTTCTTGCTCAGGCGGTCGAAGGTACCGTCCTGGGACTGGGCCTCCAGGTCCTTCAGACGCTTGATGGAATTACGCACGGTCTTGAAGTTGGTCAGCATGCCACCCAGCCAGCGGTGGTTGACATAGGGCATGCCGCAACGGGTGGCCTCTTCCTTGATCGCCTCGCGGGCGGCGCGCTTGGTGCCGACGAACAGCACGCTGGCGTTCTTGGCGGCCAGCGAACCGATGAAATTCATCGCTTCGTTGTACAGGGGCAGCGTCTCTTCCAGGTTGATGATGTGGATCTTGCTGCGCTCGCCGAAGATGTAAGGGGCCATCTTCGGATTCCAGTAACGGGTCTGGTGGCCGAAATGAACGCCGGCCTCCAGCATGTCACGCATGGATACATTAGCCATTGGATTTTTCCTCGTAACGGGTTGAACCTCCATGCGTCCCCCACGGCAACCCGGCCTGTTTCATCCGGGCACCCGGCCGTGGGTGTCGACGCATGTGTGGATTGCCTAAAGGCGGCGCGCTTTATACCATAACCGGCCCACCGGCAACAATCGTGCCGCAGTCTTCCTGGGGAAGCCCCGGTGGATTCCGCGAATCCTCCGGGGCTTCCCTCGTTCTTTCTTCCAAGAGGACCACCATCTTCCATGGCCGCGATCATCAAGACCCCGGCGGAAATCGAGAAAATGCGTATAGCCGGGCGCCTGGCCGCCGATGTGCTGGTCATGATCGAACCCCACGTCAAAGCGGGCGTCACCACCGGCGAACTGGACCGCATCTGTCACGATTACATCGTCAATGAACAGGGCGCCATCCCCGCTCCGCTCAATTACCGGGGCTTCCCCAAGTCCATCTGCACCTCGGTCAATCACCAGGTCTGTCATGGCATTCCCGGAAACAAGCGATTGAAGAACGGTGACGCGGTCAACATCGATATCACCGTCATCAAGGACGGCTATCATGGCGACACCAGCCGGATGTTTCTGCTCGGGGAGCCGGCGATCCGGACACGCCGGGTGGCGGAGATCGCCTATGACTGCCTCAAACTGGGCATCCGCATGGTCCGTCCCGGGGTACGCCTGGGTGACATAGGCCATGCCATCCAGCGCCATGCCGAAGCCAATCACTGTTCGGTGGTGCGCGAATACTGCGGCCATGGCATCGGCCGTGAGTTTCACGAAGAACCCCAGGTGCTGCACTACGGCCGCCCTGGAACCGGCATGGTCCTGGAAGCGGGCATGACCTTCACCATCGAGCCCATGATCAACGCCGGCAAGCGCCACGTGAAAGTGTTGCCGGATGGTTGGACCGTGGTCACCAAGGACCGCAGCCTGTCCGCCCAGTGGGAACACACCATCCTGGTCACCGACGACGGCTACGAGGTCCTCACCCTGCGCCCCGGCGAACGGATCTGAGGAGACTCGGATCAAGTCGCCGCGCGCCTCGATCCGAGTCCCCCTCCGGGGTTTGTCTATTGGGGGAAGGATGAAGATCGATGGTTTGCGGGAACGTCGATGCGCCCCTTCCCCCAACCCCCCATCCCACGGTATTTATTCAGAGATTCCCTGAGCCCACGCCCCCATGAATGAGATGGACCCGCATTACCAGGCCGTCGGGTTGGAACTGCAAGAGGCCCTGACCCGGCATGGCGACACCATCACCGCCTACCGCGAGAGCCTGCGAGCCGCCGATGAACAGCTGCACGAGCGTTTCCGTGCCGGCGAGCGCGTGGACCGGCTGGTGCACAACCGTGCCCGGCTGGTGGACGAACTGCTGACCCATGCCTGGGCACGGTTTCTGCCCGCCGATGCCGGCGATGTGGGCCTGGTGGCGGTGGGCGGATACGGGCGCGGCGAACTGCACCCCCATTCCGATGTCGACCTGATGGTCCTGCTGGCCGAGGATGTCTCCACCCACGACGATGCCATCCGGGATTTTCTCACCTTCACCTGGGACATCGGCCTGGAGGTCGGCCACAGCGTGCGCACCCTGGCCGAATGCGAGCAACAGAGCCTGGCGGACATCACCGTCGCCACCAACCTGATGGAATGCCGCCTGCTGGCCGGTCCCAGGGCGCTGTTCGAGGCCATGCGCGAGCGGGTGTCGCCGAAGCGATGCTGGAACAGCCGCGACTTCTTCGCCGCCAAACTGCGGGAGCAGGAGCAGCGTCACCAGAAATTCCACGACACCGCCTACAATCTGGAACCCAACATCAAGGAGGGGCCGGGCGGTCTGCGTGACATCCAGATGATCGACTGGGTGGCCAAGCGCCATTTCGGCGCCGAGCGCCTCTCCGCCCTGGTGACCCACGGCTTTCTCACCGAGGCGGAATATCACGCCCTGAAAGATGGCCAGCGTTTCCTCTGGGCCCTGCGCTATGCCCTGCACCTGCTGACCGGCCGCCGCGAGGATCGCCTGCTGTTCGATCACCAGAAGGCGGTGGCCGCCCAGTTCGGTTATCACGACGAGGGTCACAACCTGGCGGTGGAGCAGCTCATGCAGCGCTATTACCGCACGGTGATGGAACTGTCACGGCTCAATGAAATGCTGCTGCAACTGTTCCAGGAAACGCTGCTGTATGCAGGCGATTCCGACGAACCGGTCACCATCAACCGCCGCTTCCAGGCCCGCCACGGCTTCATCGAGGTGTCGGACGAAAGGGTCTTCGAGCGCCAGCCGTCGGCATTGCTGGAGATCTTCCTCATCCTTCAGCAACACCCGGACCTCAAGGGGGTGCGCGCCTCCACCATCCGCCTGATCCGTGCCAACCGTCATCTGATCGACGACGACTACCGCGCCGACCTGCGCAACCGCAGCCTGTTCCTGGAGATCCTCCGCCAGCCGCGGGGCATCACCCACGAACTGCGGCGCATGAACCGCTACGGCATCCTCGCCCGTTATCTGCCGGCCTTCGGACGCATCGTCGGACGCATGCAATACGACCTGTTCCATGCCTACACGGTGGATGAACACACCCTGTTCGTGGTGCGCAACCTGCGGCGGCTCTCGGTACCGGAATACGCCCACGAACTGCCCCTGTGCTCCAACGTGGCACAACGCATCCCCAAACCGGAATTGCTCTATCTGGCCGGCCTGTTCCACGACATCGCCAAAGGCCGTGGCGGCGACCATTCCGAACTGGGTGCCGAGGAGGCGGAACGGTTCTGCCGCAACCATGGCTTTGGCCGCTACGACACCCATCTGGTCGCCTGGCTGGTGCGCAACCATCTGCTGATGTCCATGACCACCCAACGCAAGGACATCAACGATCCCGAGGTGATCAACGAATTCGCCCGGCGCGTGGGTGATGCCACTCACCTCGACTACCTCTATCTGCTCACCGTCGCCGACATACGCGCCACCAACTCCAATCTCTGGAACAGTTGGAAGGATGCCCTGCTGGCGGAATTGTTCACGGCCACCCAGCGCGCCCTGCGCCGTGGCCTGGAAAACCCCATCGACAGCCGCGAACTGATCGCCGAGGTACGCGAGGACGCCCGCCGCCACCTGCATGGGAAGAATGTCAGCGACCAGGATATCGAGGACATCTGGCGCCGCTTCGATGAGGATTTCTTCCTGCAATATTCCGCCGAGGAAGTAGCCTGGCATACCGCCGTTCTGGCCGAATACGGCCGGCCCGACGGGGTGCTGGTACAGGTAAGGGATTTCACCCAACGCGGCGGCACCGAAGTCTTCGTCTACGCTCCTGACCAGAAGGGCCTGTTCGCACGCACGGTGCGAACCCTGGACCAGTTGGGACTGACCGTGCTCGATGCCCGCATCTTCACCTCCGCCGACGGGCACAGCGTCAACACCATCATCGTGCTGGAGAGCGACGGCTCCCCCATACGGGGCGCCTTCCGGGAACAGGAAATCCGCGACCGGCTGGCCGCCGTCCTGGAACGGGGGGACGACGCCGACACCGGTGTATCCCGCCGCCTGCCGCGCCAGATCAAGCACTTCCAGACCCGCACCCAGGTACGCTTCAGCCAGGACCGGACCCGTGGCCACACGATCATGGAATTGTTCACCACCGACCGGCCCGGCCTGCTGGCCAAAGTAGGCCAGGCCTTCATCGACTGTGGCATCCGCCTGAAAAACGCCAGGGTCGCCACCATCGGCGCCCGTGCCGAAGATGCCTTCCTCATCACCGACTGGGAAAACCGGCCCATCGAGGATCAGGAACGGCTGGACAGACTGAAGGGCAGACTGGTGGAACTGCTGGACACCCGGAACGGCACCTGAACATGGAGCATGAACTGATCCTGTCCATCCTCGCCCTCGCCCTGTTCGGCTGGTTTGTCCATCTCAACATGCAGGCGCGCGAAACCGCCCTGCGTGCCGCCACCCTCGCCTGCCGCGGGCAGGGACTGCAACTGCTGGACGCCACGGTGGCCCTGCACCGGCTGCGCCCGTCCCTGGACCGCGACCGTGGCTGCCTGATCCTGCGGCGTGTCTACCGCTTCGAGTTCTCCGCCGACCGCGAACGCCGCCGGCAGGGCTTCATCTTTCTGCACGGCGGCCGGGTGGAGAACATCGTCCTGGCAGCCTGTCGGACTGAGGATGAAGCGGCTGCAAATGCGGGAGAGCGGTCCA
>CAYPEH010000009.1:0-40247 GCA_964409585.1 uncultured Chromatiales bacterium | reverse complement strand
GTAACTGGCCCTGGCTGGGCACGCCCTCGCACCCCCGGGTGCAACATTGGGGCTAACCCGCAGGTCCCCTTTCCATCAGCCTCCCTGTAATCTGGCCTTCATCTTCTCCGCCTCCTCGCGCTCATCGAAATCCATATCCAGATCCAGGGCCCGCTCCACCGCACGCAGGGCCTCACGGCGCTTGCCCAGTTTTTCCAGCGCCACGGCCAGGTGGTAATGAACCACCGGGATGCCCTCGGCATCGGTGGCCACCCGCCGCAGCAGACGCACCGCCTCCTTGGTATCACCGTGGCGAACCAGCATCCAGCCCAGGGTATCGGCCACCGCCGGATCGTCCTTGCGCAGGTCATAGGCCTTGCGGGCGTAGCGCAACGCCTCTTTATCTCCATGATCATCGAGCAGCAACGCCAGGTTGTTATAGGCGACAAAGTCCTTGGGATTGTTGGCGATCACCGCCTCGTACTGCGCCTTTGCCTCCTCGTCACGGCCGAGGCGCCGATAGGCACCGGCAGCGGTCATGCGCGCGAGCACGTCGTCAGGGTGGGCCTGCAGGTGCTTCTCCAGGGGGGCGAGTGCCTTGCGCGGTGGATCGCCGGCCATATGGCGGGCCTGGTACAGCTGTACCGCGGTACGTCCGCTGGGGCGTATGTCATAGGCCTTTTTGAACGCGGTGTAGGCACGCCGGTAGTCCTTGTTCAGCATATGGGCATCGCCCTCCAGACGATAACCGGCAAAATGATCCGGATACTGATTCTGTAAGCGCCTGGCGATCTCCAGAGCGCGGCGGGGGTGATTGTCCCCCAGTTCCAGGGCCCCCAGGGCCAGTTGTGCCGGCATGTGATCCGGCTGCAGGCGGATCGCCCGTTTCAGGCTGGCGCGGGCCGCGCTGAGATTGTTGGTCTTCACCTGTGCCCGGCCCAGCAGGTAGTAGGCCTGGGCGGAGCGCGAGGCGATGTCGGTCAGTTGTTTGAACGTGGTCACCGCGCTGGCGTATTCGCCCACCGCCTGTTGTGCCAGACCGGCGGCCCGCAATACCGTCGCATCCTTGGGATGGGCCTTGAGCAGATCATGGGCAATGGTCAGGGCCTTGTCGGGTTCATGCTGGCCCATGTAGTACCCCACCAGGGTGCGCCCCGGCAGCAGTGCGCCGGGATTCTTGTCCCAGGCGCGCTGGACCCAGCGGATCGCCTTCTTATAGTCACCGGCACGCGATTCCAGCTTGGCCAGATCCATCATCGCCTGGATGTGGGCGGCATTGACCTTGAGGATCCTGTTCAGCTGCCCGCGCGCCGCCTCCAGATTGCCTGCCTTCATGTCCATGCGCGCCAGGTTGAGCATGGCAGTGGTGAACTTGGGGTTGATCTCGATAGCCCGCTGGAACTCGGCCCGGGCCTTTTCATTCTCATCCAGGGCAAGGTATGCCACGGCCTTGAGGTTGTGGGGCACCGCATTGTCCGGCATCAACTCGCTCAACCGGGCCGCCGCCTCCAGCGCCTGCGGATAGTCCTTCTTATTGAGCAATGCCAGCACCAGCATCAGATGGGACTGCTGATGGTCCTGCCCTATCTCCACGGCTTCCTGCAACGCCACTACCGCGCCATCGGGGTCGCCGGTCACCATGTGGCCGATGGCCAGCTGGGTACGGAAGTCGGCATCATCGGGGGCCAGTTCGACAGCCTTGTACAGGTACTCCATGCCGCGTGATTCATCGCCTTTCGACAGGTAGGCACTGCCTATCAGTCCCATCAACTGGGCATCGTCCGGTGCCAGATCGATCGTGGACTCCAACATGTTGATGGCCCGGTCGATATCGCCCAGGCGGATCATGGTGGTACCCAGCAGCTTGCGCGAGGGGACGTGATTGGGAACCGCCGACACATACCGGCTCAACTGATTCTCCGCCTGCTCGAACTGGCCTTTGGCGAAGGAGACCACACCCGACAGCAGGATCGACGGCAAATGATCGGGCACCTGCCGCAGGCTGGCTTCGAGGAACTGTTCGGCGGTGTCGAGTTGATTGCCCCGGAAGGCGATCACCGCCCGCAGATATTGAACCAGGGGATGGTTCCGCCGGATCCTGTCGACCTGATCCAGCGTCGCGCTGGCCTCCTTGATTCTCTGCAGCTCGACCTGCGCGGCCGCCAGCCCCAGGAAAGCCACCACGTGCTGTGAATTGGCCTTCGCCGCCTTGGCAAAGGCATTGGCCGCGGCCTCGAAATCCTTTTCCTGACGGGCCATCTCCCCCTCCAGCACCCAGCATTCGATGCAGTGGTCGTCCACCTCATGGGCTTTTTTCAGCCATTGCCTGGCTGTCGCGATGTCCTGATTGGCCAGGGAGACCCGCGCCAGGCCGACCAGGGCCTCGGCATTGTCCGGATTGAGTTCCAGTGCCTGTTCGAATTTGACCTTGGCAATGGCCGGATAGTCCAGGGACAACTGGGCCAGGCCATGCAAGGTGAGGAGCTCCGCCTTCTCACCGGCCTCCATGTCTTCCCGGTAGGGAAACCGGTCCATGATTTCCTGATAGCGGCCTTGCAACAGGAAGGCGCGCGCCATGGGAACACGGATCTTGTTCGGCGCCATCCCAAGGCGTTCGGCCATTTCGAATTCCTTTTCCGCCCCCGGCCCGAATCCCATCTTGAGATAGGTCTTACCGAGCAGGAGACGAACTTCGGCATTGCGGGGGTCTTTTTTGACGGCATTCTTCAGATGGATGACTGCCGCGGCATAATCATTGGCATCCAGTGCCTTGCGCGCATCTTCCAGATTACCGGCAGTGGCGACGCCGCCCAAGGACAGGGAAAGACAGAAAACCACGGCCCGATGGAAATGCTTCGATCTCATTTTGTGCTCCGCGTGTTCCGAATCCGTGAAATATACAAAATCCACGCACATGCCTGTGAACAGCGTGGGCGTATTCCATTGGGAAGACAATGAAAAAACCGTGCCAGTCCGTCATTGTTTCACAGGCACTCGACCGATGCCATCAGACCGCCGTCTGGCCGTTCCGCGGACAATCCCCCCCATCTCCATCGAATGAAGCGGTCCTCCCTCACCGCCCTTCACCGGCCGCATCCGCCATCAGTGCCTGCAAACGCTCCCGGCGCACCGTGGCGGACATTTCACCCAGTACCCTGGCTGCGGCATAGAAGGCGGGCAGGTCGCCACCTTGCTGCCGCAACAGGACGTCGAATGCCGGCAGGTACAGATGATAGGTCGCCACCGAGGCAAGCTTGGCATTGTTGAGACCGGACTCGAACCAGTGATCGAATGCCCCATCGCCACCCCAAGACGCCTTCAGTTCCTCGTAATCACGACGCAATCGGGCAAAGGCTCGCTCTTTGGCCCGGCGTTTTTCCGCATCGCTCCTGTCCGATGCGTACACCGCCTGCAAGGACTCCCTGGTGCGCAGCACCAGCTCGATCACCCTTTCACGCCACAGGCGCCGTTGCAGATAGTCTCCGTATTCACCACCTTCGGCGGCCAGCCAGCGGCGCATGCCCTCACGCTCCACTGCCGTGGCGAAGGATTCGTTGAAGCCGCTGTCATCGCGGATATAGAGCTGCTGATGGGCCAGTTCATGAAAGATCAGGGCCGCCAGATCCGGTACCGACCAGTGCAGCATGGAACTGACCACCGGATCGTCGAACCAGCCCAGGGTGGAATAGGCGGCCACCCCTGCCACATGAACATCCATGCCCTCCCCGCGCAGTTCATCGGCCAGTTCATCGGCACGCCAGCGGCGGAAATAGCCCCGGTAGGAGAGGCAGCCCGCGACAGGGAAACACCAGCTTCGCGGTTGCAGCGACAGCTCGGGGGTGGCGACCACATTCCACACCACATAGGGCCGCCCGATATCGGCATATTGCCGGTAGCTGCCATTGTCCGGCAGGCCCAGCTCACGGCTGGCGAAATCGCGGATACGCAATACGGCCTGGAGCTTGCCGCGCAGCCGTGGCTCGGTGGCCGGGTCGGCGATGACCCGTTCGATGGGCTGACGCCTGCCCATCAGGTCCAGGTGTCCGCCTGCTGATTGCAGATAGTAGATGAGTTGGGAGCAGCCGGCACCGAGACTGGCGAACAGCAGCAGGAACACCCACCGTGCCGGGGTGATGCCGCCGGAGGCCATGCACTCAGCCGCCCGCGCCCAACACCCGTTGCAGCCAGCCGGACAGATGCCTGATCAGATCCCCGCACAGGCTGTGCCCCATGGGATAGAGATGCCAGTCGACGGGGCAGCCCATCTGTTCCAGCCTGTCGCGGGCATGTTCGGCGATAGGCAGGGCGATGATCTCATCCCATTGGCCATGAGCCATGAAGATGGGCGTGGAGGCATTGGCCTGATGCCGCTCCACTTCCGCGCTATCGGCCAGGGGCAAATAGGTGGACAGGGCCAGGATGCCCGCCAGGCGGTGGGGATAACGCAGCGCCGTGTGCAAGGCGACCGCGCCCCCCTGGGAGAACCCGGCCAGGACGATACGCTCCGTGGCTATGCCGCGCTCCACTTCACGCTCGATCAGGGCATGCAGTTCCTTCTCTGCCTCGCGAATGCCGAACACGTCCTCCACCCCCTCCCTCTCCAGGGAAATGATGTCATACCAGGCCCGCATCACCATGCCTCCGTTGACCGTCACCGGCCGGTGCGGGGCATGGGGAAACACGAAGCGCAGGGCCATCTCCGCGGGCAGGTGCAACTCGGGAACCAGGGGCTCGAAGTCATGGCCATCGGCACCGAGGCCGTGCAGCCAGATCACGGCGGCATCCGGGTTGCGGGTGGTTTCGATTTCCACGGTCTGAAGGTGATTACTGGTCACGGTGGGCAGGCAAACTCACAGTTAGTCGTAGCGTCGCAGCGCCTCGTCATAGGCATCGAATCCCACGATACGGCGCAATTCGGCAAAATCCAGCATCGGTTCCGGTGAGCGGCCCCCGCGCAACGCCTCCAGGGCACTGCGCATGGCCGCTGCCGCACTGCTGAGCAAGGTCAACGGATAGGCGGCAATCTTGAAGCCGATCTGCTCCAACTCTGCCGGTGGCAGGATCGGCGTATCCCCCTGTTCGAGCATGTTGGCCATCTTGTGCCCCGGCACTTCGCGGCAGAAAGCCTCCATTTCCTCCCGGCTCCTGGGTGCTTCCAGGAAGATGATGTCGGCGCCAGCCTCGGCGAAGGCGCGGCAACGCCACAATGCCTCGTCCAGGCCATGGCCGTGGCGGGCATCGGTCCTGGCCATAACCAGAATGTCGGCACCGGCTTCGCGCTCGTCCACTGCGGCGCGGACCCGGCGCAGGGCCTCCTCGCGATCCACTACCTTCTTGCCGCGGGTGTGGCCGCAGCGCTTGGGGCTTTCCTGATCCTCGATCATGGCACAGGCAAATCCGGCACGGGCATATTCACGCAAGGTGCGGCGCACGTTGATCACATTGCCATAGCCGGTATCGGCATCACCGATGACCGGAATCCCCACCGCCGCGGTGATATTGCGTCCCTGATCGAGCATCTCCGCGAAGGAGATCAGACCGGTGTCCGGCAGGGCCAGCCGCGCGGCCGACACGGCAAAGCCACTCATGAAGGTGAGGGGAAAACCGGCCTGCTCCACCAATCGGGCGCTGAAGGCATCGTAACAGCAGGGCATGGTGAGGATGCCGGGCCGCTGCAGGAGTTCGCGGAGCCTGTCCGCCGGTGACCGCGTGATATTGGACATGGGTGCGGGTCCGATCAAGGTTCCTGTCAGCGCCCACCCCATGGACCGCGCTGATGACGCAGATAAAGATCCTCGACCTTCTTGCGCGCCCAGGGGGTTCTACGCAGGAACTTCAGGCAGGATCGGACGCTGGGCTCGTAACGGAAACAACGGATGCGGATCCTGTCCGCCAGTCCATCCCAACCATAGACATCCACCAGGCGGGTGACGATCATTTCCAGGGTAATACCGTGCAGTGGATTGTTCGGTTGCTCCCCGCTCATGGCAGGCCCCCCTGATTCCCGTGATCGCTGAAGCCGGGGATGGGCATGGGACGACGCTATTCGACAGTTACCGATTTGGCCAGATTGCGTGGCTGGTCCACGTCCGTGCCCTTCAGGACGGCCACATGATAGGCCAGCAATTGCAACGGGATGGTATAGACCACCGGAATGACGTTCTCGCCCGCGTCCGGCACCTCCATCACATGCACGGTATCGGAAGCCTGCATCTCTGCCTTCTCATCGGCGAACACATATAACTGCCCACCACGAGCGCGCACCTCTTCCAGGTTGGATTTGAGCTTTTCCAGCAGGTTGTCATTGGGCGCCACGGCCACCACGGGCATGTCCGCATCGACCAATGCCAGAGGACCATGCTTCAGTTCACCGGCAGGGTAGGCCTCGGCGTGGATATAGGAGATCTCCTTCAGTTTCAGGGCCCCTTCCATGGCCACCGGATATTGCACGCCACGGCCGAGGAACAGGGTGTGCTCCTTTTCGACGAAGTTTTCCGCGATCGCCTCGATGCGCCCGTCCAGGGCGAGAACCTGCTCACAATGCCGGGGCAGGGCCAGCAACTGCTCGACGATGGATGCCTCGCGCTGCGCATCGAGGCGATGACGGCGTCCTATCACCACCACCAGCATGAGCAGGGCAACCAGTTGGGTGGTGAAGGCCTTGGTGGAGGCGACACCGATCTCCGGGCCCGCGCGGGTCATGAACACCAGGTCCGATTCGCGCACCAGGGAGCTTTCCGGCACATTGACGATGGCCAGTGAGGGGCCGAAGCCCAGCTTGCGAGTCGCCCGCAACGCGGCGAGCGTATCAGCGGTCTCACCCGACTGGGAAATGGTCACCACCAGGGTGTCGGGATCGGCGACCGGATGGCGGTACCGGAACTCGCTGGCCACCTCCACACGGCAGGGGATGCCCGCCAGGCCCTCGAACCAGTTCCGTGCCACCATGCCGGCATGGTAGCTGGTGCCGCAGGCGATGATCTGGACTGCCTTGATCCGGTCGAATATCTCCCCGGCACCGGTGCCGAAGGCCGATTCCAGCACCCGGCCATTGTGCAGACGGGCCTCCAGGGTATCCGCGATGGCCTTGGGCTGCTCGTAGATCTCCTTGAGCATGTAGTGCCGGAAGTTGCCACGTTCCACCGCGTCGGCGGACAGTTTCGACTCCTTGATCTCGCGCTCCACGGGATTTCCCGCCGCATCGAAGATGCGCAGCGAATCCCGCCGGATATCGGCGATATCGCCTTCTTCCAGGAAGATGAACTGCTGGGTCACGGGGATCAGGGCAGCCACGTCGGAGGCGATGAAGTGTTCCCCGATGCCGACACCGATCACCAGGGGGCTGCCGCTGCGCGCGGCGATCAGGCGCCCGGCTTCACGGTTACTGATCACACCCAGAGCATAGGCACCATCCAGTTGGCTTACCGTGGCCTGCACCGCTTCGAGCAGGTCCTTGCCAGACTCCAGTTCGTCATAGACCTGGTGGGCAATCACCTCCGTGTCGGTCTCCGAGGTGAAGACGTGGCCACGGGCCTCCTGCGCGGCACGCAATTGTTTGTAGTTTTCGATGATTCCGTTATGCACCAGAGCCACGGTACCCCGGCAGATATGGGGATGGGCGTTGGCCGTACTGGGCTCGCCGTGGGTGGCCCAGCGCGTGTGGGCGATACCGGTGCTGCCCTGCAGTGGATGGGTCTCCATGGCATCGGCCAGATCCTGGACCTTGCCCTTGGTACGAACCCGGTCCAGTCTGCCTTCGGTGGTCAGTACCGCCACACCGGCCGAATCATAGCCGCGGTATTCCAGACGCCGCAGACCTTCCAGCAGGATCGGGGCAACCATACGCTGGGCAACGGCACCGACGATTCCACACATGGATCGAACCTCTACTTGTCTTTCTGTGGCCGTTTCCAGCCTTTCAGGGTGCTCTGCCTGACGCGGCTGAGGGTGAGTTCACCGGCGGGCGCGTCGCGGGTCAGCGTGGTTCCCGCACCCAGGGTGGCCCCCGCACCGACCTTGACCGGCGCCACAAGCTGCGTGTCCGAACCGATGAATGCGTCGTCACCGATGACGGTACGGTGCTTGTGGGCACCATCATAGTTACAGGTGATGGTACCAGCACCGATATTGACCCGCTCCCCGACGCTGGCGTCACCGATATAACTCAGATGGTTGATCTTGCTGCCGGCGGCCACCTGGGACTTCTTGATTTCGACGAAATTGCCCACATGCACCCGTTCCGCCAGTACCGTGCCGGGGCGCAGGCGGGCAAAGGGTCCGATGATGGCCCGGGCGCCCACCATGGCATCCTCGATGACCGTATTGGCCTTGATTTCGACACCGTCGCCGATGACGGCATCGCGCAGCAGGCAATTGGGGCCGATACGGACGCCATCACCCAGTTCCACCCGGCCCTCCAGTATCACATTGATGTCGATTTCCACGTCCCGCCCGCAGACCAGTTCGGCGCGCAGGTCGAAGCGTGCCGGATCGCGCAGGGTGACCCCCTCGGTCATCAGCCGGCGGGCCTGGCTCATCTGGTAATGCCGCTCCAGCACGGCCAGTTGGTTGCGGTCGTTGACTCCGGCCACCTCTTCCAATTCCTGTGGCTGGGTGGTGCGGATTTCCACGCCCTCGGCCACCGCCATGGCGATCACATCAGTCAGGTAGAACTCGCCCTGGGCATTGTCGTTCTCCAGGGCATCCACCCAGTGGCGCAGACGGCCGGCCTGCACCGCCAGAAAGCCGGTATTGATCTCATCCACCGCCAGCTGCTCGGCATCGGCATCCTTGTGCTCGACGATGCGCCGTACCCGGCCTTCCGCATCACGGATGATGCGCCCATATCCGCTGGGGTCGGGGAACCTGGCCGTGAGCAATGCCAACGCGCCCCCTGCAGCCGCATCCAGCAACTGCATCAGGGTCTCAGGCCGGATCAGCGGCACATCTCCATACAGCACCAGCACCACATGTCCGTCCGGAATTCCCGGCATGGCCTGCCGCACGGCATGGCCCGTTCCCAACTGTTCTGCCTGCTCCACCCAGCTCAGTGACCGGTCATCGAAGGCCCTGGGAACCTGCTCACCGCCATGCCCGTAGACGACATGGATTTGCCGGGCATCAATTTCATGTGCCGTGTCGATGACATGGGCAAGCAGGGGCCTGCCTGCCAGTGTATGCAGAACCTTGGGCAGGTTCGAACGCATACGGGTGCCCTTGCCGGCGGCAAGGATGATTACGCTTGCATCCATGGTGGTATCGGTTTTCTATGATCCCGTCTTATTCATGGTGGATCGTGGTTCCTGGCCCCGGTGGAACCGAATTCATGGCCCCCGCCATGGATTCGGCGAAGCCCAAGCCCAGGCGTGCCGGAACCAGCCAGGACCGGGATAGGCCGAAGCCCTTCCACCTTGGGGTGAAACGAGCTGATTGGTGATGGTTTTCATTCGCTTGCCGTGGGCTTCGGCTGCCACCATGAATAAGGTGGGAGATTCTATACGCCTCGTCACGGCGAATGGAATAAACGGCCTGGCGAGGCCCGTCAAGGGAGTGGGGCGGCGTGATCGTTGTCACGCCGCGGCAGTCAATGCAGGGTCCGGACATCGGCGCTGGCGGGAACGCCCCGTTGCAGTTCCTCCGCCGTGGGCTTGCGGATCTCCACCACTTCCACTTTGAAGACCACGGTCTTGCCTGCGTAGGGGTGGTTGGCATCCACCGTCAGTTTACCGTCCTCGATCCGGGTTACGTAGAATTTGCGCTCTTCGCCGCGATCGTTCTGCATGGTCACTTCCGCCCCGATACGGCGGAACTGCGGGGGGACGTTGACGACATCATCGGTAAAGGTGAGGTCGGGATTGTATTGGCCGAAGCCCTCGCTGGGACTCAGCTCCACATCCACCGTATCGCCTTCCTTCAGGCCTTGCAGGGCCTTGTCGATCTTCGGAAACAGGCCGCTGCGGGGTCCAGCGATGAAGCTGACGGGGGTATCCATCTGCTCCAGCACCTCGCCATGGGTGTCGAGGATGCGGTATTTCACCGACACGACACGGTTGTTTTTGACGCGGAGTTTACTCATGGCGGTGAAATGCGGGGGTAGGTACGGCCTTTCAGCGCAGTTTTTCGCGTAGTTTTTCGATGGTGCGCAACTGGGCGATGGCCTGCGCCAGTTCCACCTGGGCCTTGGCGTAATCCATGTCACCCTTCTGGTCGGCAAGCAACTGCTCGGCCCGCTCCTTGGCCTGCTTGGCGGCGGCCTCGTCCAGATCATGGGCACGCTCGGAGTGATCTGCCAGCACCGTCACTATGTGCGGCTGCACCTCCAGCATGCCGCCGGAAACATAGAAGAACTCTTCATTGCCACCAGGCTCGATGATCTTGACTTCACCGGGCTTGAGGCGTGAGAGCAAGGGCGTATGGCGGGGTGCGATACCCACCTCGCCCATCTCGGCCGGAGCCACCACCATCTCGGCCGGGCCGGAATAGATGGATTTCTCCGCGCTGACGATGTCGACGTGAATGGTCATGGACATGATGATGGCCTCTTGTGCGGCGGCTTACATGCCCTCGCCTTTCTCTATGGCTTCCTCGATGTTGCCGACCATGTAGAAGGCCTGCTCGGGCAGGTGGTCCACCTCGCCTTGCGTGATCATCTGGAAGCCGCGAATGGTGTCCTTCAGACTGACATACTTGCCGGGGCTGCCGGTGAACACCTCGGCGACGAAGAAGGGCTGGGACAGGAAGCGCTGAATCTTGCGGGCACGGGCCACGGTCAACTTGTCTTCCTCGGACAGCTCGTCCATACCGAGGATGGCAATGATGTCCTTCAGCTCCTTGTAGCGTTGCAGGGTGGACTGCACGGCACGGGCAGTATCGTAGTGCTCGGAGCCCACCACGTTGGGATCGAGAATCCGGGAGGTGGAATCCAGCGGATCCACCGCCGGATAGATGCCCAGCTCGGCGATCTGGCGGGACAGCACCAGGGTGGCGTCCAGGTGGGCGAAGGTGGTGGCCGGAGACGGATCGGTCAAGTCGTCCGCAGGCACGTAGACGGCCTGGAAGGAGGTGATGGAGCCGGTCTTGGTGGAAGTGATGCGTTCCTGCAGGACGCCCATTTCCTCGGCCAGGGTCGGCTGGTAACCCACTGCGGAAGGCATGCGGCCCAGCAGCGCGGACACCTCGGTGCCGGCCAGGGTGTAACGGTAGATGTTGTCGACGAACAGCAGCACGTCGCGGCCCTCGTCACGGAAGAACTCGGCCATGGTCAGACCGGTCAGCGCGACACGCAGGCGGTTGCCGGGCGGCTCGTTCATCTGGCCGTAGACCAGGGCCACCTTGTCCAGCACGCCACCTTCCTGCATCTCGTGGTAGAAGTCGTTGCCCTCACGGGTGCGTTCGCCGACACCGGCGAAAACGGAGAAACCGGAATGCTCGACGGCAATGTTGCGGATCAGCTCCATCAGGGTAACGGTCTTGCCGACACCGGCACCGCCGAACAGGCCGACCTTGCCGCCCTTGGCGATGGGCATGATCAGGTCGATGACCTTGATGCCGGTCTCCAGGATCTCCACCGAGGAGGCCTGTTCGGCGAAGCTGGGGGCCGGGCGGTGTATGGGCATGGTCTGTTCGGCGCCGATCTCGCCGGCACCGTCCACCGGCTCACCCAGCACGTTCATGATGCGGCCCAGGGTCTTCTGGCCAACCGGCACGGAGATCGGGGCACCGGTGTTCTCCACATCGACACCACGCTTCAGGCCGTCGGTGGAACCCATGGCGATGCAGCGCACCACACCATCACCGATCTGCTGCTGTACCTCCAGGGTAAGCCCCTGTTCGCTGATCTTCAGGGCGTCGTACACCTTGGGCAGATCCTCGCGGGGAAACTGTACGTCGACCACCGCGCCGATGACTTCTACGACTTTGCCAGCACTCATTAGGCCAGGTCCTCTATTTTCAGATACTCAAATACTTTTCAGGATGCCGGGGAGTTACCAATCCGATCCGGGGTATTTCGTGGGCCGCAGCTCCACTCACCGGACCGTTCAACTCGTATACCCTCAACTGATCGCCGCCGCACCGCTGACGATCTCGGAGATCTCCTGCGTGATCGCCGCCTGGCGGGCCTTGTTGTAGGCAAGCTGCAACTCGTCGATCAGCTTGCCCGCGTTGTCCGTGGCGCTCTGCATGGCCATCATCCGGGCCGCCTGCTCACAGGCGGCATTTTCCACCACGGCCTGGTAGACCAGGGATTCGATGAAACGGGTCATCAGGTGGTCGACCACCTCCTTGGAATCCGGCTCGTAGATGTAATCCCAGTGGTGGGACATCTCTTCGCTCACCTGCGGCGTATGCACCGGCAGCAGCTGTTCGATGCGCGGCTTCTGCGTCATGGTATTGACGAACTCGTTGTACACCAGATACAGCTTGTCGATCTCGCCGTTGAGATATTCATCGAGCATTACCCGCACGGTGCTGATCAACTCTTCCACATGGGGAGTGTCGCCCAAGTGGGAGGCCTCGCCGACGATCCTGCCGCCCATGCGCTTGAAGAAACCGCTGGCCTTGCTGCCGATGGTGCACAGATCGATGTTGCCCCCGCTGGGATCCACCTCCTTCATATGCCGCACGGTCTTGCGGAACAGGTTGATGTTGAGGCCGCCACAGAGGCCACGGTCGGTGGATACGATGATGTAGCCGACCCGCTTGACCTCACGCTCCTGCATGTACCCGTGCGAATACTCGGGATGGGCATGCGCCAGATGAGAGACGACGTTACGCATCTTTTCGCCGTAGGGCCGGGCTGCGCTCATGCGCTCCTGGGCACGGCGCATCTTCGACGCGGCCACCATCTGCATGGCGCTGGTGATCTTGCGCGTGTTCTGGATGCTCTTGATCTTGGTACGGATCTCTTTGGCGCCGGCCATGGTTTCTTCGTCTTTGGTCGTGGTGGGCGGTCAGGTCAAACGGGGATTACCAGGCGTGATTGGCCTTGAAATCCTTCAGGGCGTCATGCAGCGCGGATTCGATCTCCTCGTTGTAATCGCCACTCTCGTTGATCTTGTCCAGGAGTTCGGCCCGGCTTTCACGCATGTAGTGGTGCAAGGCGGCTTCGAAGTCCACCACCTTGTCCACCTCCACATCGTCCAGGTAGCCCTCGTTGGCGGCGAACAGGGAGACGGCCTGCTCGGCGATGGTCAACGGGGAATACTGGGCCTGCTTCATCAGTTCGGTGACGCGCTGGCCGCGCTCCAGCTGCTTGCGGGTGGACTCGTCCAGGTCGGATGCGAACTGGGAGAAGGCCGCCAGCTCACGGAACTGGGCCAATGCCAGACGGACGCCACCGCCGAGTTTCTTGATGATCTTGGTCTGGGCGGCACCGCCAACCCGGGACACCGACAGGCCGGCGTTGATGGCCGGGCGGATACCCGCGTTGAACAGATCGGACTCCAGGAAGATCTGGCCGTCGGTGATGGAAATCACGTTGGTGGGCACGAAGGCGGACACGTCACCGGCCTGGGTCTCGATGATGGGCAGGGCCGTGAGGGAACCGGTCTGGCCCTTGACCTCGCCATTGGTGAACTCTTCCACGTAGTCGGCATTGACACGCGCGGCGCGTTCCAGCAGGCGGGAATGCAGGTAGAACACGTCGCCGGGGTAGGCTTCGCGGCCCGGCGGGCGGCGCAGCAGCAGGGAGACCTGGCGGTAGGCCCAGGCCTGCTTGGTGAGATCGTCATAGACGATCAGGGCGTCCTCACCACGATCACGGAAAAACTCGCCCATGGTGCAGCCGGCATAGGGAGCCAGGTACTGCATGGCGGCGGCATCCGAGGCGGAAGCGGCAACGATGATGGTGTGTTCCAGCGCACCGTGCTCTTCCAGTTTGCGCACCACGGCGGCGATGGAAGAGGCCTTCTGGCCGACGGCCACGTAGATGCACTTAATGCCCGTGCCCTTCTGGTTGATGATGGCGTCGACGGCGATGGCGGTCTTGCCGGTCTGGCGGTCGCCGATGATCAGCTCACGCTGCCCACGGCCGATGGGGACCATGGAATCGATGGCCTTGAGGCCAGTCTGCACCGGCTGGTCCACCGACTTGCGGGTGATGACGCCGGGCGCCACCTTTTCGATGGGGGCCATCTCCACGTCACTGATCTCACCCTTGCCGTCGATGGGGTTGCCCAGCGCATCGACCACGCGGCCCAACAGGCCACGACCCACCGGTACTTCGAGGATGCGGCCGGTGCACTTGACCGTATCGCCCTCGGAAATGTGGCCGTATTCGCCCATGATGACGGCACCCACCGAATCGCGCTCCAGGTTGAGTGCAAGCCCCATGGTGTTGCCCGGAAACTCCAGGATTTCCATGGACATGGCATCGGACAGGCCGTGGATGCGGACGATACCGTCGGTCAGGGTGACCACGGTACCCTCGGTACGGGCCTCGGTCTCGAGATCGAAGTTCTCGATCTTCTTCTTGATGAGATTGCTGATCTCGGTAGCACTGAGCTGCATCGTAAAAACCCCTTGACTTTTTCAGGCCGGCGTACGGGTCACGCCGGCTCTTGGATCCTGTTTCGCGGCCTGGGCCCTAGGCCGTCAGTTCGGCCGCAAGCTGCTGCAAACGTCCGCGTACGGAGGCATCGATCACCAGGTCACCGGCACGGATGACCACGCCCGCCATGATGGAACGGTCGATTTCCGTGGTCACGTTCACTTCACGCCCCAAGCGCTTGCGCATGGCATCGGCGATTTCCTTCTCCAGTTTTGCATTGAGCGCATAGGCCGAGGTGACCTGCACCTCGATGCGCTCTTCGGCCTCGGCACGAAGTTCATCGAAGATGCGGGCAATCTCGCCCACCACGCCCAAGCGGCCATTGGCCACCAGCACTTTGAGGAAATTCTCCCCGGTCCTGGACAGACGGCCACCACAGATGTCGAGCATCAGGGCGGTCTTCTTGTCCTTGTCGATGCGGGGGTCGGAGATGATGCCGGCGAGCTGCGGGTCCGCGCTCACCGAGGCCAGAAAGGCGAGCATCTCGGACCATAGTCCGAGATTGTCTTCTTCCCTGGCCTGGTCGAATACCGCGGTGGCGTAGGGCCGGGCGATGGTGGTGATGTCTTCCATCGGACTGGTCAGAGTTGCTTGCTCAACTTCACGAGGAAGTCGTTGTGTTCAGCGGCGTTGATTTCACGCTCCAGGATCTTTTCGGCACCGGCCAGGGCGAGGGCGACCACTTCCGAACGCAGATCCTCCTTGGCACGGTTCTTTTCCTGGTCGATCTCGGCGCGGGCGGCGGCGAGGATGCGCTCACCCTCGGCACGTGCATCCTCCTTGGAGCCTTCCACGATTTCGGCTGCCCGTTTCTGGGCGTTGGCCAGGATCTCGGCGGCTTCTACCTTGGCCTGCTTGAGCGTGTCCTTGGCGCGCTGTTCGGCCAGCACCTGTTCGCGCTTGCCGTGCTCGGCGGCAGCGAGACCGTCGGCGATCTGCTTCTTGCGCGCTTCCAGGGCCTCCATGATGGGGGCCCATACGAACTTCATGGTGAACCATACGAACACCACGAAGACCAGCATCTGACCAATGAGAGTCAGGTTGATATTCATCCCGGAGTCACCCCGTGCGAATACGCGATCAAAAGGGCCACGCAGGCCCCGTGATTAGCCAGCGACGGCAAACAACACGTACATGGCCAGACCCACGGCGATCATGGGCACCGCGTCGACCAGACCCATGACGATGAAGAACTGGGTGCGCAGCATGGGGATCAGCTCAGGCTGGCGGGCGGCACCTTCGAGGAAGCGGCCACCCAGCACACCGATGCCGACGGCAGCGCCCAGAGCACCCATACCCATCATGATCGCACCAGCGATGTACAGCAAAGCTTGTTCCATTGGTTTCTCCCGGCTATTGGTGAGTTGGAAATGGTGAAAATGAATCGTTTAGGCCCGACCGTCAGTGCTCATTGTGAGCCATATCCAGGTAGACGATGGTCAGGGTCATGAAGATGAATGCCTGCAGGGTGACGATCAGGATATGGAAGATCGCCCAGCCCAGTTGCAGCACACCGCCGAACACACCCAGCAGCGCACCGGCGCTGTACATGATGGCGATGAGGATGAAGATCATTTCGCCCGCGTACATGTTGCCGAACAGTCGCAGGGCCAGGGAGACCGGCTTGGCGATCAGGCTGACGCCTTCGAGCAACAGGTTGATGGGGATGAACAGGGCCATCACCAGCGGGTTCTTGGAAGCGAACGGCTGCATGGTCAGCTCACCGGCGAAACCACCGATACCCTTGATCTTGATACTGTAGTAGAGCACCAGGATGAACACGCCTATGGCCATGCCAAAGGTGGCATTGGGGTCGGTGGTGGGTACCACCTTCATGAAATGGATACCGAGCAGGCGGGACAGCCAGGGGATGATGTCCACCGGCACCAGATCCATGAAGTTCATGAGGAAGATCCAGACGAAGATGGTCATGGACAGCGGAGCGACCAGATCGTTCCTGCCGCTGAAGGAACCGCGCACACTGGTATCGATGAATTCGGCGACCCATTCGACGAAATTCTGCAAACCGCCGGGGATGCCGGAAGTGGCGGCCTTGGCAGCGGCGCGGAACACGAGCAGGAAGACCACGCCGCAGAGGATGGACCAGAACATGGTATCGACATGGATAGCCATGAAGCCCATGGCCTTGGCCTCGGCGGCGTCGTGGGCCATCCCCCAGGTGCCATCCGGATGCTGACCGAAGGTCAGGTTGGTGAGATGGTGCTTGATGTACTCAGCAGCAGTCAGGTCTGTCGACGAGGCCACGCTCGGCTCCCCAAGTATTCCGGACGCATGATGCCGTCCAAAGGATTTCGTTGATCTGTCTTCCCGGTCCCGCCTTCGGGCGGTCCCTCACAAGCGTTCTTCAATCAGTCAAAAAGCGCTGTAATCCCGCCAAGGCCACATGGCCCAGGTAGGCGGCCCCGAAGGCCAACACCAGTGGCAGTGGCTCCAGCTTCAGGTAACCCATACCCAGGGCCAGCGCCGCGAGGGCGAACGCAAACCTCTGCACGGAACCCAGATAGACCCAAACCATCCCACCGCGGGTGGCGCGGTCCACGCTGCGCGCCATCAGGACGGTGTTGAACACCGTGACGCCACCGCCATAGAGCGCGGCACCCGCCGATCCGCTCCCCCCCGTCAGCATGCAGACGCCCGCGACCACCAGAGTGATGGCAATCTGCAATAACGGCAGCAGCCGGTCGCTTCGCATGGTCGGTTTCCGTGTCCACACGCCCTCCGGCCGCGGCGGCAGGAGACACCCACGGCGCTGCACAACGGGCGCGCAGTATATGTATTGCCTTGAGGTTGGTCAATAATGAGCCGATAAGAAATACAAATCTAAGGATTTGCTAATATTAACCCGGCGGCCAAGTATGTCAGATTCAGAGCTTCAGGCAGGTTCCCTGTCCAGGCGCGCGCCGCCGGCAAGGGCAGGGTTCCCTTGCCAAGGCGCGCAACACCGACAGGGGGCCTGCCTGAAGCTCCTGACCGGTTGATCTTTTTAATGACAGGCCGCGCTGTGCGCGCCCGCGGACTGCGTTGTCGAAACTGGCTGTAGAAGTGCTACAGCGGCGTTTCGACGCCTTGCCGCGAACACGCACAGCGCGGCTGAATCCGGCATACTTGGCCGCCGGGTTAATACCTGCCGGAGGCAGGCGGGTGAGTCACTTGATGTGGGCCAGGATACCGTCGAGTTCGTCCAGATCGTTGTACTGGATGACCAGTCTGCCCTTGCCGGCACTGCCGTGCTGGATCTGCACCCGGGCCCCCAGGCGTGAACCCAGTTCATCCTGCAAGCGCCGGATATCCGGATCCATGGCTTTTTCCGCTTTCGGTGCCGGTGGATGCAGCACCCTCCTGACCAGCGCCTCGGTCTCACGCACGGACAGGCCGCGGGAGGCCACCTGCCGGCCAACCGCCTCCTGCTGCTGTGGATCCAGTGCCAGCAGGGCGCGGGCATGGCCCATCTCCAAGCGGCGTTGATCGACCATTTCCTTGACCGCCGGGGCCAGTTCCAGCAGCCGCAACAGGTTGCTGACCGCGGTGCGCGAGCGGCCCACCGCCTCCGCAGTCTGCTGGTGGGTGAGGCCGAATTCATCGATCAGGCGTTTGAGGGCATTGGCCTCTTCCAGTGGATTCAGATCCTCACGCTGAATGTTCTCGATCAGGGCCATGGCCACGGCAGCCTGATCGGGCACGTCGCGCACCACCGCCGGAATCGTCTGCAAACCGGCCATCTGGGCGGCGCGCCAGCGGCGTTCGCCGGCGATGATCTCGAAGGTATCCGGGCCGATGGAGCGGACCACGATGGGTTGCACCACCCCCTGGGCACGAATGGAGGCGGCCAGTTCCTCCAGGGATTCGCTGTCGAAACCATGGCGCGGCTGATACTGCCCCCTTTGGATCAGTTCCACCGGCAGTTCACGCAGATCTCCATCCGCCTTGGCGGGGGACGGTGCCTGTCCGCCGAAGGCCCCTGGAATGAGGGCATCGAGTCCACGTCCGAGTCCGCGTTTCTTGGCTGCCATGGGAAACCTGAATCCGTCGAATGCTTGCAGGGAGAAAACGCCCCGCCTCAAGAAGCGTAGGCGGGCGCCGCCGGCGGCTGGTTACGGCGCAGCATCTCGCCGGCCAGGGCCAGATAGGCCATGGCGCCACGGGATGAACGATCGTAGTACATGGCCGGCAGGCCGTGGCTGGGTGCCTCGGCCAGGCGTACGTTGCGCGGCACGATGGTGCGATAGACACGATCGCCGAAATGCCCGGTGAGCTGGCCCGATACCTCCGCCGACAGTTTGTTGCGCGGGTCGTACATGGTGCGCAGTACACCTTCGATCTGGAGACGCGGATTGATGCGGCTGCGCACCCGTTCGATGGTGGCCATCAGGGCGGACAGCCCCTCCAGGGCGTAGTATTCGCACTGCATGGGGATGAGCACGCCATCCGCCGCCACCAGGGCGTTGATGGTGAGCATATTGAGCGAGGGCGGGCAGTCCACCAGCACATAGTCGTAGTTGCCACGCACCCGCTCCAGGGCCAGGCGCAGACGGTGCTCGCGCATGTTGGCGTTCATCAGTTCCACTTCCGCCGCGGTCAGATCGGTGTTGCCGGGCAACAGATCGAATCCGCCTTCCGCGGCCCTGACCAGAGTCTCTTCGATGTTGACCCCACCCACCAGGCTTTCATAGGCGGTGTGCTCCACCTCGTGCTTGTCGATACCGCTGCCCATGGTGGCGTTACCCTGGGGATCCATGTCCACCAGCAGCACGCGACGCTGGGTAGCCGCCAGGGAGGCGGCCAGATTGACCGCGGTGGTGGTCTTGCCCACTCCACCTTTCTGATTGGCGATGGCGATTGTCCGGCTCATGGCGAGAGGCTGCATTCGGTCTCGGGGGCTGGATATGCTACCCAAAAAAGGGGTGGCACACGAACTAGGGAACCTCTGATTAAATCTGGACGAAGTAGATTGTGATTCAGAATGTCCGGATTTGAGGCGCAAATCGCATGGAATAGCCCGCCATTGCGAAGATTTGCAACGAAAAAGCCGGGCATTCTGGACGCAAGATACGAGTTCATGGCTTGATCAGAGGTTCCCTACCCGGACTGTGGCGACAGAATGGCCAGGTGCCGTTCCGCCTTCAGCCCCGGCACCATCAGCTTTTGCACCGATTCAAGCCGGAATCCCGGCGGCAGCCCCTCCAGTTCCTGCCGGGGATATACCCCCTTCATCGCCAGCAGTTGCCCATCGGCGGCACTCAGATGGCCGGCGCCATCGAGGAAATCCGCAATGGAGGCAAAGGCGCGGGAGATCACCGTATTGAAGGACTTTTCCGGCTTGAATTCGCTGACACGGGCCTGTTCCACCCGCACGTTGTCCAGGCCCAGTTCCGCCACCGCCTGGATCATGAAACGGGTCTTCTTGGCATTGCTGTCCAGCAGCGTGAAGCGGAAGCGGGGCAGGGCGATGGCCAGCGGGATGCCCGGCAGGCCGGCACCGCTGCCCACATCCAGTACCCGTTCCCCCTGGACCCAGGGCGTCACGGACAGGGAATCGAGCAGGTGCAGGGTGAGCATCTCGTCGGGATCACGCACCGCCGTGAGATTGTAGATCCGGTTCCACTTCGCCAGCAGATCCAGGTAGGCGAGCAACCGCGCCTGTTCGGCCCCGCCCAGCGCAAGACCCAGCCGGCCCACCCCCTCGGCCAGGCGTGCCTGTCTCGTCCCCGCCTGGCTCATGACGCACCCTCCGGGCGGTCACGGCGCTTCAAATGCACCAGCAACAGCGACACCGCCGCCGGGGTGACACCGGGGATGCGCGCGGCCTGACCCACCGTATCCGGCCGTACCCGCATCAGCTTCTCGCGCACCTCGGCGGACAGACCCGGCACCGCGGCATAGTCGAAGTCCTCCGGCAGCCTCTTCTGCTCCTGTTTGCGGGTACGTTCGATCTCCGCCAGCTGGCGCTCGATGTAACCGGCATACTTGGCCTGGATCTCCACCTGCTCGGCCACGTCCTCCTGACCGACACCTGGCCCCACCCCCGGCAGGGAGACCAGCCTGGCATAGTTCATTTCCGGCCGCCGCAGCAGATCCAGGGCACGGTATTCCCGGGCGAGACGGAGGCCGTATTCGCGCTCCGCCACCTTTGCCGCCTCGCCGCCGGGGCGGACCCAGGTATCGCGCAACCGCTGCCGTTCCCGCTCCAGGTTCTCCCGTTTCCGTTCGAAGGCCCGCCAGCGCGCCTCGTCCACCAGCCCCAGGCGGCGGCCCGTCTCGGTCAGGCGCAGATCCGCATTGTCCTCGCGGAGCAGCAGGCGGTGCTCCGCGCGGCTGGTGAACATGCGGTAGGGTTCCTGCGTGCCGCGGGTGATGAGGTCGTCCACCATCACGCCCAGATACGCCTGCTCCCGCAGGGGCCACCATGGCTCCCGGCCGGCGGCCTGAAGCGCGGCATTGGCCCCGGCCAGCAGTCCCTGGGCGGCCGCTTCCTCATAGCCGGTGGTACCGTTGATCTGGCCCGCCATGAACAAACCCGGCAGGTGCTTGCTCTCCAGCCAGGGATGCAGATCGCGGGGATCGAAGAAATCGTATTCGATGGCGTAGCCGGGGCGGGTGATATGCGCCTTTTCCAGTCCCGGTATGGAATGCACCAGGGCCAACTGGGCATCGAAGGGCAGACTGGTGGAGATACCGTTGGGATAGATCTCCGGCGTGTCCAGACCCTCCGGTTCGAGAAAGATCTGGTGGCTGTCCCTGTCGCCGAAACGCATCACCTTGTCCTCGATGGAGGGGCAGTAACGCGGCCCCACGCCCTCGATGACCCCGGTGTACATGGGTGAACGGTCCAGCGCAGCGCGGATGATGTCGTGGGTCCCGCCGTGGGTATGGGTGATGTAACAGGACACCTGCCGGGGATGTTGTTCGCGGCGGCCAAGGAATGAGAATACCGGCGCGGGATCGTCACCCGGTTGTTCCTGTAGTTTCGACCAGTCGATACTGCGGCCATCGATACGCGGTGGTGTTCCGGTCTTCAGTCTCTCCACCGTCAACGGCAACTCGCGCAACCGCGCCGCCAGGGCCATGGACGGCGGATCACCGGCACGTCCCCCCTCGTGATTGGACAGCCCGATATGAATACGGCCGGCGAGGAAGGTGCCGACCGTCAACACCACCGTCCGGGCATGGAAACGCAGCCCCATCTGCGTGACGACACCCGTGACACGGCCCTGCTCGACGATCAGGTCATCGGCCGCCTGTTGGAACAGTCTCAGATTGGGCTGATGCTCGAGATGGTATCGAACTGTTTTTTTGTACAGTATTCGATCCGCCTGCGCGCGCGTCGCCCGCACCGCCGGCCCCTTGCGGGCGTTGAGGATGCGGAAATGGATCCCGGCCCGGTCGGCGGCCTGGGCCATCAGGCCGCCCAGGGCATCCACCTCCTTGACCAGATGGCCCTTGCCGATGCCGCCGATGGCCGGGTTGCAGCTCATCTGCCCGAGGGTTTCGATGTTGTGGGTGAGCAGCAGGGTGCGCCGGCCCATGCGGGCCGCCGCGAGTGCCGCTTCGGTACCGGCATGGCCGCCGCCGATGACGATGACATCGAAGGATTGCGGATGGATCATCGGCCCGCCTGATTCATGGTGGATCGCGGCTCCTGGCGCCGGGCGGGTGCGTCTGGGCGCCGCTCTGGAGCGAAAGGGGTAGCCGTGGCTACCGCTTGAGTGAAGAGCCAGCCCAGGCGCGCCGGAACAAGCCAGGGCCGTGATAGGCTGAAGCCCCTCACCGCCAGGGGGAAGGGCTGTTCCCGATGGTTGGCAATGGTTTTCATTCGGTCACCGTAGGCTTCGGCCGCCACCATGAATCAGGCGGGCTCAAACTATTTGCCGATGCAGAAACTGGAGAAGATCCGCCCCAGCAGATCGTCGGCGCTGAATTCCCCGGTGATCTCGGCCAGGGACTCCTGGGCCTGACGCAGTTCCTCGGCCAGCAGTTCGCCGGCATGGTCCACGGTCAGCCGGTCCAGCCCTCTCTCCATGCTGGCCGCCGCCCGTTCCAGCGCATCCAGGTGACGGCGGCGGGCACTGAAACCACCGGCGCTGGCATCCTGGAATCCCATCACCGACTTCAGGTGCCCATGCAGGACCTCCAGGCCCAGACCGTCCCGGGCCGACAGCCGGATTTCCTCGCCGTGCTCGCCGGACTGGATGCCGGGGCTGGCGCCCGTCAGATCGATCTTGTTGCGTACCACGGTCAGGGGCACTCCGGCCGGCAGGCGTTCGACGATGGCCTGCTCCCCGCTGCCGAATCCCTCGCGGTCATCCACCAGCAACAGGATACGGTCGGCCTTTTCCACTGCCGCCCAGGTGCGGCGCATGCCTTCCTGTTCGACCTCATCGCCCCCCTCGCGCAATCCGGCGGTGTCGATCACATGCAGGGGCATGCCATCGATCTGGATGTATTCACGCAGCAGGTCGCGGGTGGTGCCGGGGATGTTGGTGACGATGGCCGAATCCCGGCCGGCCAGGGCATTGAGCAGGCTGGATTTGCCCACGTTGGGCCGGCCGGCCAGCACCACGGTCATGCCCTCATGCAGCAGGCGGCCCTGGTTGGCCGAGGCACGGACATGGGTGATGTCTTCGAGCAGACCCCGCAGACGTTCCACCACCGCCTGGTCGGCGAGAAAATCGATCTCCTCGTCGGGGAAATCCAGCGCCGCCTCCACATAGGTTCGCAGGGCGATGAGTTCATCCACCAGGGCATGGATACGCCGGGAGAACTCACCGTCCAGGGAACGCATGGCCGCCCGCGCCGCCTGGCGTGAGCCACTGTCGATGAGATCGGCCACCGCCTCCGCCTGCGCCAGATCCAGCTTGTCGTTGAGAAAGGCACGTTCGGTGAACTCCCCCGGACGGGCCAGGCGCACGCCGAGAGAGGTCACCCGCTCCAGCAGCAGGTCGAGGATGACCGGACCGCCATGGCCCTGCAACTCCAGCACGTCTTCCCCGGTGAACGAATGGGGGCCGGGGAAGAACAGGGCCAGACCGGAATCAATGGCCTCGCCTTCGCTGTCACGGAAATGACGGAACAGGGCGCGGCGGGGTTCAGGGACTACACCAAGCAGGGCTTCGGCCACCCGGCGCGTCAGGGGACCGGACACCCGTACGATGCCGACGCCCCCCCGGCCGGGTGGCGTGGCAACGGCGGCAATGGTGTCCGTGGAAGCTCCCATGCCCGGGACATGGGCAAGGCGAACCTTGCCCCGGCTATGCCTCGCCCTTTTCCACCGCGCGAGTGATCATCCACTGCTGGGCGATGGACAGCACGTTGTTCACCAGCCAGTACAGCACCAGACCGGCGGGGAAGAACAGGAAGAAGACGGTGAACACGAAGGGCAGGGCCATCATGATCTTCGCCTGCACCGGATCGGGCGGCGCCGGATTCAGCTTCTGCTGCACGAACATGCTCACGCCCATGAGCACGGGCAGGACGAAATAGGGGTCCGCGCTGGACAGGTCGTTGATCCACAGAATCCAGGGGGCATGGCGCATCTCCACGCTCTCCCAAAGCATCCAGTAGAGGGCGATGAATACCGGGATCTGCACGAAGATGGGCAGACAACCGCCCAGGGGGTTGATCTTCTCCTTCTTGTACAGCTCCATCATGGCCTGGTTCAGGCGCTGCTTGTCATGGCCGTAACGTTCCTTGATCGCCTGCATCTTCGGGGTGACCTTGCGCATATTGGCCATGGAGCGGTAACTGGTCTCCGACAGTTTGTAGAAGGCCAGCTTGATGAGAATGGTCAGGATGACGATGGACCAGCCCCAATTGCCGATCAATCCATGGATCCACTTCAGAACCCAGAGCAGCGGCTCGGAAATGAAGTAGAGGTACCCGTAATCGACCGTCAATTCCAGGCCCTTCGCCAATGGGGCGAGGATATCCTCCAATTTGGGCCCTATATATAAGGTGTCATGCAGCTCGATACTGCCACCCGGTTCGACCTGATAGGTTGGTGAAACCACGTCCAGCACATACTGGTTGTTACCGATGGCCTTGCCGATGTACTGGTTCGTCTCGTCTTTCGGCGGCACCAGGGCGGAGACGAAATAGTGCTGCAGCATGGCGCTCCATCCACCCGTGATGCTGCGGTTCAGGCGGCCTTCCTCGAGATCGTCGAAGTCGATCTTCTCGTAATTCTCTTCCTCGCTGTAAATGGCGGCGCCGATGTAGCTGCGCATGCCATAGGCGGTTTTTTTCTCTGGTTTGGAACGCAGGAAACGGAGGTACTGGTTGAAACTGGCCTTCCCGGCCGTGGGGTTTTTCACCCGCTGCACCAGATCGATGGCGTAGGAGCCGCGTTTGAAACGGTACAGCCGTTCCACTTCGATGCCATCATCCCCCTTCCAGCTCAGACGCACCTCCAGGGTATCCTCGCCCTCGTTCAGGCGGTACTCGCTCTTGTCCGCGCTGAACAGCGTGTAGTGGTTGGGCAGATGATCACCGAGCAGCCCCGCCTGGGTGACGAACAGATGAGCAGGGGCATCGCTCATGATACGGGTCGGCTGGTCCGGCCGATCCGCCGCCACCGGGTAGGCCAGAAGGTCGGCCACCCGGATGTCGCCACCCAGGGTATCGATCTCGATATAGAGCACATCGGTGGTGACGCGCACACGCTGGGCGCTCTTCAGCCCGCTGGCCGGTGTGGAGGTGGCCGCCGAGGCCGGCAGGGATTGTGCTTGGGGCAGATCGGCCGCTGCAGGCAGTGGTTGTCCGGACGATGCCGTCCGATCCGGAGGACCGGCGACCCCACCCGTGGTGGCAGCAGGGACGGAGGCCGTCTGTGCCGGGGAACCGTACTCCTTCTGCCATTCCCCCCACAGCAGGAAGAGGATGAAGGCCAGGGCGATGAAGAGGAAAAAGCGTTGATTGTCCATTGGGAATCGGCGTGTCGGTGTCACTTGGTGGGGGCGGAAAACCCGGCGGTGATTCTAACCCAATGGCGGGTCAGGGAATCGACTATCTCCCGATTGGAACGTCGCTGCAAACCGGGACGGGCCAACACGACGATATCCACCGCGGGCAGACGCCCAGCATTGAGCCGGAAGCTTTCTCTGATCAGGCGCTTGACACGGTTGCGGTCCACGGCGCGGCGCAGGGTCTTGCGGGCAATGGCCAGGCCCAGCCGCGGGTGCCGTTGCCCATTCTCCCTGGCCAGAACCGTCAACAGCGGGTCCCCGGAACGAAACGCGCCGGAAAATACCCGCCGGAACTGGGATGGCTCCGTCAGGCGCGCCCGGCGCGGAAACGATGCCCCTCGCAAAGGGCCCGATGTGTTGAGTCCGCTCAGGGGGTCAGACGCACGCGGCCCTTGGCACGACGGCGGGCAATGACACGACGGCCATTTTTGGTGGCCATGCGGGCACGGAAACCGTGGGTGCGCTTACGCCGCAGGTTGCTGGGCTGGAAGGTTCTTTTCATGATCGCGACAACTTTTGCTAAAAGGACCGAAAAAAAGGAAGCGTATTCTATGGAAACCTGCGGGCACTGTCAAAAAAATCCGGGGCGGCAGGGGCCCCCAAGGGGTTGTGGATAAGCTCCGGCAAGGGGTATAGACTCGGATTCCTTTCACGGTTCCATAATTCTTGTTTACAGGGGGGAAAGCTTCGGTGGATGCATCGCTGTGGTCCAGGTGTGTGGAACGGCTGGAATCCGAATTGAATGAACAGCAGCTCAACACCTGGATCAGACCCCTGCAAGCAGATCTCACCGAAGAAGGCCTGCGGCTGCTGGCACCCAACCGCTTCGTCCTCGACTGGGTTCGCGATCACTTTCTCGGCACCATTGAACAGACCCTGGAACGGGTCGGTGGCCACCATGCCTGCCCGGTAAGGCTGGAGATCGGTGCGATCCGCAAGGCAGCGAAAAAAGGGAATGAACCCTTCGCGAAGGGGAGGAGTTTCTCCGCGACGAAGCAACCCGCGAGCCCGGGCGAGCCTGCGGGCGCCGGTATCAACCCCGATTTCGTTTTCAGCCGGTTCGTGGTCGGAAAATCCAACCACTTCGGGCACGCGGCCGCCCGCCAGGTCGCTGACAATCCCGGCACGGCCTACAATCCGCTGCTGCTCTACGGCGGCACCGGCCTCGGCAAGACCCATCTGATGCACGCGGTCGCCAATGCCCTGCTGGAGAAGGGCGCCGCCCACAAGGTGGCCTATATGTCCGCCGAACACTTTCTCGGCCACATGGTCAAGGCGCTTCGCCGCAACAGCATGGATGAATTCAAGCGTTACTATCGCTCGGTCAATGTCTTGTTGATCGACGACGTGCAGTTATTCGCCAACAAGGAACGCACCCAGGAAGAATTCTTCCATACCTTCAACGCCCTGCTGGACAACCAGCAACAGGTCATCCTCACTTGCGACCGTTATCCCAGCGAGGTGGACGGATTGCAGGACCGCCTCAAGTCCCGCTTCGCCTCCGGCCTGGCGGTGGAGATCGAGCCGCCGGAGTTCGAGACCCGCGTGGCGATCCTGCAGAGCAAGGCCCGGGAGGCCGGTGTCAATCTGCCCGACGAGGTGGCCTTCTTCATCGCCAAGCGGGTACGCGCCGATGTGCGGAAACTGGAGGGGGCCCTGTGCCGCGTGATCGCCAATTCCCGATTCACCGCCCGCGAGATCGACCTGGAGTTCGTCAAGGATGCCCTGCGGGATCTGCTCAATCAGCACGACAAACTGGTGAACCTGGACCACATCAAGAAGACCGTGGCGGATTACTTCAAGATCCGCGTGGCGGATCTGCTGTCGAAGCGCCGCAGCCGTTCCATCACCCGCCCCCGGCAGATCGCCATGGCGCTGGCCAGGGAACTGACCGACCACAGCTTGCCGACAATCGGAGACGCCTTCGGTGGACGTGACCACACCACGGTGATCCACGCATGCCACAGGGTGGAGGAATTGCGGGCCAGCGATGCCAGGGTCATGGAAGACTATGAGAACCTGTTGAGAATCCTGTCAGGATGATGTGGATAAGTTGGGGATGTCCGGACGCGACGGAGTTATCCACATCTGACCAACAGAGAATCCAGGCGCGAATCCACAGTTTGTCTTTCAGCAAAAGTGATTGAATAATCAATGGAAATAACGGTTGTCCACAGGAAACAGCCGGACTAACCATCAACATAATCAAATCTAAAAAGAAATATAGATATAGGTGCCATATGCGATTCATTACCGATAGGGACACCCTCCTGTCGCCACTGATGCAGATCATCAGTGTGGTGGAACGTCGCCAGACCCTGCCTGTACTTTCCAACTTCCTGATTCGGACCGAGGGACAGACGCTTCTCATTACCGCAACAGACCTGGAGGTGGAACTGGTTGCCAAGGTTCCGGTGGATGTGCGGCAGGAAGGGGAGGTCACGGTACCGGCACGAAAACTGGTGGATATATGCCGCAATCTGCCCGATTCCGCCTCCATCGAGCTGAAGCAGGATCAGGACCGGGTCCATGTCATATCCGGCCGCAGCCGTTTCCGCCTGTCCACTCTGCCGGCGGAGGATTTTCCACTGGTGGAGGATATCGGTGATGTCGCGACACTGACTGTGCCCGAATCCTTGCTGAAGAACCTCATCGAGCGTACGCATTTCGCCATGGCGGTCCAGGACGTCCGCTATTTCCTCAACGGACTGCTGATCGAGATTCAGGCGGGTGAAATTCGTGCCGTGGCTACCGATGGTCACCGGCTGGCCATGTGTACGGCAAGGGGCGATGTGGATGTGGAACACAAACGCCAGGTGATACTGCCGCGCAAGGGTGTCCAGGAACTGCTGAAACTGCTGGAGGGCGGCAGCCAGGAATGCACACTGGAAGTCGGCATCAATCACGTCCGCGTCAGTTTCCCCGATGTGCGTTACACCACCAAACTCATCGATGGACGTTTTCCGGACTATGATCGCGTGCTTCCTTCACGCGATGGACAGATCATGGTCGCCAACCGTGAGCAGTTGCGCCAGGCCTTTGCCCGCACGGCTGTCCTCTCCAACGAGAAATACCGTGGAATCCGGCTCAACATCGAGCCTGGCAGTTTGAAAATCCTCGCCCACAATCCGGAACAGGAGCAGGCGGAGGATGAGATGGAAGTGAACTACGACGGGCATGCCATCGAAATCGGCTTCAACGTCAACTACCTCCTGGATGCCCTGGGCGCCATAGAAGAGGAAGAGGTCCAGTTCCTCTTTCACGACGGTCAGAGTTCCACCATGATCGAACCCGCCGGGGAGGGTGACTGCCGTTACGTGGTCATGCCCATGCGTCTGTAAGGAAACTCT
Source organism: uncultured Chromatiales bacterium (assembly GCA_964409585.1). Taxonomy (GTDB): domain Bacteria; phylum Pseudomonadota; class Gammaproteobacteria; order JACKNK01; family CAYPEH01; genus CAYPEH01. Next base: position 11,391 of record CAYPEH010000009.1, on the reverse strand, counting down.
AACAAGGCGCGTAGCGACTGGATCAGAGCCCTCCTTCCGGGGGATTACCTATTGAGGGAAGGATGAAAATCAATGGCCTGCGGGAGCGTTGATACCCCTTCCCCCGGTATTTGTTCGGATAATCCGTAATCACCGGGAAATACGTGCCCATCGTCGAATCCATCGAAATCAGAAATTTCCGCAACCTGGAATCGGTCAGTATCCAGCCCAGTCCAGGGATCAATCTGATCACGGGACCCAATGCCTCCGGCAAGACCAGTCTACTGGAGGCATTTTTCTATCTCTCCAACGGGCGGTCCTTTCGCAGCCGCCACCTGTCGGCACTCACCACCTCAGGCTGTCAGCGTTTCCGGCTTCAGGCCTGGGTCCGGCACGCCGGACAGGAACGTATCTCCTTGGGCATCGAGCGCGGCAGGGGGACACATCGCACCCGTGTCGCCGGCAGGGATGCCGAATCCAACAGCGAGTTGAGCCAGCAACTGCCCCTGCGCTTGATCAGCCCGGAGAGTCACAGACTTTTCGAGGCGGGTCCGGAATGGAGGCGCCGTTTTCTGGATTGGGGTGTGTTTCACGTGAAACCATCCTTTCTGCAAACCTGGCGCAGATACCGTTCTGCCCTGCGGCAGAGAAACGCGGCCCTGCGGTCAGGCAGCCCCCGCAGGCTGGTCAGGACCTGGGAGTCCGGACTCTTGGAATCCGCCCTCGCCATGGAGTCGGCCAGGGATAAATTCATGGAACAGTTGAAACCGGTCTGGAACCAGTTGATCGCGAGATTGCTGGACGATGCGTGCATCGAGATGTCCGTCGACCCCGGTTATCCCGCCGGCAAGTCATTGCAGGAGGCCTTGGATGATGCCTGGGAGCATGACAGTCAAAGAGGCTTTACGCGCTATGGACCGCATCGAATGGACTTGAAACTGAAGCTGAACGGTCGGCCGGTCAAATCGGTCGCCTCGCGGGGGCAACAGAAAATGCTTTCCGCCTGCGGCCTGTTGGCGCAATGTCTGACCGTTCATCGGATCATGGGCACGCGGCCTGTATTGCTGGTCGATGATCTGCCCGCGGAGCTGGACGAGAGCCGGAGAGCGATCTTTTCCCGGATCCTTCAGGACTATCCTGGGCAAGTCCTGGTAACGGCGACGGAGGACACAGATCTGTCCGGGATCCTGCAACCCCGCTCCCTGTTTCACGTGAAACAGGGTGAGGTTTCGCCAGTGTTATAATATTTACCCGGCGACCCAGTAGGCCGGATTCAGCCGTGCTGTGCGTGTCCGCGGCAAGGCGTCGAAACGCCGCTGTAGCACTTCTACAGCCAGTTTCGACAACACAGTCCGCGGGCGCGCACAGTGCGGCCTGTCATAAAGTAATCAACCCGCTAGGAGCTTCAGGCAGGCCCCCTCTCGGTGTTGCGCGCCTTGGCAAGGGAGCTACCCTTGCCTGCGGCACGCGCCTGGATAGGGAACCTGCCTGAAGCTCTGAATCTGACCTACTGGGTCGCCGGGTTAATAACTGCTTCCAGCCAATTCCAAGGAAACGACATGTCCGATACATCCCGTTACGACTCCTCCTCCATCAAAGTCCTCAAAGGGCTGGAGGCTGTGCGCAAACGCCCGGGTATGTATATCGGCGACACGGACGATGGCACCGGTCTGCATCACATGGTGTTCGAAGTGGTCGACAACGCCATCGATGAAGCCCTGGCTGGGCATTGCTCGGAGATCAACGTCATCATCCACAGCGATGAATCTATCACGGTCACGGACGATGGCCGTGGCATCCCGGTGGACATACACCCGGAAGAAGGAAGATCCGCCGCCGAAGTCATCATGACCGTCCTGCACGCGGGAGGTAAGTTCGACGACAATTCCTACAAGGTGTCCGGCGGTCTTCACGGCGTGGGGGTTTCCGTGGTCAATGCCCTGTCGGACAGGCTGTGCCTGACCATTCACCGCGACGGCAAGATTCACCAGCAGGAATACCGCATGGGTGAACCGGTGGCCCCCTTGGCGGTGATCGGTGAAACCACCCATTCCGGCACCGAGGTGCACTTCAAGCCCAGTGCGGAAGTGTTCACCAACATCGAATATCACTACGACATCCTGGCCAAGCGCTTGCGGGAACTGTCCTTCCTCAACTCCGGCGTGCGCATCGCATTGACCGACGAACGCACGGACAAGAAGGACGTCTTCGAATACCAGGGCGGGATCCGCGCCTTCGTCGAGCATCTGAACCGCAACAAGACCCCTCTGCACCCCACGGTCTTCTACTTCAACACCAAGAAGGACGACCTGGGTATCGAGGTGGCCATGCAGTGGAACGATTCCTACCAGGAAAATATCTTTTGCTTCACCAACAACATCCCACAACGGGATGGGGGTACCCACCTGGCCGGATTCCGTGCGGCCCTGACCCGCACGCTCAACCAGTACATCGAGCGGGAGGGTTTGGCGAAGAAGGCCAAAGTGAACACCACCGGCGACGATGCGCGGGAGGGCCTGACCGCCGTATTGTCCGTGAAGGTGCCGGACCCCAAGTTTTCCTCCCAGACCAAGGACAAGCTGGTCTCCTCCGAGGTGAAGGGGGCGGTGGAATCCACCATGGCAGAGCGCCTCAATGATTTCCTGTTGGAGCAGCCCCAAGAGGCCAAGGCGGTGGTGGGCAAGATGATCGAGGCCGCCCGTGCCCGTGAGGCGGCACGCAAGGCCCGTGAGATGACACGCCGCAAAGGGGTCCTGGACGTGGCGGGCCTGCCGGGCAAGCTGGCCGATTGCCAGGAGAAGGACCCGGCCCTGTCCGAACTCTATCTGGTGGAGGGTGATTCCGCCGGCGGTTCCGCCAAACAGGGCAGGGACCGCAGATATCAGGCGATCCTTCCACTCAAGGGCAAGATTCTCAATGTGGAAAAGGCCCGCTTCGACAAGATGCTGTCTTCCGCCGAGGTGGGCACCCTGATCACGGCACTGGGCTGTGGTATCGGCCGCGAGGAGTTCAACCCGGACAAGTTGCGTTACCACCGCATCATCATCATGACCGACGCGGACGTGGATGGATCACACATCCGCACCCTGTTGCTGACCTTCTTCTACCGGCAGATGCCGGAGCTGATCGAGCGCGGGCACATCTACATCGCCCAGCCGCCCCTGTACAAGGTGAAGAAGGGCAAGCAGGAAAAATACGTGAAGGACGACGCCGAACTGAACGCCTATCTGTTGCAGATGGCCATGGACAAGGCGGCCTTGTTCGTCGATGCCGATGCGCCGCCGATTACCGGTACCGCCCTGGAGACCCTGGCCAAGGAACACATCGCGGTGCAGTCCACCATCGCCCGCCTGTCCAAACGCTACGATCGGCGGGTACTGGAACGGCTCATTTCCATGGAGACGGTGGACAAGGGCATGCTCCACGACCGGGCCCGGATGGAAGCCTGGTGCGGGGAGATCACCCGGCGTCTGAACGAAGACATGCAGCCGGGCCATCGTTATGAGATCTGCGTGAACGGTGAGCAGGAAGCACCCTTCGATCTGAAGGTGGTGCGCCTTACCCATGGCATTCCCGACGAACAGCATCTGTCGGCGGAGTTTTTCGATTCGGTGGAATACCGCTCCTTCCGCGGCCTGGGTGAACGCCTGGAGGGACTGATCGGACAGGATGCCCGCGTCCGCCGTGGTGAGCGGGAAAGACCGGTGAACTCCTTTGCCGAGGCGGTAGACTGGCTGATGGAAGAGGCCAGACGTGGCCAGAACATCCAGCGTTACAAGGGCCTGGGGGAGATGAATCCCGAACAGCTGTTCGAAACCACCATGGATATGGAGGCCCGCCGGCTGTTGCAGGTGAAGATCGAGGATGCCGTCGCTGCCGACCAGGTCTTCACCACCCTGATGGGTGACCAGGTGGATCCGCGCCGCGAATTCATCGAGCAGAATGCCCTGTACGCCTCGAATCTGGATGTCTGAGTGAGGGAACCTCCGACCGAATCTGGCGTGGCGCCTGCACCCGGCGCTACGTGCCCGGTTGGGAAGCCCTTCCCTCCGCCTGAATCCGTGAGTTCATCGGGGCGCATAGCGCAAGCTCTTGATCCGTCTGGCTACAGGAACCTCTGAGCCGGTCGTGGAACGTGATCTTGCCGCCAGAATCCGCCATTTCCGCGTTGCCCATCTTCGCAATAGCGGGCTATTGCGTGCGATGGGTGCCTTGAACTGACGGATTCTGATCGACGACCTCATCGTCCCAGACCGGCTCAGAGGTTCCCTATGAAAAATCCCACCAGACCGTTGGGTATGGCTGCAATTTTTCATTACGCCATTCGAATCAATAGCTTACACTCTGCATCCCCTCTGAACCCACGGCTTCAGACTCCAGTTCCGCCACCTTGTCCTGGATCCATTCCTCGGCGAGACGGTTGATCTCCTCGGCCTTTCTTCCCCTGGTCTCGATGACGGGCCCGATCACCATGCGAATGGTGCCGGGCCGCTTGAGGAATCCCCGCTTGCGCCAGTAGCTGCCGGCATTGTGCGCCACCGGCACCACCGGATATCGGCTGCTTGCGGCCAGCAGCGCCCCACCCATGCGGAAACGCTTTCTATCGCCCGGGGCCACACGTGTACCTTCCGGAAAGATCACCACCCAGCGCCCGGCCTTGAGGCGTGCCTTGCCTTGTTTCAGCAGCTGTTTGATCGCCTTGGTGCCAGCGCCGCGGTCGATGGCGATGGGTTCCAGCATGGCCAGTCCCCAACCAAAGAAGGGCACCCATAGCAATTCACGCTTCAATACCCAGACCTGGGCCGGAAAAACCCGTTGCAGGGCCAGGGTTTCCCAGGCGGATTGGTGTTTGCAGAAGATGATGGCGGGTGAATCGGGGATGTTTTCTTCCCCCTCCAGCTGAAAATCGATACGGCAGGTGATCTTCAGCCACCACAGATTGAAGCGGGCCCACTGGCTGACGAAGCGGTAACGTGTTTCGAAAGGGAAGGGGAAGGTGAGAAGACTCAGTGGTGCAATCACCAGGGTCGAGAGGATCATTCCCAGTGAAAACAGCGAAGAGCCAAACAGGCGCAGCACGATCATTGCACTGACTCCAGCAAGTGATCGGCCACGGCAGCCAGGTCGCTAAAAACCGGTATGCCGTCCAGCCCCTCGCCGTTGGCCAGCGTCCGTTCACCTTTTCCGGTCTTCACCAGTATCGGGTTGGCCCCCACGGCCTGGGCGGCTTGCAGGTCCCGCAGGGAATCACCCACGGCGGGAACCCCATCCAGATCCTGCTCCAGGCGATGGGCGATATCGCGAAACAGGCCGGGCCTTGGCTTGCGGCAATCACATCCATCGTCGGGTCCGTGCGGACAGAAGAATACGGCCTCGATCACGCCGCCCTGTTCACTGAGCAGGCGATGCATCTTCTCGTGGATGGCCGCCAGATCGTCCAGGCTCAGCAGTCCGCGGGCGATACCGGACTGATTGGTGGCCACCACCACGCGGTAGCCGCCCTGGGTGAGACGGGCGATGGCCTCCAGGCTGCCGGGTATCGGCTGCCATTCGGCAGGGGACTTGATGAACTCGTCGGAGTCGTGATTGATGACACCGTCGCGGTCGAGAATGATCAGTGGCATGGGTCGAATCTGCCGCAAGGGGACAGGGACAAAGGATTGAACAAGGATGCGGTTGTAAACATATCGATGAAGTCAGAAGACTATACAATCAGCAGCTTATCTATTTTTCCCGGCGGTCGGGTGCAACACTGAAGTTAACAGCCTGTCGGACTGGGATGAAACGGCTGCAAATGCGGGAGAGCGGCCCATTTTTCCCTGATTTTTCGTTGCGTAGTCCCACTATGCGCCTCAAAATCATGAAAAACTGGCCTCGCTCTCCCACATTTTCGCTTCGCTTCCCCCCCAGTCCGACAGGCTGTTAAACCCCCCGGAACTCCGAGACCCGGATACGCCCGTTGACCATGCGCGCATCCCTTTTCATCAACTTGTCCATCTTCTCCCAGAAGGCCTGGTTGAGGTCGAAACCGGCGGCGATACCGGTTCCCATCAACAGGATCAACAGATCGGCGCATTCCTCCGCCAGTTCCTCCAGTTTCTTGCCCTTGGACACGCAGGAGGAGATCTCACCCAGTTCCTCGGCCATCAGGGCCACCCGGTAGGTCAATTCCTCTCCACCGGTTTCGCGGAAGCGGTGCTTGTCGTGAAAGGCCTGGACGGCGGCGAGCATGTCACGGTAGGAGTCGTGATTGGGCATGGATGAAAACCTGTCTGGTGTAAAAGGAGGGTTGGTACGGATCGTCTGGAAGACTACTGGGGTAGCATGTAACTAATTGTTTTTAATATAAAAATCAAAATTACAGTACGTCGTGAGCGGTAACCGGATGGGTACAGGACCACCCTGCGGAGCCCGGTACAGCGGGCTGAGCGTAGGAGTGGCGCCGGTATTTTTCAAGCCAGACGGGACAGGTGGGCGGTGAGATGGGCGGTGAGTTTGCGAAATCCCTGGTAGGCCTCCTCATCCAGCTTGTTACTGCCTTCCCGGCGGTCGGCGAAGAGCACGCCCAGCGGGCGATCACCGGCAACCACCGAGGCCAGGAACAACGATTCGCAGCGCAACATTTCACTGGCCTCCCTGGGAATGAAGGCGCAATAGCGCTCGTGGGTCTCATCGTTGATCCACAATACCTGCGGTTTCTCCAGCAGGCGGCTGAACAGATTGGGTGGCTGCATCTCGGCCTCGAAATCCTGCAAGCCTTCGTCCGGCCGTTCACTGAGGACGTATCTCGATTGCAGCAGGCGGCCATCGAAGGACAGGCCGGCGTACATGACTCGTGAAAGTTTCAGCCCCTGATGCAGGGCGCGCACGGTGAGTTTGATCGCCTCGTCGGTATTGATGGCTTGATCGCCGGTGGCATTGAGACTGGCCAGAGCCTGTTCCAGGGTCAGGCGCGCATCCGTGTCGTCAGTCTCGGTTGCCAGGGGTTCTTGTGCCTGAGGTCTGACCTTCCTGGGCACGGGTTTCGGCGTGGCTTGCGGCTTGCTCATCCAGCGCACGGCCATCAGGGGATTGGCCAGATCGGTGAACAGTCCGGCACGACTGGAATCCTGGGCCGTTTCCAGGATGTGGTGCAGGCATTGTTGCGGCGGCAGGTGCAGGAACACGGCCAGTTGTTGCAGCAGTACCTGCAAAGCGGTGTCGTCGGTGGCATTTTGAGCGGTCCGCAGCAGGCGCATGGCCAGGGTTACGCCGACACACTCACTGGAATAGGCGCTTTCTTCGCCGAGACAGGTATTGACCAGCTTGGGCAGCATCCAGTAGTTCGCCAATTCGGCACTGATCTGCTCGCAGGTGCAGCCGAGGATCTGCTGCTCCGCGTCCTGGGGTTCGGTTCCATCCTCGATCAGGGACTGGACCGCCTCCATTTCCTTGCTGGCATGGGCCCACATGGCCAGCTCGCCTATGCCTGACAGCAGGGTGGCTACATACGCCTGATCCGGATCGGGATCTTCCTGCGGCCGGTTACGCAGCTGCAGCCAGCTGCGCAGTTGATTGGCGGCCTGGTGGCAACGGGCGGCCACGGCCCGGTAACGGCTGGAGATCTGTACGGACAGGGCCCGCTCCGCCACCGGTTGACTGGCGGCCAAACCGGGAATACGGCTGGCCCCGTAGGAGCCGATGGCACGGCCCAGGGTAGGGATGTTCACGTGGCGGCGGCCGTCCATGGCCTCTTCCAGGGCATGGAAGACCGCCGCGGTCAGGGCCGGATCGCGCAGGGTCGGTTCATGGACCTGGGCGGGGGTGATGCGCTGATGAGCCGCAATACGCGCCATGGTCTTCGCCGTTTCCTGGAAGATCGGCAAGGGCTTGCTGGCCAACAGCTTTTTCCAGTGGTCGAGTCCGTGTGGCATGGTGTCCCCGGCGGTTTCAGGAACCTGCGTGCAAATCACGCAGGGAATGGTTCGTACACAAATGGGTGAGACAGACCATTCCGTTGGTTCAGGCCCTCAAAGTCTACAGAAGCTCCTCGGTTGATGGGTGTGCGTTCTCCTCCTAGTATCCCACGGAATCGGTTCAGACCCCATCAGCCCTGCAAGCGGGATATGTCCGCCACCATCAGGAACTGCTCGCTCAGGCGCTTGAGCAAGGCAAGGCGATTGTTGCGCAGGGCCTCCTCATCCACCATGACCATCACCTGATCGAAGAAATCGTCCACCGCGCCGCGAAGGCGTGCCAGACGCGACAGGGCCTGGGCGTAGTCGGCAGCGGCGATCAGCGGAGTGACGTCGGTGGCGGCCTCCTCCACGGCCCGGGCCAGGTTCTGTTCGGCGGCATCCCGCAGCAGGGAAGGATCCACCTCTTGGGGAATGTCCCCTTCCGCCTTGCGCAGGATGTTGCGGATGCGCTTGTTGGCGGCCGCCAGGGCCTCCGCCTCCGGCAGCAGCCGGAACTGGCTGACCGCGTGCAGGCGACGGTGGAAATCATAGGGCCGGGTCGGGCGCCGGGCCGCGACGGCATCGAATACGTCCGGCTGGATACCGGCGTCCTGGTAATAGGCGCGCAGGCGGTCGATCATGAACTCGAACACCTCGGTGACGGCTGCGCCGGCATCGACGGTGCCTTCGAGGCCCTTGGCGGCCTGCCGCAACAGGTCCAGAAGGTCCAGTTCCAGTTCACCCTCCACCAGGGTGCGCAGCACACCCAGGGCGGCGCGGCGCAGGGCCAGCGGGTCCTTGTCGCCCTTGGGGCGCTGACCGATGGCGAAGGAACCCACCAGGGTATCGAGACGGTCTGCCATGCCCACGGCGCGGCCGGCCACACTGGAGGCCAGTTCATCACCGGCGAAGCGGGGCATGTATTGCTCGTCGATGGCCAGGGCCACCTCGGCGACCTCACCGTCGCGCAGGGCATAGTGGCGGCCCATGATGCCCTGCAATTCCGGGAACTCGTAGACCATGTTGGTGAGCAAATCGCATTTGGCCAGTTGGGCGCCACGGCGGGCGTGATCGGGATTGCCGCCCAGCTCGGTAGCGATGGCCGCGGCCAGGGTCATGGTGCGTTGGGTCTTATCGTACAGGGTGCCCAGTTTCTTCTGGAACACCATGTCCTTGAGTTTTTCCAGGCGGTCGGCCAGAGGGGTCTTGCCGTCCTGTTCCCAGAAAAAGGCGGCATCGGCCAGGCGCGGACGGATGACGCGCTCGTTGCCGGCACGCACCTGCTCCGGGTCGCGGCTCTCGATGTTGGCGATGGTGATGAAGCGCGGCAGCAGCCTGTCTTCCGCATCCACCATGGGAAACATCTTCTGGTGTTCCTCCATGCTGGACATCAGAGCCTCCTGCGGTACCTGGAGGAAACGTTCCTCGAAGCTGCCCACCACGGCCACCGGCCATTCCACCAGGGCGGTCACCTCGTCCAGCAGTTCCTCGTCCATCACCGCGCGTGCTCCCTCCCTGGCGGCGGCTTCCTCCACCTGACCGCGAATCGCCTCGCGGCGGGCGGCGAAATCGGCCAGTACGCGGCCCTCGGTCTCCAGCAGCGGCGCGTAGGCGGCGGCCTCGCCGAGATAGATGGGGTCGGGGGCATGAAAGCGATGGCCACGGGTGTGGCGGCCGGCCTGGATGCCGAACAGCTCGGCGGGAATCACCTCTTCACCCAACAGCAGCACGATCCAGTGCACGGGGCGGACGAATTCGGCCTCGCCGGCGCCCCAGCGCATGCGCTTGGGGATGGGCAGGGCGGCCAGGGACTGTTCCACCACGGCGGGGATCAGTTCGGCGGCGGGGCGGCCCTTTTCCACCGTGTGGTAGGCCAGCCAGGTGCCCTTGTCGGTTTCCAGCCGGCCCAATTCGCCGACACTCACGCCGCAGGAACGGGCAAAGCCCTCGGCAGCCTTGGTGGGATTGCCGTCGGCATCGAAGGCGGCGGACAAGGCCGGACCACGGCGCTCGATCTCCTGATCCGGCTGTTGCACGGACAGCTCCTTGACCAGCACCGCCAGGCGGCGGGGCGTGGCATAGGCGATCACCTCGCCATGGGTCAGGCCGGCCCGGGTCAGGCCGTTGCGCAGCCCGGCGGCGAAGGCCCTGGACAGGCGCGGCAGGGCCTTGGGCGGCAGCTCCTCGGTGCCGATCTCCACCAGAAAGTCCTTGCGTTCAGCCATGGGCGGCCTCCTTCCGGCGCTCGAGCATGGGGAAGCCCAGGGCTTCACGGGCATCGTAATAGGCCTGCGCGACGGCCCGGGCCATGGTGCGCACGCGCAGGATGAAGCGCTGGCGCTCGGTGACGGAAATGGCGTTGCGTGCGTCCAGCAGATTGAAGGCATGGGAGGCCTTCAACACCATTTCATAGGCGGGCAGCGGCAGGCCGGCCTCGATCAGCTTGCCGTGCTCGGTTTCACAGGTGTCGAACCAGGCGAACAGGGAATCGGTGTCGGCGTATTCGAAATTGTAGGCCGACATCTCCACCTCGTTCTGGTGGAAGACATCGCCGTAGCTGACCTCGCCCTGGGGGCCGCGGGTCCAGACCAGATCGTAGACGCTCTCCACGCCCTGCAGGTACATGGCGATGCGTTCCAGGCCATAGGTGATCTCACCGGTGACGGGCCGGCAGTCGAGACCGCCGACCTGCTGGAAATAGGTGAACTGGGTCACCTCCATTCCGTTCAGCCAGACCTCCCAGCCCAGACCCCAGGCGCCCAGGGTGGGGGATTCCCAGTTGTCCTCGACGAAGCGGATATCGTGCACCAAGGGGTCGATACCCAGGGCGCGCAGGGAATCCAGGTAGAGCTGCTGAATGTCCAGTGGCGAGGGTTTGATCACCACCTGGTACTGATAATAGTGCTGGAGGCGGTTGGGGTTTTCGCCATAGCGGCCATCGGTGGGGCGGCGCGATGGCTGCACATAGGCGGCTGCCCAGGGCTCCGGGCCGATGGCGCGCAGGAAGGTGGCGGGATGGAAGGTGCCCGCACCCACTTCCAGGTCCAGGGGCTGCAACAGGACACAGCCCTGCTTCGCCCAGTAATCCTGCAAGGCCAGGATCAGGCCCTGAAAGGTGCTCACGTCGTGGACCGGTTGTTCCGGCGTGTTCTGGGAAATCACTTTGGCGCCTTTGTGCATATATTTAATCAACCTGGCATATTAGCAACCTGGCATATTAGGTGGCCGGGTTAATAAACAAAAGAGCCGGTCAGTATAGCGGGAATGCGGCGGTGCTTCACTTGCGCGGGCATGGGGGAAAATCAACCGTTGGCGAAGACAACAAAGCACTGCATCCTAGGGAACCTCTGAACGAGTCGTGAAACGCGATCTCATCGCCGGAATCCGCCATTTCCACGTTGCCCATCTTCGCAATAGCTTGCTATTAACCCGGCACCCTAATAGGCCATGTTCAGCCGCGCTGTGCGCGTTCACG
>CAYPEH010000008.1:0-40817 GCA_964409585.1 uncultured Chromatiales bacterium | reverse complement strand
GTACCGGCTGGGGGGTGAGCGGGTGGGTGGGGGAGTGTAGCGGGCCTGCCCGGAGAATTCACCCGCCCGTCATCCGGGGAAGCGCGGCGTGCCCTGGCGGTTTTCCATGCGGGTGGACCGCGTCACGGTGGCATTATCCTGAACCCATGGATTCAGGATTATCTCTTGCCCACCTTCTCCGCCAGCTGTTCGAGCAGGGTGGCCTGCATGGAGACCGCCACCTCATCACCCTCGGGATGCAGGCGCCGGTAGCTGCCGTCGGCCTCCAGGACCCAGGCCTGGCAATTGTCACTGAGGGCCAGTTCCAGGTCGGCGATGACCTGGTCGCGCAGCCGCTTCCGCTCCAGCGGGAAACACTCCTCGACGCGTTTGAACATGTTGCGGTTCATCCAGTCCGCGCTGGAACAGAAGACCTCGGGCTTGCCGTCGTTGTGGAAACAGAACACGCGAGTGTGTTCCAGGAAACGGCCGACGATGGAGCGGACCTGGATGTTTTCGGAAACGCCGGGGATGCCCGGCCGCAGGCAGCAGATGCCACGGATGATCAGGTCGATCTTCACCCCGGCCTGGCTGGCGGCATAGAGCGCGCGGATGATCTTCGGTTCCACCAGGGAGTTCATCTTGGCGATGATGCGCGCCGGTTTGCCTTCCCGGGCGTGTTCCGCCTCGCGGGCGATGCGGTCCATCATGCCCGAGTGCAGGGTGAAGGGGGCCTGCAGAACCTTTTTCAGTTGCGGTCCCCGGCCCAGGCTGGTCAGTTGCAGGAAGATCTTGTGCACGTCCTCACCCATTTCCTTGTCGCAGGTGAGCAGTCCGTAATCGGTGTAGATACGCGCGGTGCGGGCGTGATAGTTGCCGGTACCCATGTGGATGTAGCGGCGCAGCTTGCCCTGTTCCCGGCGTACGATCATCAGCAGCTTGGCGTGGGTCTTGTATCCCACCACGCCGTAGACGACGTGGGCGCCGGCTTCGTGCAGGCGGTCGGCCAGGCTGATGTTGGCCGCCTCGTCGAAGCGGGCCCGCAGTTCCACCACCACGGTGACCTCCTTGCCGGCCCGGGCCGCGTTCACCAGGGCGTCCACCAGCACCGAGTCGGGCCCGGTGCGGTAGAGGGTCTGCTTGATGGCGATGACGTTGGGGTCGCGCGCCGCCTCCTTGAGCAGATCGACGATGGGGGTGAAGCTCTGATAGGGATGGTGCAGCAGGATGTCGCCCTGGCGGATGGCCTCGAACATGCTGACCCCGCGCAGACTGGGGGGCAGGCCGGGGGTGAAGCCGGGGAAGGTCAGGTCGGGGCGGTCCACCAGGTCGGGCAGGGCGATCAGGCGGGTCAGGTTGACCGGGCCGTTGACCTGGTAGAGATCCTCGCGTCCCAGGTTGAATTCGTCCAGCAGGAATTTGACGATGGGTTCGGGGCAGGTGTCGGCCACCTCCAGACGCACCGCATCACCGTAGCGGCGCGCCGGAAGCTCGCCCTCCAGGGCACGCTTGAGATCATCCACTTCCTCCTCGTCCACGAACAGGTCGCTGTTGCGGGTGACGCGGAACTGGTGGCAGCCGGTCACGTTCATGCCGGGGAACATCTGCGCCACATAGGCGTGGAGGATGGAGGAGAGAAAGACGAACTCGTGCGGGCTGCTGGATATTTCCTCAGGGAGGCGGATCAGCCGTGGCAATGAGCGCGGGGCCTGCACCACCGCCATGCCGATCTCGCGGCCGAAGGCGTCGCGCCCTTCCAGGGTGACGATGAAATTGAGGCTCTTGTTGAGGATGCGCGGGAACGGGTGGGCCGGGTCCAGTCCCACCGGACTGAGCACCGGCGCCAGTTCCTCGTCGAAGAAGCGATTGACCCAGGCGGCCTGCTTGTCCGACCACTGGCTGCGGCGCAGGAAGCGGATTCCTTCCTGGTCCAGTTTCGGCAACAGTACCTCGTTGAGCAGGGTATATTGCTGTTCCACCATGTTGTGGGTGAAGGCGCTGATGCGGGACAGCACCTCGTGGGGCAGCAGGTTGTCGGGGCCGGTCTGCACCGATCCAAAGGCAGCCTGTTGCTTCAGGCCCGCAACGCGGACCTCGAAGAATTCGTCCAGATTGGAGCTGGCGATGCAGACGAAGCGCATGCGTTCCAGCAGGGGCAGGGATTCGTCGAAGGCCTGCATCAGTACCCGGTGATGGAAGGCGACCAGACTCAGTTCCCGGTTGTTGTAGTACTCGGGATTCTTCAGGTCGATTTCTTCCTGCCTGGACAGAAGCGCATTGGGTGGGGAATGGGTCATCGTGCGGGGGCTCTCCGTCGATTGGTTGTACGCGCTATCATAGCCCATGGGGGGATGGCGCAGGGGCCACGATCCGGGCGCCGGGATCGGGGAGGGCACTCGTCAGTCCGCGAACAAATCTCTACAATCGGATGATTATGGGGTAGCGGGATTCGCTTCGGCATCACGATTCGTTCATGGGCATGGATTTGGACCGCAATGGCTAGTACCCAGCCACAGAGACAATTGACCGGCCTTGCTCGCCATCTGGTGCAGCTGGGCATGCTCACCGACACCGTGGCCTTCCAGGCCATGGATGAGGCGAGTGATCAGCAGATTCCCTTCGTCACCCATCTGGTGCAGAAGGGCATTCTCAAGGCGGCCGAGATCGCGGTCGCCGGAGCGCGGGAATTCGGTCTGCCCCTGCTGGATATCCGGGCCCTGGATCTCAGCTTCGCTCCGGTCAAGGAAGTGAAGCCGGACCTGATCTTCAATCACGTTGCGCTGCCTGTCTTCAAGCGGGGCAACCGGCTCTTCGTTGCCATCTCCGATCCCACCAACCTGCAGGCGCTGGACGAGATCAAGTTCCATACCGGCCTGACCACGGAACCGGTGGTGGTGGAGGACGACAAGCTGCGCAGGGCCATCGACATGGCCCTGGAGGAACACGGCGTATCCATCAGCCAGTTGCTGGGCAAGGACACGGATGACGACATGACCGCCGGGCCCACGGCCCAGGGTGGGGATTCAGGCAAGGAGGTGGAGTCCGGTGATGACGCGCCGGTGGTGAAGTTCGTCAACAAGGTGCTGCTGGACGCCATCAACAAGGGTGCCTCGGACATCCATTTCGAACCCTACGAGCACAAATACCGGGTGCGCTTCCGCATGGATGGCGTGCTGCACGAGGTGGCCTCGCCACCGGTGTCACTGGCGGATCGCCTGACCGCCCGCATCAAGGTCATGTCCAGCATGGATATCGCCGAGCGGCGTGTGCCCCAGGACGGCCGCATCAAGCTGAAGCTGTCCAAGAAGCGCGCCATCGACTTTCGTGTCAGCACCTGCCCGACCCTGTTCGGGGAAAAGATCGTGCTGCGTATCCTCGACCCGTCCAGCGCGAAGATGGGTATCGATGCATTGGGGTATGAGGAGGATCAGAAGCAGCTTTACCTGGATGCGCTCGGCCGGCCCTACGGCATGATCCTGGTCACCGGCCCCACCGGTTCCGGCAAGACCGTCTCGCTGTATACCGGCCTGAATATTCTCAATACCCCGGACCGCAATATCTCCACTTGTGAGGACCCGGTGGAGATCAACATGCCCGGCATCAATCAGGTGCACGTCAATCCCAAGACCGGGATGACCTTCGCGGCCGCCCTGCGTTCCTTTCTGCGCCAGGACCCGGACGTGGTGATGGTGGGTGAGATTCGTGACCTGGAAACCGCGGAGATCGCCATCAAGGCGGCGCAGACGGGCCATCTGGTGCTGTCCACCCTGCATACCAACGACGCCCCGCAGACGCTGAGCCGTCTGGTCAACATGGGGGTGCCTCCCTACAACATCGCCTCCGCTGTCAGCCTCATCATCGCCCAGCGTCTGGCGCGGCGTCTGTGCAACAACTGCAAGAAACCGGTCGAGATTCCGAGGGAGGCATTGCTGGAGGAGGGGTTCACCCAGCAGGATCTGGATGAGGGGCTCACCCTCTACCAGGCCGTTGGCTGCGAGCAATGCAACGGTGGTTACAAGGGGCGGGTGGGCATCTATCAGGTCATGCCCGTGTCCGAGGAGATCGGCCGCATCATCATGGCCGGCGGCAACGCCATTCAGGTCGCCGATCAGGCACGATTGGAGGGCATTGCCGACTTGCGCACTTCCGGTCTCAGGAAGGTGAAGGAAGGCATCACCACCCTGGAAGAAGTCAATCGGGTCACGGTGGATTGATGGCTGCCAGGACCGCGACCAAGGGCCCCAAGGAGGTCCTCTTCATCTGGGAGGGGACCGACCGCAAGGGAGTCAAGGTCAAGGGCGAGACCCGCGCCAGGACCCTCACCCTGGCCAAGGCGAGCCTGCGGCGTCAGGGCATCCGCACCAGCAAGATCCGCAAGAAGCCGGCATCCCTGTTCGGTTCCGGCGGCTCCAGCAAGATCAAGGCCGGCGAGATCGCTGTCTTCAGCCGCCAGTTGTCCACCCTGGTTTCCGCGGGCGTGCCCCTGGTGCAGGGGCTCGCCATCATCGCCGAGGGCCAGGAGAACATGGCCCTGAAAAAGATCGTCACCAAACTCGCCGCCGATCTGGAAGGCGGCAGCAGCCTTTCGGCGGCCCTGTCACGTCATCCCAAATATTTCGACAGCCTGTTCTGTGACCTGGTCGGCGCGGGCGAATCGGCCGGCGCGCTGGACACCATGCTGGACAAGATCGCGCTGTACAAGGAGAAGACCGAGTCGATCAAGAAGAAGATCAAGAAGGCCATGTTCTATCCGATCGCGGTATGCGTGGTCGCCATCATCGTCACCTCCATCCTGCTGATCTTCGTCGTGCCCCAGTTCGAGGAGATGTTCCACAGCATGGGCGCCGAGCTGCCCGCCTTCACCCAGATGGTGGTGAATGCCTCCCATGGCCTGGCCAGGTGGTGGTACGTCGTGTTCGGGGGCATGGCGGGATTCGTCATGCTGGTGGCGCGCATGCGCAGGAAATCCCCGGAATTCGCCCGCTGGATGGACAAGACGATCCTCAAGGCGCCGGTGGTGGGCTCCATCCTGCGGCGCGCAGCCATTGCCCGTTTCGCCCGTACCCTGAGCACCACCTTCACGGCCGGTGTGCCGCTGGTGGAAGGTCTGGAGTCCGTGGCGGGCACGGCGGGCAATCTGATCTATCACGATGCCATCCTGCGTATCCGCGAACTGGTGGCCACCGGTGAGCGGCTGCAGACGTCCATGTACAAGAGCAATCTGTTTCCGCCCATGGTGGTGCAGATGGTGGGTATCGGCGAGGAGTCCGGTACCCTGGACGACATGCTCTCCAAGGTGGCCGATTTCTACGAGGAAGAGGTGGACAACGAGGTGGACGCCCTCAGTTCACTGATGGAACCCATCATCATGGTGGTGCTGGGCATCCTGCTGGGGGGGCTGATCCTGGCCATGTACCTGCCCCTGTTCCAGATGGGCGGCATGGTGTGACGGCTGTGCTGGAAGCGCTGAATCAGCCGTTCGTCTTCCATGCCACCGTGATCCTGTCCGGATTGATCGTGGGCAGTTTTCTCAACGTGGTGATCCACCGGCTGCCGGTGATGCTGGAACGGGAATGGCGCAGTCAATGCGCCGAGCTGCACGCTGAAGCGGGCTCCGCCGGACAGGAACCACCCTACAACCTGATCACCCCACCCTCCACCTGTCCCGCCTGCGGTCACCGCATCCGCGCCTGGGAGAACATCCCCCTGATCAGCTACCTGTTCCTGCGCGGACGCTGTTCCCACTGCGCCACCCCTATCGGCCTGCGCTACCCGCTGGTCGAACTGGCCGCGGCGCTGATGGCCCTGGTGGTGGCATGGCACTTCGGCTCCGGCCACCAGGCCATGGCCGGTATGGTCCTGAGCTGGGTATTGCTGGTCCTGGCGGTCATCGACCTGCGCACCCAACTGCTGCCCGATGTGATCACCCTGCCGACCCTCTGGCTGGGGCTGTTGCTGAGCCTCGTGCCGGTGTTCGCGGACACCCATGCCGCCGTGATCGGCGCGGTGGCCGCTTACCTGTCCCTTTGGCTGGTGTTTCAGGGCTTCAAGCTGCTGACCGGCAAGGAGGGCATGGGGTATGGCGATTTCAAATTGTTCGCGTTGCTGGGGGCATGGCTCGGTTGGCAGGCGCTGCCGGTGGTTATCCTGCTTTCCACCGTCATCGGTGCGGCGGTCGGGATCGGCATGATCCTGGTGCGCGGACACGACCGGCAGATTCCCATCCCCTTCGGGCCCTACCTCGCCGGTGCGGGTTGGGTGGCCATGCTGTGGGGAGAAGACCTGACCCGCTGGTATCTGCGGTGGGCGGGGTGGTAGCCCCGTCACGGCTCCGTCTCCCATGCTGAAAGTCGGTCTCACCGGGGGAATCGGCAGCGGCAAGAGTACCGTCGCCGATCTGTTTTCCGGACTTGGTGTACCGGTCATCGACACGGATCGGTTGGCGCGGGAGGTGGTGGAGCCCGGCCAGCCGGGGCTGGTCGGGATCGTGGAAGCCTTCGGCGGGGGCATGTTGCGCGCCGATGGACGCCTCGACCGTGCGGCATTGCGCGAATACGTGTTCGAGGAACCGGAGCGGCGCCGGCGGCTGGAGGCGATCCTGCATCCCCTGATCCGCCGGGAGATGCTGGCGCGGGTGGACGAACTGGATGCGCCCTATTGCATCCTGGTGATCCCGCTGCTGGTGGAAAGCGGCCAGACGGGCGTGGTGGACCGTGTGCTGGTGGTCGATACCAGCGAAGAGAATCAACGCCAACGGGTGCGGCGGCGTGATGGACTCAGCGAGGCGCGAATCGACTCCATCATGGCCGCGCAGGTCAGCCGGACACAACGTCTGGCCCACGCCGATGACGTGATCGGCAATGACGATGGCCTGGCGCCGCTGCGGCGCCAGGTGGAGCGGCTGCACCGTCTCTACCTGGAACTGGCCGCCGGGACGCATGGATGACCCCCCTCCTCCCCTGCTGCGGAGAGGGGACTGCCTATCCCCACGCGGCCAGCACGAACACCCCCGCGACCATGATGCTCCCCGCCAGCAGGCGCTGGCCGAGCCGGCGTTCGGCGAACAGCCAGGCCCCATACAGCATGGCGAACAACAGGCTGGTGCGTTTGACCGCGATCATGTAGGCCACTTCCACCTGATCCAGCGCGGCGAAATGGCTGACGATCATCACCGTCATCAGCCCCCCTACCAGCAGACTGGCCCCCGGACGCCGCCACAGGATGGTCAGCCTTTGCGGTTTCCGCGCGGCGAACAGGGCCACGGTGAAGGCGCCGGTGAGGAGGAAATACAGGGCGGAGAAGCCGAGGGGGGGCATGTATTGCAGGGCGCCTTTCCCCAGTACGGCGGTGATGCTGTAGATGGTGGCCACCATCAGCATCCGCCGTGAGCCGCGTTCGTGCACGATAGCGGTGAACGGGGCCAGCAGGGAACGCCATTGGCCGATGCGCAGGTGTTCGATGTTGAGCAGATAGGCGCCGGCCACCACCAGCAGGATGCCGGCCAGTCCCGTGCCGGTGACGCGTTCGTCCAGCAGCAGCCAGCCGGTGAGGGTCACCAGTACCGGGGTGAAGGCGAGATAGGGCAGGGTCAGCCCCAGGGGGCTGTCATGGATGGCGCGCACATACAGGATCATGGCCAGCAGCTCCAGCGGAATGGCCGGGGCGATCCAGGCCCAGAAGACGGGCGGCAGTCCGACGGGGGGGTGCAGCCAGAGGAAAGGCAGCAGAAACAGGGCCAGGTAGCCGAAGCGGACGATGACCCGTTCGGCGGTGCCGGTGTCGGAAAACAGTTTCTTGGTGGCGGCGTCCGCCGATGCCAGGGAGAAGGCGCACAGCAGGGAGAGGGGCAGCCAGTCCATGAAGGCAGCCGATCCAGGCCCTCGCCATTCGTTATCTTTTCATCGAATCGAAGAACTGTGCGTTGGTCTTGGTGGCCTTGAGTTTGTCGATCATGAATTCCATGGCGGCCAATTCGTCCATGGGATGCAGCAATTTGCGCAGGATCCACATCTTCTGCAGTTCGTCCGGCTTGGTCAGCAGTTCCTCGCGGCGGGTGCCGGAGCGGTTGAGGTTCACGGCCGGGAATACGCGTTTTTCGGCGATGCGGCGGTCCAGGTGGATCTCCATGTTGCCGGTACCCTTGAACTCTTCGTAGATGACTTCGTCCATCTTCGAGCCGGTATCGATCAGGGCGGTGGCGAGGATGGTCAGGGAGCCGCCTTCCTCGATGTTGCGGGCTGCGCCGAAGAATCGTTTCGGACGTTGCAGGGCATTGGCGTCGACACCGCCGGTGAGCACCTTGCCGGAGGAGGGCACCACGGTATT
This sequence comes from uncultured Chromatiales bacterium, assembly GCA_964409585.1. Classification (GTDB taxonomy): domain Bacteria; phylum Pseudomonadota; class Gammaproteobacteria; order JACKNK01; family CAYPEH01; genus CAYPEH01. Next base: position 32,513 of record CAYPEH010000008.1, on the reverse strand, counting down.
GTAGGCGCGGGCCAGGCGGGTGATGGAATCGAGCAGGATCACCACGTCCCGTTTGTGTTCGGTCAGGCGCTTGGCCTTCTCGATCACCATTTCCGCCACCTGCACATGCCGGCTGGCCGGTTCGTCGAAGGTGGAGGAGACCACCTCGCCACGCACCGAGCGGGCCATCTCGGTCACCTCCTCGGGCCGCTCGTCGATGAGCAGCACGATCATGTGCACCTCGGGGTGATTGGTGGTGATGGAGTGGGCGATGTTCTGCAACATCATGGTCTTGCCGGCCTTGGGAGGGGAGATGATGAGGCCACGCTGGCCCTTGCCGATGGGGGAGACCAGTTCGATGATGCGGGCGGTGATGTCCTCGGTGCTGCCGTTGCCGCATTCCAGTTGCAGGCGTTCATTGGCGTGCAGCGGGGTGAGGTTTTCGAACAGGACCTTGTTCTTGGCGTTCTCCGGTGGCTCGAAATTGATCTTGTTGACCTTGAGCAGGGCAAAATACCGTTCGCCGTCCTTGGGTGGCCGGATCTTGCCTTCCACCGTGTCACCGGTGCGCAGGCCGAAGCGGCGGATCTGGCTGGGCGAGACGTAGATGTCGTCCGGGCCCGCCAGGTAGGAGGAGTCCGCCGAGCGCAGGAAACCGAAGCCATCCGAGAGGATTTCCAGTACCCCGTCTCCGTAGATGCCCTCGCCGTTTTTCGCGTGTGCCTTGAGCAGGGCGAAGATGATGTCCTGCTTGCGGGCCCGGGAGAGGTTTTCCAGCCCCATGGAGGAGGCCAGTTGGATGAGTTCGGAGGCGGATTTTTTCTTTAGTTCTGTGAGATTCATAGGGCACCCAAGGATCAGGGTAGGGAAGGAACGGGGTGTGGCACGAACGTGCCGCAAACAAGGATTTCAGGAGGGGATGGGCCTACGTCTGGATGCGCAGTGGTTGAAACGATAGCATCCGGTTGAAAGGGCGTCCAGGCTTGGCCTGGACGCCGGTGGTTCATATGTTGCTGTCGATGAAGGCGGTCAGCTGCGACTTGGACAGAGCACCGACCTTGGTCGCTTCCACCGCGCCGTTCTTGAACAGCATCAGCGTGGGAATGCCACGGATGCCGAATTTCGGTGGTGTTGCCGGATTGTCGTCGATATTCAGTTTGGCCACCATCAGCCGACCGTCGTATTCCCGGGCGATCTCGTCCAGGATCGGGGCGATCATCTCGCAGGGGCCGCACCATTCGGCCCAGAAATCCAGCAGCACCGGAACATCGGCGCCCAGCACCACGCCATCGAAGTTGGCGTCTGTCACATGGTTGACTTCACTCACCTTGCTGCACCTCCAACAGTGCACTTTGTTCGCGTAAGGGAATCCCGTCGGTAGTCCGCCGAATCCGGGGAGTCGCCAGGGGCTTGGCGGGGCGCGGGCGGTGGTCTGGTGTCCGCGGCCGGTTCATCCTGGGTTTTTTCGACTTCCAGTATGGGGTTGAGGCTTTCGACAGGTGGAGTGCATCGGTCACTCCAAACGGGCTGTATTCGGTTTTATAACTGGCCCGGGACGCACATTTGAGCCCAATCCGTGCCGCAATGCAAGCCCCGCCCTTTACCCGCAAATCATCCATCAGCGTTCCCCAAACGGCTGGCGGCAAGGCGCACGACCGCAGGCTTCGCACGTTCAAGGGGGGGCAACACAGCGGCCGGCCGTTTTGGGGACGCCCGAGGGGGGCGGGAGGGGGCCGGGCCGGCGTTGCGGCGCTTGGCAATGGGGCCCGCCGTTGCTTGTGCACTGCGTCTTGGCCCACCCCTTCCCGGGGGCTCTAATAGGCGATTTTCGTAAAGGGCAGAGCGAGCCTGAAAGGGCGTTTTCCTGTATGCTGCTCCGCCCTATGAGCACCCAAGTATTGACAGAAACCACATTTTCCGATTTCGACCTGCCTGAATCCCTGATGCAGGGTCTCGATGAAGCCGGCTTTCATTACTGCACCCCCATTCAGGCCGGTTCCCTGCCGGTAGCCCTGGAAGGGCGCGACGTCGCCGGCCAGGCACAGACCGGCACCGGCAAGACCGCCGCCTTCCTGCTGGCGACCATGACACATTTGATGCGCAACGAGCCGAGCCCCACCCGTCGCGCCAACCAGCCCCGGGCACTGATACTGGCCCCCACCCGTGAACTGGCGATCCAGATCCACAAGGATGCCGAGGCATTGGGCAGGTACAGTGGTTTCGTCTTCGGCCTGGCTTACGGTGGCACCGATTACGAGCGCCAGCGCCGCCGCCTGGAAGAGGGGGTGGATATCCTCATCGGCACACCCGGACGCATCATCGATTTCTTCCGGCAGCATGTGTTCGACCTGCGCGAGGCGCAGGTGGTGGTGCTGGATGAGGCCGATCGCATGTTCGACCTCGGTTTCATCAAGGACATCCGCTATCTGCTGCGGCGCTGCCCGCCGCCGGACAAGCGCCTGGGCCTGCTGTTCTCGGCCACCCTTTCCTATCGTGTGACGGAACTTGCCTACGAGCACATGAACGACCCGGAACTGGTGGAAGTGGCGGCCGACAATGTCACCGCCGACCGCGTCCGCCAGGTCCTGTACCACACCGCCAAGGAAGACAAGATCCCGCTGCTGCTGGGCATTATTTCCCGTCTGGAAAAACATCGCAGCATCGTGTTCGTCAACACCAAACGGGGCGCGGATCTGGTCTGGGGGTATCTGGAAGGCAACGGCATCCCCTCCGCCATCCTGTCCGGCGATGTGCCGCAGAAGAAACGCCAGCGCCTGTTGCAGCGGTTCCAGGACGGTGAGGTGGCCGTACTGGTGGCCACCGATGTGGCCGCGCGCGGTCTGCATATTCCCGATGTCACCCACGTGTTCAATTTCGATCTGCCCCAGGACCGTGAGGATTACGTTCACCGCATCGGGCGTACCGCCCGTCTCGGCGCCGAGGGTGACGCCATCAGCTTCGCCTGCGAGACCTATGTCTTCTCCCTGCCGGACATCGAGGAATACATCGGCCACAAGATTCCCGTGGAACCCATCACCGACGACCTGTTGCTGCAAGAGATCAAGCCGCCGGTGAAGATCGACCGGCCGGCGCGAAATGGTCCCCGCAGGAAGGGGGGGGGAAGGCGTCCGGCCGGCGGCAGGGTGAAGAAGGGGGGTGGCGGGAAAAAGCGCCGCCGCCGCCGTTCGGGGAAAACGGACCGAAAATAATCGGCTTTCTCCCGAGAGGGATTGGCGGGAAGGCTCAGGCCCCCTGTACGGTGACCGTCACCGTGCGCCGGTGCGGGGACGTGCGGTGTTCCCACAGATATACCCCCTGCCAGGTGCCCAGGCCGCAGCGGCCATGGCTGACCGGAATGGTCAGGCCCGTCTGGGTGAGTACGGTGCGCACATGGGCGGGCATGTCGTCCGGCCCCTCCATGGTGTGGTCGTAGATGGGATCGCCATCCGGCACCAGCCGGCGCATGAACGCTTCCAGATCGGTGCGCACGCTCGGGTCGGCATTCTCATTCAGTATCAGCGAGGCGCTGGTGTGATGGACGAATAGGTTGCACAGGCCGGTCTCGATGCCGGATTCGCGAACGATATCCGCCACCTCGTGGGTGATGTCGTAGGTGCCGCGGCCGCGGGTGGAGACATGGATGGTCCGTTGGGAGATCATGGTCCTCGTCCAGTGTGTAATCCGGATATTCTACCCGAAACCATTAACCCGGCCGTGCGCAACCGCCTGCGGTCCGTGTCCCTGCCGTTCACGTGATCCCATGACTCCAGAACGTTTCCACCGCCTCCGTGCCGTCCTCGACCGTCGCCAGCCCGACCTGACGGTGCTGATGGACAATGTGCACAAGGTGCACAATTTCTCGGCCATCGTGCGCAGTTGCGACGCCGTGGGCGCCTTCGAGGCCCATGCAGTGTGGCCGCACCGGGAACTGATCGCCCGCCACGGTACTGCATCCGGGGCCAACAAATGGGTCCGTATCCACACCCATGAATGCATGGCGGATGCGGTCGCCGAACTGAAGGGCCGGGGCATGCGTATCTACGCGGCCCATCTGTCCGCACAGGCGGTCGATTTCCGCTCGGTGGATTACACCCGGCCCACCGCCATACTGCTGGGCGCGGAACTGGAGGGCGTCAGCCGCGAGGCACAGGAACTGGCCGATGGGCACATCATCATCCCCATGCTGGGCATGGTGGAGTCTCTCAATGTCTCCGTGGCGGCTGCCACGGTGCTCTACGAAGCCCAGCGGCAGCGCATGGCGGCGGGCATGTATGACCGGCCACGCCTGGACGGGGAACTGTACCGGCACACCCTGTTCGAGTGGGCCCATCCCAGGATCGCTGGGTATTGCCGCCGCCACGGCCTGCCCTATCCGGAACTGGATGAGGACGGGGAGATCATCGGTACGGTGACGGGCAACCGCGGACGCGGGCTGCCCTGATGGCCGGGAACGGCGGCCGGAGCCGCGCCGGGATGACAGCCATCCGGGCCCTCACCTTCGATCTGGACGACACCCTGTGGGATGTCTGGCCGGTGATCGAGCGGGCCGAGGCCCGCCTGCACGCATGGCTGGCGGAGCATCACCCGCGCATGGTGGAGATCTACCGGCCCTCTGAATTGCGGGCGCTCTGTCGCGAGATTGCCGGGCGGCATCCGCACCTGGATCATAACAAGACCGCCTTGCGCATCCATGCCCTGCGTCTCGCGGCGCAACGGGCTGGCTGCGATCCGGCCCTGGCCGAGCCGGCCTTCGCCGTTTTCCATGCCGCCCGCCAGGAGGTGGAGTTCTACCATGATGTGCTGCCCGTGCTGGAACGGTTGAGCCGGCGCTATACTCTCGGGGCACTGAGCAACGGTAATGCCGATGTGCACCTGGTCGGGCTGGGCCATGTGTTCGATTTCCACCTGGCCGCCGCCGATGTGGGCGTGGCCAAACCGGCGGCGCCCATGTTCGAGCGGGCCTGCCGGCTTCTGGGCATGGCGCCCGCGGAGATCGTCCATGTCGGCGATGATCCGCAAACCGATATATGGGGCGCCGCTCAGGTGGGCATGCGCACCGTCTGGGTAAACCGTGGCGGCAGGCAATGGCCGCAGAATGTACCTCGCGCGGATGCCGAGATCCGTGATTTGAGCGAACTGGAACCCCTGCTGGAGCGCTTCCCGGAACCATGACCGATTCCATCACAATCACCCGTCCCGATGACTGGCACCTGCATGTGCGCGATGGCGCCGCCCTGCGGGCCGTCGTGCCCCATTCCGCCGCCCGTTTCGGCCGCGCCATCATCATGCCCAACCTGAAGCCGCCGGTAACCACCACCACCCAGGCCATCGCCTATCGGGAGCGGGTGCTGGCGGCCGTGCCGGAAGGGGTGGAATTCACCCCGCTGATGACCCTCTACCTCACCGACCACACCAGCCCGGACGAGATACGCCGTGCCAGGGAAAGCGGGCACGTGCATGCGGTAAAACTCTATCCGGCCGGCGCCACCACCCATTCCGATTCCGGTGTCACGGATATCGGCCGGGTCTATCCTGTCCTGGAGACCATGGCCGAACTGGGCATGCCGCTGCTGGTGCATGGCGAGGTGACCCGCGGCGACGTGGACATGTTCGACCGTGAGAAGGTGTTCATCGACCAGGTACTGTCACCGTTGGTCGAGGATATCGACGGGCTGAGGCTGGTGTTCGAGCACATCACCACCCGCGAGGCGGTGGATTTTGTCCTGGAGGCCCCCGAGCGGGTGGGCGCCACCATCACGCCGCAGCATCTGCTGATGAACCGCAACGCCATCTTCCAGGGCGGCATTCATCCCCATCACTACTGTCTGCCGGTGCTCAAGCGGGAGCGTCACCGCGAGGCCCTGCTGGCGGTGGCCACCAGCGGCCACCCGCGCTTCTTCCTGGGCACGGACAGCGCCCCGCACCCCCGCAGTGAGAAGGAATCCGCTTGTGGCTGCGCGGGTATCTACAGCGCCCACGCCGCCATCGAACTGTATGCCGAGGCCTTCGATCAGGCGGGAGCTCTGGATCGCCTGGAGGGTTTTGCCTCCTTCCACGGTGCGGATTTCTACGGCCTGCGGCGTAACCAGGACTCCATCACCCTGGTCAGGGAGGATTGGCAGGTGCCGGGCGAGTACATCTTCGGTGATGGCACGCTGGTGCCATTGCGTGCCGGCGGCACCGTGGGCTGGAGGCTGGTCACACAGGGATAAGGAAGCTCGGGGTAAAGGGGCGACAGGAACGGTGCCGGTTCCGAAGAAATGATCGCCCCCTCTCCCTTTTCACCTCTTCACCCTTCCACCCGTTCCCCGCTGCGGTATCCTTCGCGCCATGAATACACCCCAAGCCAAGACCCCCATGGCGCGCCGCTTCCGTGGCTTTCTGCCGGTCATCGTCGATGTGGAGACCGGTGGTTTCAACGCCCGCACCGATGCCTTGCTGGAGATCGCCGCCGTTACCATCCAGATCGATGACAGCGGCTGGCTGCATCCCCATAAATCGTTTCAGTGCCATGTGGAGGCCTTCGAGGGGGCCAATATCGAGGCTGCGGCCCTGGCGGTGAACGGTATCGTGCCCGATTCGCCGCTGCGCGGCGCCCTGCCCGAGGCCGAGGCTCTCAAGACCATATTCCGGCCCATACGCAAGGCCATCAAGGACAATGGCTGCAACCGTGCCATCCTGGTGGGTCACAATGCCCCCTTCGATCTGGGTTTCCTCAATGCTGCGGTGGAGAGGAGCGGGATCAAGCGCAATCCCTTCCATCCCTTCAGTTCCCTCGATACCGTTACCCTCGGCGCTCTGGCCTACGGTCAGACGGTGTTGTCACGGGTGGTTCAGGCGGCCGGATTGCCGTGGAACGAAAACGAAGCCCATTCGGCCCTGTACGATGCCCAGCGCACTGCCGAGGTGTTCTGCATGGTGCACAACCGCTGGAAAGAGTTGACGGATGGGGAGCGGCGGGGGTAGGCCGTGCGCCTCCTCAGCGGCCATCCACATTCCTCTGCAACCACAGCTCCAGCAACGCCAGCTGCCACAATTTGCTGCCGAGGATGCGGGTATGGTGCCTTTCCGGTTCGGCCAGCAGCCGCTCCACGTATTCCCGCTGGTAAAGTCCCCGCTGCCGGCAGGCCTGTGAATCCAGGATGCCGTGCATGAAGTCGTAGAACTCGCCACGCACGTATTTCAGCGCCGGCATGGGGAAGTAGCCCTTGGGCCGGTCGATGACGGCATCGGGCAGGATGCCCCGGGCCAGTTGCTTGAGCGCGTACTTGCCGCCGTCGCGCAGTTTCAGTTCCGGTGGCATGCGTGCCGCCAGTTCCACCAGTTCGTGGTCGAGGAAGGGCACACGCGCCTCCAGTCCCCAGGCCATGGTCATGTTGTCCACGCGCTTGACCGGGTCGTCGACGATCAGGGTGGTGACGTCCATGCGCAGCACGCGGTCGATGAATTCGTCCGCCTCCGGCTCCCCCAGCAGTTCGGCGATGCGTTGCGATGTGTGGTCCCCGCCATGGAATTCCGGCGCCACCATGCGCAGCCATTCCTCGTGGTCACGGTCGAAATAGTGCCGGCGGAAACGTTCCAGGTCGCTGCCCTGTTCCGCCACCATGCGTGGATACCAGAAGTAGCCGGCAAAGACCTCGTCCGCGCCCTGGCCACTCTGTACCACTTTGACCTGCCGGGATACCCGTTCGGCGAGCAGGTAGAAGGCCACGGCATCCTGGCCGAACATGGGTTCGGCCATGTGGTCCACCGCCTCCGGCAGCCGTGGCAGCACCTCGCTGTTGGGAATGAGGAATTTGTGGTGCTCGGTGGCGTAGCGTTCCACCACCAGGTCGGAGTATTCGAATTCGCTGCCCTTTTCTTCCGGCTGGTCCTCGAAACCGATGGAGAAGGTCTGGAAGTGATCATGGCCGGCCTCGGCCAGCAGAGCCACCAGCAGGCTGGAATCCAGGCCGCCGGAAAGCAGAATACCCACCGGTACGTCGGCCACCCGTTCGCGTTTTTCCACCCCGCGCCGGAGGGCCTCGTGAATCGCCTCGATCCATTCCCGTTCAGAGCGGGGTACGGCCGGGCGGGTGGCGTTCAGGCTCCAGTAGCGGTGTTCGTGGCGGCTGCCGTCGGCTTCGATGGTCAGCGTGTGGGCCGGCCGCAGCTTGCGCACGCCGCGCAGAAGGGTGTGCGGGGCCGGAATCACTCCGTGCAGGGTGAACTGATGATGCAGCCCCACCGGGTCGATGGCGGTGTCCACGCCGCCGGCGGCCAGCAGGGCCTGGGGGGATGAGGCGAAACGGAACGGGGCGTCGCCGCCGGTGTAATAGAGCGGCTTGATGCCGAAGCGGTCGCGGGCCATGAACAGGCGCCGTTCATGGATGTCCCAGATGGCGAAAGCGAACATGCCCGACAGGCGCCGTACGCAGTCCGCGCCCCACTGGGCATAGGCCCTGAGGATGACCTCGGTGTCGCCGTGGGAGAAGAAGCGGTGCCCCTTGGCGATCAGTTCCCGGCGCAGTTCCGGGTAATTGTAGATGGTGCCGTTGAACACCAGGGCCAGGCCCAGATCGGCGTCCACCATGGGTTGATTGGCATGGAAACTGAGGTCGATGATGGACAGGCGCCGGTGCCCCATGGCCAGGCCGCCGTCGGAATAGCTGCCTTCGTGATTCGGCCCGCGTGGGGCCAGTACATCCATCATCCGGCGCACGGCGGCCAGGTCCGCCGGGCGTCCGTCCAGGTTCAGTTCACCGCAGATACCGCACATTAGGAGTCCGCGCCTCCCTGTTCCGGGCTTCCCCAGCCTCCACCCCCGGGGGTTTGCAGCCGCAGCCGCTGCCCGGGCCGGACTTCGATGCTCGTCTTGGGAGGCAATGGCTCGCCGTCCAGGGTGTTGAGCCCCGCCTGTCCGTTGCCGCCTCCGGCCAGCCCCCACGGTGCCCGCCGGCGCCTTTCCGTGAGCAGGGTCACCTGCGCCGGTTGCAGGAATTCGAACTCCCGCACCAGCCCCTCGCCACCGGCGCGCCGGCCCCTTCCTCCGGACCCCTCGCGCAGTCCGTACCGGGTGACGCGCAGGGGGAAGCGCATTTCCAATACCTCTATGGGGGTGTTGAGGGTGTTGGTCATGTGGGTCTGCACCGCGGAGAGTCCGCCTCCCTGCGGGCCGGCCCCCATGCCGCCGCCCATGGTTTCATAATAGTCCCATTGCCGGCCGTTGCGCGCGCCCATGGCGACATTGTTCATGCTGCCATGGCTGGCGGCGGGTATCCGCTCCGGGATCGCCTGTGCCAGGGCGCCCAGCACCGCATCCACCACCCGCGTGCTGGTTTCCACATTGCCCGCCGCCACTGCGGCCGGGCGGCGTGCATTGAGCAGGCAGCCCTCTGGCGCGTGGATCCGGATGGCGCGGAAACTGCCCGCCGCCGGGGTCTGCGCCGGCATCAGGCAGCGGAAGACGTAATATACCGCCGCGGCCGTCACCGGCAGGGGGCAGTTGATGTTGCCGCGTACCTGTTCCGCGGTACCGCTGAAATCCACGCGGATGCGGGTGCCCTTCACCTCGATGGCGACTTCGATCGGGATGTCCGTGTGGCCCTGGCCGTCGTCATCCATGTAATCGGTGAATCGATAGAGGCCGTCAGGAATATCTTCCAGGGCGCTTGTGGCCAGGCGCGCGGCATATTGGTTCAGGGCCGCCAGCGCATCGCCATAGGCGCCGACCCCCAGCTCCCGGACCAGCGCGCTCAGGCGCTGGACCCCGGTGAGGTTGGTGCTTACCTGGGCGGAGAAGTCGCCGAGCGACTCGCGTGGATTGCGGGTGCCGCCGGTGATGGAGGCGAGCAGCCGTTCATCCATGGCGCCGCGGCGTAACAGATAGGAGGGCGGGATCACCATGCCTTCCTCGTCCAGGCGCCGGCTGACCGGCATGGAGCCGGGGGAATCGGCTCCGATGTCGGCATGATGGGCGCGGTTGGCAACGAAGCCGATCAGGGTGTTGTCGACGAACACCGGTGCGATCAGGGTGACATCGGGTAGATGCGTGCCGCCGAGAAAGGGGTCGTTGAGGATCACCATGTCACCGGCGGACCACTGGATACGTTCGACGATGCCGCGCATGGCGTAGGCCATGCTTCCCAGATGGACCGGTATGTGCGCCGCCTGGGCGCACAGCTCACCCTGCTGGTCGAACACCGCGCAGGAGAAATCCAGACGGTCCCTGATATTGGGCGAGAAAGCGGTACGGCGCAGAATCGCTCCCATTTCGTCACAGACCGCCCCGATGCGGCTGGCGAAGATACTGAGGTCGATGGGGTTCATGGGGCGGGAGGCTGCTAGCAGAATGTAGGCTGGGATGATCGAAGCGAATCCCGGCGGGCTTGGCTGGGGGTGTGCGGCACCAGGCAGTCAGCCGCTCCAGGGGTTGATGGTTGGCACGCCCGTGGGCTCGAAATCGGCGGTGTTGCGTGTCACCACTGTCATTTCATGGGTCAGGGCGGTGGCGGCGATCAGGGCATCCCGGTCCGGGCGGGGATCGGGCACGTGCAGCCGGGCACAGCGCAAGGCCACATGGGTGTCCACGGCCAGCACGCGGCCCTCGAATGCCGGCAGGACATGCCCCGCCATCCAGGCGCGCAACAGGGCGCCCTGGGCGGGGTCCCGGCGTTCGACCAGCAGTATCCCCGTTTCCAGTTCCAGCAAGCTGATGGCCGAGATGAACAGGCTGTTTGGCAACACGCTGGATGCCCAAGCCATGACATTGGCGTCGGCCTTGCCCGATTTGGCCTTACGCAGTTCGGAAACGACATTGGTGTCGAGCAGATACATCAGTCCAGATCCGCCGGCTTGTAGAGATCACCGGTCAGCCTGGGGGGATCGAACTCGACATCCCCGGCGCCCGGCATCGCCAGCATATCGATGATGTCGGCCTTGCCGGCGGCCAGACGGCGGTATTCCTCGACACTCAGCAACACATGCGCGGGGCGCCCCCGGTTGGTGATGAAAACGGGTTCATGCTCGGCGGCCTTCTTGGCGCCACTGGTGTCCTGGTTGAATTCACGGCTGGACAGGGTGGTCATGGGTTTGTCCTTCGTAGACATGTAGAAACGTTACTACATGTCCGCGGGGCAGGCAATACTGCTGCGGGTGGAAGAGGCGGTTTTATGCCGCGCCCATGAACAAAGCCTGGAACAACACCAGGCGAAACGACGGCGGCAGCGTATGCAGGCACATAAAGAGGCTGCTAATCAAGTATTATCGTGATTGGCACTGATCTTCAGCTGCATCGCCGAACAAACCAAGAAAGGAAAAGATATACACCATGAAGGACATGAAGGGCTGGAAGACCAAGACCGGCCAGGCTGAATGCATGGGTCTTCCCGCGGGCTCTTCATGTCCTTCATGTTCTTCATGGCGGGATTTCTTCCCTGCCGGCCTTGCCACCAGTACACAGCTGAACATTCGTGCCAATCAAGAGTATTATTAACCCGCCTCCCCGACGGATTGAATTGAACCTGAATCCGTGAGTTCATCGGGGCGCATGGCGCAAGCTCCCGATCCGCCTGGCCATGCGGAAAATCCCGCCAGATTGCGGGGTATGACGGCGGTTTTTCATTACGCCATTCGGATCAATGTCTTACACTCCTCATCCCCTCTGAACCCACGGATTCAGGCCGGAGTTTCCCGAAACGGCCACCGGAATGGATTGCAATGCGTCCCGGCCCCCTCTAGACTTCATCCTAGTATTTCACTTGGTTATTGATCGGATTCACCTGTTGAGGAGACCTGCATGGCACATGAACTGCCACCCCTGCCTTATGCCAACGATGCCCTGGCGCCCACCATTTCGGCGGAGACCATCGAGTATCACTATGGCAAGCACCACCAGACCTATGTCACCAATCTGAACAACCTGGTGCCCGGCACCGAGTTCGAGAACGCCAGTCTGGAGGAGATCATCATGAAGGCCTCCGGCGGCATCTTTAACAACGCCGCCCAGGTCTGGAATCACACGTTTTACTGGAACTGCCTCAGCCCCAATGGCGGTGGCGAGCCGGGTGGCGCCCTGGCGGACGCCATCAATGCCGCCTTCGGTTCCTTCGACGAGTTCAAGACCAAGTTCTCCACCTCCGCGGCCACCAATTTCGGCTCCGGCTGGACCTGGCTGGTGAAGAATGCCGATGGTTCCCTGGAGATCGTCAACACCTCCAATGCCGCCAATCCCATGACCGACGGCAAGACCCCGTTGCTGGCCGTCGATGTCTGGGAACACGCCTACTACATCGACTACCGCAACGCCCGTCCCAAGTACCTGGAATCCATCTGGGGCATCATCAACTGGGATTTCGTATCGGCCAATTTCGCCGGCTGAGTGTTCCGCCATCCTCCCTCCGCGAGACGGGGTCCGGCCGGGCCCCGTTTTTTTTTTTTTTGGTCCGGCACCGTGCCCCGCCGCGGAAGGGGTGCAACATATTGAAACCGCTCCATTTGTTGCGTCCTTGACGGACTGAAGATAATATTGTCCGCTTTCCTTATAATGAGCAGCTTCCTTAGAGGCTGCTTTTTTGTTTCAGGAACAATCAGTTAGAACAATGTCTGATGCCTTGATGAATACCTATGCCCGCCTGCCGGTGGCCTTTGAAAGGGGTGCCGGAGCGGTGTTATGGGATGTGGACGGCAGGGAATATCTGGATGCCTTGTCCGGCATCGCCGTGTGCAACCTGGGGCATGCCCATCCGGCCGTGGCCGCCGCCATCGGCGCGCAGGCCTCCACCCTGGTGCATACCTCCAACCTGTACGGCATTCCCAAGCAGGAACAGCTGGCGGAAAAACTCACCGCCCTGTCCGGCATGGACCGGGTGTTTTTCGCCAATTCCGGCGCCGAGGCCAATGAGGCGGCCATCAAGCTGGCGCGCCTGCATGGGCACCATCGTGGTATCGAACAGCCCGCCATTGTGGTCATGGAAAACAGTTTCCATGGCCGAACCCTGGCCACCCTGAGCGCCACCGGCAACCGCAAGGTCCAGGCCGGGTTCGAGCCCCTGGTGAGCGGCTTCGTGCGTGTTCCCTATGGTGACCTGGATGCCCTGCGCACGGTGGCGGAGAATAATGCCAATGTGGTGGCGGTATTGCTGGAACCCGTGCAGGGTGAGGGCGGGGTGAACATCCCTGCCGACGACTACCTTGGCGGGGTGCGTGAACTGTGTGACCGGCAGCAGTGGCTGATGATGCTGGACGAGGTGCAGACCGGCATGGGCCGAACCGGCCGCTGGTTCGGTTTCCAGCACAGCGGGGCGGTGCCGGACGTCATGACACTGGCCAAGGGGCTCGGCAATGGGGTACCCATCGGTGCCTGCCTGGCGCGGGGAGAGGCGGCCGATGTGTTGCAGCCGGGGCATCATGGTTCCACCTTCGGTGGCAATCCCCTGGTCGTCAGCGCCGCCCTGGCGGTGATCGACACCATGGAAAAGGAGCGGCTGGTCGAACGCGCGGCGGAATTGGGAACACGCCTCAAGGAAGGGTTTCAGGCCCGCCTGGGCGGTCATCCGGCCGTGCAGTCGATCCGCAACCTGGGTCTGATGCTGGGCATCACCCTGGATCGTCCCTGTACGGAACTGGTCAACGCCGCACTGGAGGCCGGGCTGCTCATCAATGTCACTGCGGAGCGGACCATTCGCTTGCTGCCTCCGCTGATTCTCAGCAATGAACAGGCCGACCGCATCGTCGATATCGTCTCCGGTCTGGTCGAGACATTCGCGCGGGACCGGCAGGTGGCCTAGCAGTCTGTCGGACTTGGGATATTTCGCCTGGATGCCGGGAATGCTTATCAACTCTTTGTTGTAAAAGGAATTATCATGAGTATTGGCAAGGTGCAAAATGTAACCGGATATGACCGGGTCAGCCCTTGCACCGATCTCACCGCCCAGAGCCGGGTATTTCCTCATTCATCCATGGTCCGGGCTATGAATTCAATCGGAAGAACGCCGATCCCGGCACAATCACCTGACTCCCGGATGAAATATCCGGGCTAGGAGGCCATGTCCATGCGCCATTTCCTGACCCTGATGGATCTCAGCAGCGAAGAGCTGCATGCACTGCTGCGCCGTGCCACCGAGCTGAAGGCCATGCGCGGCTCCAGCCAGAGCTACGAGCCCTTGCGAGGCAAGGTGCTGGGGATGATTTTCGAGAAATCCTCCACCCGGACCCGGGTCTCGTTCGAGGTCGGCATGGCCCAATTCGGCGGCAGTGCCCTGTTTCTCTCGCCACGTGACACGCAACTGGGGCGTGGTGAGCCGCTGGCGGATACCGCCCGTGTCCTGTCGCGCATGGTGGACGGCATCATGATCCGCACCTTCGAGCACGAGAAGATCGAGGAATTCGCCCGCTACTCGCAGGTGCCGGTCATCAATGGCCTGACGGACCGCTTCCACCCCTGCCAGCTGCTGGCCGACATGCAGACCTATTTCGAGCACCGTGGCGATATCGCCGGCAAGACGGTGGCCTGGGTGGGGGACGGAAACAACATGTGTCATTCCTACATCAATGCCGCCCGTCAATTGGATTTTCAGTTGCGTGTGGCCTGCCCGCTGGGCTATGAGCCCGATGCGGAAATCGCCAATGCCGCCGGTGGCCGGGTGCAACTGGTCGAGGATCCCCTGGAGGCGGCCGAGGCGGCGGATCTGGTGGTCACCGATGTGTGGGCCAGCATGGGGCAGGAGTCCGAGCAGGACGAACGCCACGAGGTGTTCGCCGAGTATCAGGTGAACGAGCGGGTGATGGCGCAGGCCAAGGCCGATGCCCTGTTCATGCACTGTCTGCCCGCCCATCGCGGTGAGGAGGTGACCAACGAGGTCATCGAGGGGCCCCAGAGCGTGGTCTGGGACGAGGCGGAGAACCGCCTGCACGCGCAGAAGGCCCTGCTGGAGCTGTTGCTGGCCAGCCCGGACACGGCGACGGGCCAGCGGTGAAATCGGGCGGGTCCGTCGGGCAAGGGCCGGGCCGTGTTTCCGCGGGGGCGCGCTCCCCGGCCGGCGGCTGAACCCGGCCTCGCCAGGGTCCGGCCATGCGCGCCCTGATCCTCATTGCCGTTCTCCTCACCGTGGCCGCCTTCCTGCTGCCATGGCTGATCCATCGCGCCTACCGCGCCCCCCGCATTCCGGAACGCGGAACGCCGGCGGATCTGGGTCTGCCCTACCAGGCCGTGCACATTCCGACCGTCAACGGCAAACGGCTCTTCGCCTGGCTGGTACCCGCCGGCGGGGGCGGGGAAAAGGCGCCGGCGGTGGCGGTGATCCACGGCTGGGGCGGCAATGCCGAACACATGTTGCCGTTTGCCGCCCTGTTCCATCGGGCGGGCTATAGCACCCTGTTGCTGGATGCCCGCAATCACGGCAGAAGCGATGCCGACGGTTTTTCCTCCATGCCGCGTTTTGCCGAGGATCTGGAATTCGGTCTCGACTGGCTCGCCCGGCAGCCAAGCATCGATCGCAGGCGCCTGGCCCTGCTCGGCCATTCCGTCGGCGCCGGTGCGGCCTTGATGGTGGCGGCGCGCCGCCATGATCTGTCCGCCGTGGTCAGCGTCGCCGCTTTTGCCCACCCCGCCGAATTGATGCGCAGGCAGATGCGCGCCCACAAAATACCCTATCGGCCCGTCGGCTGGCTGGTGTTGCGTTTCATCGAAAGGACCATCGGGGCCCGTTTCGATGACATCGCCCCATGCAACACCATCGGCAGGGTGGCCTGTCCGGTGTTGCTGGTTCACGGTGATGAGGATCGGCGGGCGCCCCTGGCGGACGCGCGGCGCATCCATGCAAACCGCCGCGATGATCGGGTGGAACTGCTCGTGCTGCCGGGAGCCGGCCATGATTCCATCGAGGCCATAGAGACCCACGGAAAAACACTGCTCGCTTTCCTGCGGCGTCAGGTCGGCAGGCAGGCGTCGGGCAGGGACGGATAGGATTCGATGGCCTCGGTCACGAAGGCGGCCACGTCGATCGTGTCGTCCAACAGTGACCGGCGGGCCTCCCGCCAATGGGGGAGGGGGCGTTGCAGGCAGTCGTCGATGGTTGCCCGCAGGGCGCCGGTATCGAGCCTGCGCACATTCCTGACCAGGCCGTAGCGCCGTTCCTGTTCGTCGGTATAGCCGCGTCCGGTATGGGCGGCGTAGATTGCCGGCACCCCCAGAACGGCGCATTCCGACGCCATGGTGGCCGATTCGCCCACGTACAGGCGGCAAAAGGCCATGACATGGTGCAGGGCGGTGGCGGAGCCCCGGTAACGCAGCTTTTGAAAGGTGTCCGGCAGTTGCCCCTCGGCCGAGATCAGTACCCGGCCGTGGGGGCTGAGCCGCTCCACGACGGCCTGCAACAGGGCCGGACTCCAGCCCTGTTCACCGATATCGTGATTGGCCTGCCAGGACAGCAGGCGGATGAGGAAGGTGGCTCCGTCCGCCGCCAGGCCGTTGGCGATGGCGTGTTCACGATCGGGCTGGAAACGTTTGGGGTGCAGGTAGCTCAGTTCGTGATAACCGGGATAGCGGGCGTGGCGTTTGGGAAGCCTGCCCCGGTAGCAGCGTGGCAGGTAGACGCGGGCGGCGAAGGGGTAGGTAATGGCGTTTTGCAGGCTGGCGTTTTCGGTGTCGTAGAAGATCAGGGCCGGGATGCCGGTGAGCCTGCCCACGTGGGCGATGAAGGTGCCGCCGATGGAGGCCATGGCATCGGGTTTGAACTTGCGCACGGTCTGCCACAGGGCGAAGTCCCGGCTCAGCAGTTCGTACCCCAGATGCAGTATCCCGCCACCGCTCTGGCCCGACAGGGGGGTATGTTCGAAACCCAGTTCGTTCAGCAGATCGATGGTGACATCCTTGTGGCGGCTGGTGATGAGGATGTCGTGGCCATGGGAGCGCAACCGCCGGATGGGGTGATGGAAGAAATGCACATGGGCCGGGTGATTGATGTCGAACAGGTAGCGCATGCTCAGCCCGCGTGCTCAGTCATCATCCGCGGTCCGCGAATAGAGCAGGTTGGTGATCTGTTCCGAAACCAGCCCGATCATGAACAGGATCACCGCGACGATGAACAGCAGGGCGCTCATGTTGGTGAAGCGTCCCATGGTGAAGTAGGTATGGGCGTAATACCCCAGGCCGGTGACGAATAGGGCCAGGCTGACCGGGAAAAAGATCTTCAGCGGCGAATAGAGGGTACCGACACGGAAGATGATGAGCAGGAAGCGCAGGCTGTCGCGCATGGGTTGAATATGACTCTTTCCTGTCCGCCTGCCCGCATGGATGGGCTCGTAGGCGACGGTGAAGCCGCTACGGAAAAAGGCCATGGTGATGGTGGTGGGGTAGGAAAAGCCATTGGGCAGCAGATAGAGAAAGCGTCGGAAGTGCTTCGCCCGTACGACCCGCAGGCCCGAGGTCAGGTCGGCGATCCGCCGCCCCACCATCCAACTGGCGATGCGGTTGTAGATGGCATTGGCCCAGCGGCGGCCCAGGCCGGCATGGGACTCCGGGCCGCGGGCACCGACCACCATGTGATAGCCCTCGTGCAGCCGGTCGAGCAAGCGTTGCAGATCCCGCGGGTCGTGCTGGCCGTCGGCATCCATGAAGATCAGTATCTCGCCGCCGGCGTGACGGGCGCCGGTCTTGATGGCCGCGCCATTGCCCATGGGGTAGGGATGGCGGATCACGCGGACCTCCTGTGCACGGGCCACACCAACGGTATCGTCGTCGGAGCCGTCGTCCACCAGCAGAATCTCCGCTTCCGGTTGCGCGGCACGGATGGCCGGCAGCAGGGTTCTCAGGCGGGCGGCCTCGTTACGGCTGGGCAGGATGATGGACAGTGGGCTGGTCATGGTTTCCGTCATTGTTCAGGGAGGCTTGGTCACGTCCCTTCAGGATGGCCTGTTCGAGTTTGTCGATCTCGTTTGTATACAGCGGTATGCGGAAGATGCCGTGATGGTCGAGACGGCGTGCCAGTTCCACCGCCTCCAGTGCCTGATCGAACAGCCCCGCGCTGGCGAGGAAACCGGCCCGGGTGATGGCGATTTTTATGAAGGGAAGATACTCCAGGGCACGATCCAGGTTGCGCATGGTGAGATCCAGATTGCCGGACTCAGAGTAGATCATTCCGCGCATCCAATACAGGTTGGCCAGGTCCATGCTGCCGTTGGCGAAATTGGGATTGGCGATCAGTGATTCGGTCATGCCCAGGATCACGGCATCCTGGTCGCTCACCTTGCATGCCTGGCGCTGGAACAGTTCATGCAGCTTGAGCAGGCTGTGGACCACGGAGTGATCGTAATGCGCATGACGAAGCCGTTGGCGCGTGTGTTCCAGGGAATCCTCTGTCAGGTTGCCCATGGCGCAGTCCACCAGCAGCAGGTTGACAAGACTCGCGGCATGGTCCGGATGATGTTTCAGAAGCTGCGTCAAATGGGCGCGGGCTGCATCGAGGCGGTTCTGCTTGACCCAGAAGTCCGCGGCATGCAGATGGCTGCGCACCGAACCGGGATTGTAGTATGTCCACAACTGGGACTGTTGCAGCCTGTCCCCCCACAGGGTCGAGGATTGGTGGGTGACGAAGGCCAGCAGCAGTATCCAGGCACTCAGCATCGTCCACGCCAGTCGCCTGGTCTTGGCGCTGGCCCGCGCTGCCACCGTGGCCAGGGCCCAGAGGGGCCCCAGGATGGGCAGGTAGTTGCGGTGTTCGAAATAAAGCTCCAAGGGGATGATGGTGGATTCCAGCAGATGGCCGGCGAGGAACCAGAGCACGGCGAAGCTGAACAGGGGGAGCCGGTGGCGCAGGCGCAGCGCCGCCAGCAGGGTCAGCCCCAGCAGCAACGACGCGGCCAGTGTGGAGGGCGGATCGAGCAGTCCGGTGGAGAGGGGGTAGTCGTCGTGGAAAATGCCCAGGTCCGCCGATCTCGGCATGGCCAGCAGGCGTAGATAATCGCCCAGTACCCGGCTCTCCGTGAGCAGACGCTGCCAGGCATCGAAGCCGCGCTGGGCGTAGTCCAGGCGCATGGCCGGCCAGTCGTAAACCACATAGGCTGCCAGCAGGAGCAGCGGCAGGAACAGGAACAGCCCGGCCCAGGGGCGCCAGCCCGCCGGGGCGCGCAGGCCATGGGGCCGGAGCAGGGCGTACTCGATGACCAGTGCGTAGGCGGCGATCAGGATGCCGTTTTCCTTGCTCAGGGTGGCGAGTATCCCCCCCAGACCGATGCCGATGCTGCACCAGACCCATCCGCCGCGGATACGTCCATCGTTCAACAGTCCCCGGCCATGCAGCCAGGCCACCAGGCCTGCCAGGGTGAACAGAGCGGACAGTTCCGTCATCCGCTGAATGACATAGAACACGGTCGAGGTCTGCATGGGATGCAGAAGCCACAGCAGGCTTGCGGCCAGGGCGGTGACCCCGGCCGGCCGCTCGCCATGGCCCAGCAGGCGGCCGAGTTTCAGGGTCAGCCAGAACACCAGCAGGCCGTTGAGCAGGTGCAGCATCAGATTGGTGTATTTGAAGCCCCAGGGATCGCCGGGCCAACCGGGCTGATTGAGCAGGAAACTGGCCAGGGAAATGGGCCGCCCCAGGGCTCCCCCGCCGCCGGCCAGGATGAAGCGGAGGAAGTGCTCCGTGCCTGCCGTGGGGCCCAGGTCCTCCAGGCCCTCCAGATGCTGCAAGTCGTCCAGCATGAAGGGGCCGTTCAGGCCGGGCAGGAACAGGAACAGGGTCAGTAGCGGCAGGAACGGCAGCAGGGAACGGGGCATCCGGGAACGTCCGGAGGCGGGGGAGGGGGTGGGCATGGAAGGGGCGGCGGGGCTTCCCGTGCCGGGACGGAATCCCCGCCGCCGAAAGAGTGGTTGCTGTTATTACTGGCAGTTGCTTGGACGGTACTTGTCATCCACGCCGCCGCCCGTGCAATCCCAGGAGATGAAATTGCCGCTGGTGCTGGGCGTGAAGGTGACCGTTTTATTGTTGAGCACGCTGCCGGCCGTGGAGTTGTAGGTGACGGTGATCACGCCGCCGCTGCCCACGGCCACGGATTTCACGTACTGGCCGGTGATACTGGTGGACGTCGGGATGTTGGTGAGGTTGCTGTTGCTGCTGGGCAGAGAACCTTCGAGGGAGTAGTACTCGGCCACGGCCGTCTTCACGCCCTCGACCATGGACATGCCTTCGCTGACCTTCGCGCGCAGGGTGTAATCCTTATAGGCGGGGATGGCAATGGCTGCCAGGATGCCCATGATCGCAACCACGATCATGAGTTCGATGAGTGTGAAACCTTGTTGAACCTTGTTCATGTCGGGATCTCCTTGCCAAATGTTGGGGCTGGTGGCGTCTCTAACCGCGGAGCATGACCTTCCGGGGCGATGCGCGAATAACTCTCGGTTTTCCGTGCAGCAGAAAACGTGCCAGACAGAGGGGGGGCGGGAAATGATGGGCTGGGGGAACGAATAGGCAGCCTTGAAATGAGGGGGCCTGCGTATAAGAAGGTGTTTGCGCGTGCTTGCCGGGTGGGTTGTTGGCGTATTTGTGCTGTAATGGGTCCGAAAGTGACAAAAATTGTCACTATTTTCGTCGAATGGCTTTTTTTGGGCGGCCAATGTGACGACCCGGGACGGAACCGTTGTGTAAACGGCGTGGTCTTTATGTAAACGAATCGGGCGTGTTCCCGGTGCGCCTGTCTGTTTTTTGTGCAGGCCAAAAAAAAGACGCTCTCCCCGCGGGGAGGCGCCTTTCAGGCATTGGATGATGCCTGTCTTATTCCAGGCCCAGCTTTTTCAGCCGGTAGCGCAGGGCGCGAAATGTGATGCCCAGCCGCTTGGCGGCGGCCGTTTTGTTGTACCGGGTCTCTTCCAGCGCCTTGACGATAGCCTGTTTCTCGATGTTGTCGAGGAAAGCGGGCAGGTCTTCGGGGGGTGCCGCCGGTGTCAATCCTGCTTCCATGTCCTCCTGCAGGAAGTCATCCGGGTTGAGTTCATTGTCTGGCAGGTGCAGGTCTTCCACCCCGATGCTGTCTCCCTCGCACAGCGTGAGGGCCCGTTCGAGAATGTTCTCCATCTCCCGGACATTGCCTGGGAAATGGTAGCGCTTGAGGGCCTCCATGGCATCGTCGCTTAGCGTTGGCATGGGGCCGCCGAACTGCCCGGAAAGCTTGCCCAGGATGTGCTCGGCCAGAATGGGTATGTCCTCGGGGTGTTCGCGCAGTGGTGGTGCCCGCATCTCGATGACGTTGATGCGGTAATACAGATCCTGGCGGAAACTGCCCTCGGCCACGAGGGCCGCCAGATCCTTGTGGGTTGCGCTGAGGATGCGCACGTCGATGGGGATCTCCTTTTGTGCGCCCACGGGCCGGATTGCCTTTTCCTGGATGCTGCGCAGCAGCTTGACCTGCATGTGCAGTGGCAGTTCGGCGACTTCGTCGAGGAACAGGGTGCCGCCATTGGCGGTCTGGAACAGGCCTTCCTTGTCCGCCACGGCGCCGGTGAAGCTGCCGCGCTTGTGACCGAAGAATTCGCTCTCCATCAGGTCGGCGGGTATCGCGCCGCAGTTGACCGGGACGAAGGGTTTGTCGGCACGGGGACCGCTTTCGTGGATCATGCGCGCCACCAGTTCCTTACCGGTACCGGATTCGCCGCTGATGTACACCGGTGCCTGGCTCCGGGCCAGCTTGGCGGTGGTGGCACGCAGGCGTTCGATGGCCTTGGAGTTGCCGATCAGCGTACGTGATGAGGTCACGGTACCGCCGGATTGGGGTTTGGCCAGTTTCAGTGCCGTGCCCACCAGGTTGCGCAGCATCTTCAGATCCACGGGCTTGGAGACGAAGTCGAAGGCGCCCGCCTTGAGGGCGTGAATGGCTGATTCCATGTTGCCATGGGCGGTGATCACCGCGATGGGGATGTGTGGATAGTGTTCCTGCACATGTTCGACCAGCTCGATGCCGTTGCCGTCCGGCAGGCGCATGTCGGTCAGGCAGAGGTCGAAGGAGTGTTTGCCCAGCAGGGTGCGCGCCTCGGTCAGATCGGCGGCCGTGCGCGTGTCGATGTCCATGCGCATGAGGGTGAGTTCCAGAAGTTCGCGGATGTCCGGTTCGTCATCCACGATCAGCGCGTTTGGATTCGCCATCGTTATTCGATCCGTAATTGCCTTGAAGTGCTTTCCCCATCTTGCGTGGGGTCTTCATTGTTTTTGTGTTGTTGTTATGGGATATCGAGCTGTTCCACCGGTACGTCTCTCGGTCCCGCCACCGCCGCGAAGGTGATACGGAAGCGGCTGCCCCCCCCGTCACCCGCATGGTACTCCAAGCGGGCGCGGTTTGCCTCGCACAGTTCGCGGGCGATGTACAGGCCCAGGCCGTTACCGTCCTTGCGGCCGCTGTAGAAGGGCTCGAAGATGTGCTCGCGCCTTTCCGGCTCGATGCCCGGACCGAAGTCGATCACCTCCAGATAGGGACGCCCGCTTTCCTGGTGGATGCCGGCCACCAGGTCCACTCGTGGTTCACCACCCTCGGCCGTGCCATGGCGCAAGGCGTTGCCGCACAGATTCCACACCACCTGATGAAGATGGGTGCGGTCCATGTAGACCAGCAGGTCCTCCGGTTCCACCCGCAACTGTACGGCATTCGCATCCACCTGGGCGCCCAGGGCGCATTCCTCGCTGAATTCCCGCAGCCAGGGGAGGATGGCGATGTATTCGGCATTGGCCTTGCTGCGGCGGGACACGTCGAGTACGTTCTCGATGATGTTGTTCATGCGCGCCGAGTTGTCCTTGATGATTTCCACCAGGCGGCGGTCTGCCTTGTGCAGGTCGGGGGATTCGTCCAGCAACTGGCCGGCGTGGCTGATGGCTCCGAGCGGGTTGCGCAGCTCATGGGCGATACCCGCGGTCAGGCGGCCCAGGGAGGCCAGGCGCATCTCCTGGGCGCGCGCGGCGATGATGTCCGTGTCGTCGAGGAAGATGAGGATGTCGCTGCCGGGATCGTCGGTCAGTGGTGCAAAGCGGGGGATGATCTCCACCCCGCTGGCGGGTGGCTGGAAGCTGCGCGGGTCCAGGTCCGGTTCGCGGTGCCAGCTGGTCAGGCGTTCATCCAGTTCCGGGGAGGCCGATCTCAGGGTGATGACATTGGGCGTATCGGTGATGCCCAGCAGGCGCCGGGCGGCTTCGTTGATGAGCCGGATGCCACCACCCGTGTTGACCACGACGATACCCGTGTCGAGCAGTTTGACGATGCCTTCGTTGAGCGCGGCCATGTCCGCCAGGGCGATCTTGCGCCGGTGGGCCAGGTCTTCGCTGACCCGGGCGCGTTTCGCCAGGGTATTGGCCAGGGTGGCGGTGGCGAAGAAGCCCAGGCCCAGCAGGCCGGCCTTGGTGAACGAGGACAGGGTGGAGATGCCCTGGGTAAGCAGATAATACTGGTCGCCCAGCACCGCCAGGGTGGCGATGGAGGCGAACAGGTAGGCCATGCGTCCCCCCGTCAGCAGACTGCCGGAGGCGATGATGATGAACAGCATCAGGCTGAAGCCGCTGTCCACCCCCCCGCCGGCGTGGATCATGGCGGTGAACAAAAGGATGTCGATGGTCACCTGCATGGGCACCTGTACCCGGAAGGAGGGCCGGCGCACGGCGGCAAGGATGACGCAGAGGGTGGCGAAGGGCAGGTAGATCAGGGTTACCGCACCGATGATGACCGTGTCGTGCTGACCGAGGAAATCCTCCAGGGTGCGGGTGATCAGCAGGGTGATCAGCAGGATGGACAGGGTGAGCCGGTAATAGCTGAGGATGCGCAGCGGTTTCCACGTGTGGGAAACCTGTGCCGCTTCATCCTCTTGATTTTCCGTGTGATTGGTATCCATGGGCATGAATATTACTCTGCCACGTGACCCGGGGAAGCCCTGAACAAGTACCGGGGATGGGGCTTGGGGGAAGGGCTGCATCAACGCTCCCGCAAGCCATTGATTTTCATCCTTCCCCCAAGGGACCTTCCACCAGAAGGGGCTCTGATCAAGGCGCCACGCGCCTCGATCAGGGGTTCCCCGGGGAATATGCCGTATTCCCTTGCATTTATCCACCACGCTACACTTGCGCGCCAGTATCGGAACGCACAGGTGAGCCATGTCCCGTCTCAACCGTCTCTTACTGCCGTTGGTCTTTTGTCAGATGATCGCCTGGCACGGTCCAGCCGCCGCGCGTGATCCGGCCCACATCTATGGTCCGGGGGAACTCACCGATGACTACGAGTACGTACCGGGGGAGGCCTGGAAGGAAGCGGAGGTGCACATCCCCGAGACGTTCGACGAGGACGGGCTGATCGAGGTGGAGATGGGGATTCCCTCTTCCCGTTTGAAATACTTCCTCGACGAGAGCAGCCTGTCCATCGGCCCCGACCGGGTGGTGCGCTATATCCTGGTGCTGGAGTCCCGCCGTGGAGCCCGCAATCTGTATTACGAGGGTCTGCGTTGCGCCACCGCCGAGTATCGCCGTTACGCTTATGGGGGAGCAGACGGCCGGTTGAAGGAATACAAGAGGTCGGAATGGTGGCCCATTTCCGTCAACCTCGGGGCCAGCTCCTACCACCGCCGCCTGCTGGAAGGGCTGTTGTGCGATGAGATCACCCGGATACCACTGAAGAAGGACGTGATCGTCCGTAACCTGCGGAACAGCGGTTTTCATCAGGGTTACCGCATCGATTGATTTGGCCTTGTCCTGTTTCCCGTTATCCGTCCGTCACGCCCGATTCGCATTCCCGCCTGACGATAGGAAGCCATGAACGATCAGTATGATGCCGCCGCCATCGAGGTGCTGACCGGCCTCGATCCGGTACGGCGCCGGCCGGGCATGTACACCGATACCGCCCGTCCCAATCACCTGGCGCAGGAGGTCATCGACAACAGCGTCGATGAGGCCGTGGCCGGTTTTGCCAGGAACATCGAGGTCACCCTGTTCAAGGATGGCTCCTTGCAGGTGCGGGACGACGGCCGTGGCATGCCAGTGGATATCCATCCCGAGGAGGGGATTCCCGGCGTGGAGCTGATCCTCACCCGCCTGCATGCCGGGGGAAAGTTTTCCAACAAGAGCTATCAGTTCTCCGGTGGCCTGCACGGTGTCGGCGTGTCGGTGGTCAATGCCCTGTCCAAGCGCCTGGAGGTGTGGGTCCGGCGTGGCGGAACCGAGTACCACATGGCCTTCGCCGGCGGTGAGAAGGTCAGTGACCTGGAAGTGGTCGGTGAGGTGGGCAGGCGCAACACGGGAACCACCCTGCGTTTCTGGCCCGATCCCAGGTTCTTCGATTCGGCCAGGTTCTCCCTGCCGCGGCTGAAGCATGTGCTGCGCGCCAAGGCCGTGCTGTGTCCGGGGCTGCGGGTCAGCCTGTTCGACGAAAACAGTGACGAGCGTGTCGAGTGGTATTACGAGGACGGTCTGCGTGACTATCTGCTGGATGCGCTCAGTGGCACCCCCTTGGTGCCGCGGGATCCCTTCATCGGTAGCATGCAGGCGGAACACGAGGCGGCCGAATGGGCGGTGGTCTGGCTGCCGGAAGGCGGGGACGCCGTTGCCGAGAGCTACGTCAACCTCATTCCCACCGCTCAGGGTGGGACCCATGTCAATGGCCTGCGCGCCGGCCTCACCGAGGCGGTGCGCGAGTTCTGTGAATTCCGCAACCTGATTCCGCGCGGCGTGCGTCTCACTCCCGATGATGTCTGGGAACAGGTCAGCTATGTGTTGTCGGTCAAGCTGGAGGATCCGCAGTTCTCCGGCCAGACCAAGGAGCGGCTGTCCTCCCGCGAATGCGCCTCCTTCGTTTCCGGCGTGGTCAAGGACGCCTTCAGTCTGTGGCTCAATCACCATACCGATGCGGGTGAGACCATCGCCCAGCTGGCCATCGGCAATGCCCAGCGGCGTTTGCGCAAGGCGAAGAAAGTGGCACGCAAGAAGGTTGCCGGCGGGCCGGCCCTGCCGGGCAAGCTGGCCGATTGCACCTCTTCCGACCCGGCCCGGACCGAGCTGTTTCTGGTGGAGGGTGATTCCGCCGGTGGTTCCGCCAAACAGGCCCGGGACCGCGAATTTCAGGCGGTCATGCCCCTGCGCGGCAAGATCCTCAACACCTGGGAGGTGGACCCGGCCGATGTGCTGTCCTCCCAGGAAGTGCACGATATCTCCGTGGCCATCGGCGTGGAGCCGGGTTCCCCGCGCCTCGACGGTCTGCGCTACGGCAAGATCTGTATCCTCGCCGACGCCGATTCCGACGGCGCGCATATCGCCACCCTGCTGTGCGCGCTGTTCATGCGGCACTTCCCCGCCCTGGTGGATGGCGGCCACATCTATGTGGCCATGCCGCCGCTGTACCGTATCGATGTGGGCAAGGAGGTGTTCTATGCCCTGGACGATGCCGAAAAGCAGGGCATCCTCGACCGCATCGCCGCCGAGAAGAAGCGTGGCAAGGTCAACGTCCAGCGCTTCAAGGGGCTGGGGGAAATGAATCCCATGCAGTTGCGGGAGACCACCATCATGCCGGAGACACGGCGGCTGGTGCAGCTCACCGTGGATAACCCTGGCGAGACCAGGGATCTGATGGACAGGCTGCTATCGCGCAAGCGGGCCGCCGACCGCCGTGCCTGGCTGGAAGCCAAGGGCAACCTGGCGGAGGTATGAGCCAAGCTGGCGGCATGGATGCGGGGGCGCGCAACCGCCTGGTTGCCGCCCTGCTGGTGGCGGCGGTTTTTGCCTGGCACCTGCCCTTTGCCTGGAACGGTGATCCGCGTACCGTCGGTATCGCGGCGGACGATGCGGTCTATCTGCTGATGGCCGACTGGCTGTCGCCCTTCTCTTCCCGGCTGGCTGGCTTTGTCATGGACTACAGCAACTTCCCGCCGCTGTATCCACTCCTGCTGGTCCTGGTCGGTGCGGTGGACGGGCAGGTGTTGAGCGCCCATCTGCTCACCGTGGCCTGCATGGCCGGTGGGGTTCTGCTGTTTTTCTCCTGGGCACGGCGCCAGAGTGGTTCGCTTTGGCTTGCGCTGCTGCCGGCCCTGCTGTTCCTGCTGCTGCCGGGTTCCGTGCGTGTGGTGCTGGGGATTTGGAGTGAACCGATCTACCTGCTGTCGAGCATGGCCGTGCTGTGGCTGGCGGCGCGGTCGGGGATGCAACCCGGCCACGGCGGATTGATGGTGTTGGCAGCCTTGCTGCCATTGACGCGCACCGTCGGTTGGGTCCTGTTGTCGTGCTGGCTGCTGTGGTCCTGGCGGCGTGTGGAGGCGCGGGGCAGGCCGTGGTTCCTGCTGGCGCTGGTGCCGGGACTGGCCTGGGCCTGGTGGTCGTCCGGTTTCGATGGGTACAAGGGCTACGGCGAATATCAGCTGGAATACCTGCTGGAGGGGCAGTGGCTGGACAAGGCCCTTTTCCAGTCGCGGGTGCTGTGGTCGGGTTGGGTGGGGCTGTTCGATCCCTGGCGGGGCCGCGCCGCCGCCGTGGTGGCCACCGGCCTGCTGCCATTGGTGCTGCTGGGCTGGTGGCGGCGCTGGCGGCCGGGCTGCCTGGATGCCTGGTATGTGCTGGTCTATCTGCTGGTGATCTGGTTGTGGCCATCCAGCCGGCATGAGCCGCGTTTCCTGTTCCCCATTTCCCCCCTGCTGCTGTTCTATGCCTTCAGCGTCATCGGTTCCCTGCCGGGCCGTTACCGTGGCATGACCCTGGCCGGCATGACCGCCGCGTTGCTGTTGGCCATATCGCCGGCCAGTGTGCACTCCGTGGCGCGTTTGACGGCGGATGCCGGGCCCGGCATGGAGGGTTTTCGCCACACCGGCTGGTGGTTGGATAACCAACAGCCGCGGCAGGCCCGTGAGATGTCCCGGACCATCCTCCATATCGTCGATGCCGCACGCGCCTTCGGTGGGGTGATGGAGGAGGGCAGCTGTGTCTACACGCCCCATAGTGAATTGTTCATGTATCACGGCCGCCGCCTGGCCTATCCGCCGCCATTGCCGTACCGGGACGATGCGCGCTTCGACCGGGAAATGCGGCGCTGCGGCTATGTGCTCCTGTTGTGGGTTCCCACCACCACCGTGTATCCAGCGGGGTATCCGGCGGAGCGGTTGCGTGGCCGCGTGCGCGTGGTGGCCGAATACCGCGATTCCCGGAATGGGGAGGAGCGGGTGCTGGCAACGTTGTTGCGCCGCACGGATCGCTGAGGAAGCCCCGATCCAGTCGCCGCCCGCTCTGGATCGGAGTTCCCTTGCGGGGGGTGTCTATCGGGGGTGAGGATGGGAATCGATGGCCTGTGGGGGCGGTAATGCACTCCTTCCCCGGTACTTGTTCGGAGACTCCCTGATGACCCGTGGCAGGCCCTGCCTGGTCAATGAATCTCGATCTGGCCGGGGTGGTGGACGGCCAGGTAGGGGTGTCCCTTGCGTTGGCGAACCCAACCCGCGACCAGGATTTCCCGGTGCAGCAGTCCGGAGGGATGGATTCCGCGGGTGGTGAAGCGTTGCAGATCCCCGTTGCCGATGACCACGCGCAACTGTCCCGGCAGGTACAGGGCCCAGCCGTTCTTCCCTTTCTCCACCCGCCGCACACGACCCCGCAGGAGGCGGTGACTGTTACGCAGATCGGCGGCCCGTGATGCCGGTTGGACCTGATAGCGTTCCAGGGCCCAGATGCCGGCGCGGTGCCGGCGTGCCTCGGCCTCGGCCCGGAAATACTCGTCCAGGTGTCCGAAGTCGGGTGGGTGGACGCTGACATGGGCATGGCCCGCGCGCAACAGGCTCAGGTTGATGTTCCCGCCATGCTCGTCGAACAGGTGGGCCAGGGTGCGGCCGTATGGGTCGCGTTTCCCGGCGCCGTACTCCAGGCGCACCCGACGGCCCTGGAGCAATCCGGCGAGGAAACGGTGGGCTTCGGGGCCGCCGGGTTCGGCCGGGTGTGAACGGTGGGCGATTTCCGGGGCATTGACACCCAGCAGGCGCACCCGCTCGCCGCCATCCAGTTCCACCGTGTCGCCGTCCAGGACGGCGGTCACTGTGCGCGGCCGGGGGCGGGGGGTGCTGCGCAGATCGAGGGGTGTGGCCCCGGGCCGGGGGATCGGGCCGTAGTGCACCACGCCCTGGTCGTCGCTCCAGCGGTAGATGCGCTGGGCATCCGCGGCCGTTGCGCCGAGGCACAGGATGAGCAACAGACGGAGACGGTGTGTTTTCGCTATCATCCCGGCACGGATTCCTCCTTGTCCTTGGGTGCACGTGGATGTCGGACCTGTCATCACTGGAAGGCGTCGAGCGCCTGCCGCTGAAAACATACACCGAGAAGGCGTATCTGGACTATTCCATGTACGTCATTCTGGATCGTGCCCTGCCCAGTGTGGGCGACGGGCTCAAACCGGTGCAGCGGCGCATCGTCTACGCCATGTCGGAACTGGGGCTGTCGGCCACCGCCAAGTTCAAGAAGTCGGCCCGTACTGTCGGCGACGTGCTGGGCAAGTTCCATCCCCATGGCGACAGCGCCTGTTACGAGGCCATGGTGTTGATGGCGCAGTCCTTCTCTTACCGCTATCCGCTGGTGCAGGGGCAGGGCAACTGGGGTTCGCCGGACGATCCCAAGTCCTTCGCCGCCATGCGCTACACCGAATCCCGCCTGGCCCGCTATGCCGAGGTACTGTTGTCCGAACTGGGGCAGGGCACGGTGGACTGGGGCCCCAATTTCGACGGCACCCTGGAGGAGCCACGGGTGTTGCCGGCGCGCCTGCCCAACGTACTGCTCAATGGTGGTACCGGCATTGCCGTGGGCATGTCCACCGACATCCCTCCGCACAATGCACGCGAGGTGGCCGCGGCCTGCATCCGCCTGCTGGAGGATCCCGGCGCCAGCGTGGACGATCTGTGCGAACACATTCTGGGGCCGGACTTTCCCACCGAGGCGGAGATCATCACCCCGCGCGAGGAGATCATCGACATCTATCGCAAGGGCAATGGCGGAGTGCGCATGCGCGCCCGCTACGAGCGGGAAAACGGTGATGTGGTCATCACCGCGCTCCCCTATCAGGTCTCCGGCGCCAAGGTGCTGGAACAGATCGCCGCTCAGATGCAGGCGAAGAAGCTGCCGCTGATCGCCGACCTGCGTGACGAGTCCGATCACGAAAATCCCACCCGGCTGGTGCTGGTGCCGCGCAGCAACCGGGTGGACGTGGATGAACTCATGAGCCATCTGTTCGCCACCACCGATCTGGAACGCAGTTACCGGGTCAATTTCAATGTGATCGGCCTGGACGGCCGTCCACAGGTGAAGAACCTGCTGGAACTGCTGTCCGAGTGGCTGGAGTTCCGCACCCTGACCGTGCGCCGCCGCCTGCAGTATCGCCTGGACAAGGTGGAGCGGCGTCTGCACGTGCTGGAGGGCCTGCTGGTCGCCTTCCTGAATATCGACGAGGTGATCGCCATCATCCGTAACGAGGACGAGCCCCGGCCGGTGCTGATGGAGCGTTTCGGCCTGTCCGAGATCCAGGCCGATGCCATCCTCGACCTCAAGCTGCGCCATCTGGCCAAGTTGGAGGAGATGAAGATCCGGGCCGAGTCCGACGAACTCGGCGCCGAACGCGACAGTCTGCGTGAGATTCTCGAATCCCCCCAGCGTCTCAATGCGCTGCTGCGCGAGGAACTGGCCAATGATGCCGAAACCTACGGCGACGACCGCCGCTCACCGCTGGTGGAACGCAAGGCCGCGCGGGCCATGGACGAGACCGCCATGGTGGCCAGGGAGCCGGTGACCGTGGTGTTGTCGCAACGTGGCTGGGTGCGCGCCGCCAAGGGGCATGACATCGATGCCGCGGGGTTGGGATACAAGGCGGGCGATGGTTTTCTCGCCGCTGCCCGGGGGCGCAGCAACCGGCCGGTGGTGTTCCTGGATTCCAGCGGCCGTGCCTACGCGCTGCCGGCGCACACGCTGCCATCGGCGCGGGGGCAGGGGGAACCGCTGACCGGGCGCCTGAACCCGCCTTCCGGTGCGCATTTCGTCACGGTCATGGCCGGGGAGGATCAGGACCGTTGGTTGCTGGCCAGCAGCGCCGGATTCGGTTTCATCACCACCTTCGGTGGCCTGGTCGGACGAAACAAGGCTGGCAAGGCCGTCTTGACCCTGCCCGGTGATTCCCGGGTGTTGGAACCGGCGGCCATCGCCTCCATGGAGGGGGCCAGGGTGGCGGCCGTCAGTAGCGATGGACACCTGCTGGTGTTCCCCATCGGAGAATTGCCGGAGATGGCCCGCGGCAAGGGAAACCGGATCATCGCCCTGCCCGCGGGCAAGGACATGAGCATGGTGGCGGTCGCGGTGGTGCCGGAGGGCGCCCCGCTGACCCTGTTCAGCGGCAAGCGGACCTTCACCCTCAAGCCCGCGGACCTGGACCATTATATGGGTCGGCGTGGCCGACGTGGTGCCCTGTTGCCGCGCGGTTTCCGCAAAGTGGAACGGTTGTTTGCAGCCGTTGAGGGGGCTGGCCGGCGTCCGGGCCGCACCGGAGGAGGCGGATGATGGCGGATTGGTTTTCCCATGACTGGATGAAGGGATTCATGGCTGCCTGGAACGCCGACCCCGATCTGTCCAACTGGCTGTCCGGGATCGGTTTCAATTCCGTCATCGGCTATGGATTTCCGGAGGATGAGGAACCCGTGGGGGTGATCGTCGTGGAAAACGGACGGGTCGTCCATGCGGGGGCCTATGCCGGCCAGGCATTGGATTGGGACCTGCGGGCCACCGGGGAGGACTGGCGGAAATGGGCCGCCAAGGGCATCGGCATGATGGGGTTGGGGCTGGCATACACTTCGGGAAGACTCCGCTTCAAGGCCGGCGATTACAAGGCGATGATCCGCGACCCGCGCCTGTCCGGGGCGTTCATCAGAAGCGTTACCGTCATGGGCCAGGTTGACACCTGAGTCCTGCGGGTGGCCTGGCATTCATCCACCGAATCAGTCCCTTAGGAAGCTCTGAATAAATACCGGGGGAAGGGGTGCATCCGCGTTCGCGCAAGTCATTGATTTTCATCCTTCCCCCAATAGGCAATCCCCCGGAAGGGGACTCTGATCGGGGCGCGTAGCGACTTGATCAGAGTTTCCCTTGGGCTGTGCCGGCCGTACCGGGCCGGCGCAGGAGACGCGATCCAGCATGAATCAGGCGGGCTGGCAGCCTGTCGGACTGAGGATGAAACGGCTGCAAATGCGGGAGAGCGGCCCATTTTTCCCTGATTTTTCGTTGCGTAGTCCCACTATGCGCCTCAAAATCATGAAAAACTGGCCTCGCTCTCCCACATTTTCGCTTCGCTTCCCCCCAGTCCGACAGGCTGCTGGCTCCATTCATGGTATTGCCTTGTTTTGGGGCGGGTTGCGACCGGTTCGTTCCTTTGAAAACAGGCGTCTTTTCCGGGAGAATGCCTTGGTCCGAGTGCCCCGTGATCAGGAGGGCGCTGCCATAAACCGGATTTTCCGGGGCGAAATCAGATTATTAACCCGGCAACATACTATGTCGTGTTCAGAGCCTCAGGCATCTTCCCTGTCAAGGCGCGCGCCGCAGGCA
>CAYPEH010000007.1:0-40887 GCA_964409585.1 uncultured Chromatiales bacterium | reverse complement strand
ATTCAGCGCACATTGGTCTTGTGTCCGGGCACGTCCGCATTCAGGGCCTGCGAGAAATTGGCGAAGTCCATGGTCACCGTGCCCAGCGCCACGTCCTTGAAATCCGCCTCGCTGACATTGGCGCTGCGCATGTGCACACCGCTCATCATGGCACCGGTCAGATTCGCACCAGTGAGATTGGCTTCGGACAGATCGGCGTGCTGCATCGATGTCCGCGCCAGCTGTGCATTGATCAACTTGGCCCGGCGCAGATTGGCACGTGTCAACACCGCCGGCTTTTGCGTCTTTTCTCCACTGAACCGGGCATCCGAGAGATCGGCGGAACAGAAATTCGCGTGGTTGAGATGGGCGCCGCAAAAATCGGCCCCGATCAGACTGCAACCACTCAGATTGGCCGAATTCAGCAGTGAATCGCAGAAGATGGCACCATCGAGACAGGCAGAGGCCAGGTTGGCGTGCTGCATCGCCGCATGGCTGAGGTCGGCACCACTCAAGTCGGCGCCCTGCATGCTGACGAAACGCAGGTCTGCGTTGAGCAGGATGGCCTCTTTCATGACCGCACCGTACAGATCCGCCGTACCCCGGGCGGTCCCACGCGTGAAACGGGCCTTGCTCAGATCGGCGCCGGTCAGATCGGTATTGTGCAGACATGCGCCGGTCAGATCGGCCTTGCACAGAATGGCATTGCTCAGATCCGCATCGGTCAGATTGGACTGTGCAAGGTTGGCCTCCGTGAGGTCCTGTCCACTCAAATCGGCACGGCTGAGGTCGACCGCTCGCAAATCCGCTCCGACGAGGCTGTCCGCATCCACCCGATACAATATGGACCCGGTTTCTTTTTCTTTTATATCAATCACTTCCGACCGACCCTCATCATACGTAAGCTGATCCAAGCGGCTTCCGAATATAACAGGAACCAAGCAGGATGGACTATACGAAATCCCCCCATCCCTGACTGCTTCAGAGGCTACTGAGGGTTGGGAGATAGGAGCGGTTTACCGATACAATGCCGCCGATTCCGATCCGATTGGGAACCCCATGAACGATAGCGACACCAAACCCTACCAGGGCCGTGGCCGGGTACACGAAGGGGCTGATCACAATGCCCCCTACCCCGTAAGCCGGCTGTCACCCGGTTTTGAACTGGTGGATCTGGCCAGGGAAATCGCTGCCGCCGACCAGGTTCTGGAGGTACGCACCAGCTCCAAACTGAGAGTCATCGCCGATCAGATCCGCGCCCTGCAGACCGAAGCGCGGGCCATTCTGAAAGAGGCCCGCCGAGACCAGGAGCTGTTCCGCGCCCGCTGCAACTTCAAGCGCATACCCGGCCGGACCTATCACCTCTATCGCCACGACGACGGCAGCCTGCATTTCTCCATGCTGTCGCCGGAGGACTGGAACGGCAAGCCGCCACACGTCTATGAAGGCTCCTATCGCCTGGAAAACGACATGTCCTGGACACCTGCGGAAGAAGCCGACCGGCCCGATGACAGCCGGGCGCTGGTGAAACGGCTGCTGGATCACGAAGGGCTGTAAGCCCGCGCGCCCATCCTGTATCCTTGCCGCCCCGTGCCGGAAAGGCGGCTGAGTGGCCGACAAAATCGTCGGGAACGATTTTGAACGCCGCGCAGCGGCAGCCCCGAAGGGGTGGAGGGCAGGATGCCCGGAATACAAGCGGCGGACACCGCCGCGACCCGCAACCAGGCATGCCCATTCATGGAAAAGCCGGTCTTGGGATATTTGGAGAGGTGGCTGAGTGGTCGAAAGCGGCGGTCTTGAAAACCGTTGACCCTCGCGGGTCCGTGGGTTCGAATCCCACCCTCTCCGCCATTTGCCCCCTTTGTACCGGAGGCGGAACGAATTGCCATGCCTCCCGCAAAACCTCGATTCGAACCCACGGAAATCAACCATGCCGGGTTCGACAAATCCGTCGGGAACGGATTTGAACGCCGCGCAGCGGCGGCCCCGAAGGGGTGGAGGGCAGGATGCCCGGAACAATCCCACCCTCTCTGCCATTTGCCTCACCGCACCCAAACTGAGGTAGAGCCTCCCCTCCCCGCACGCCGGTTGACCCCCATGCCCCCCATGCTATTCTGCGAACCATCTTCAGACCGAGCGGTCTATAGAACCGTTGCCCACTTTCCACAGGAGGTTCCATGGCAATGATTCCGGCTACCGGCATGCCCGTCCGTTCCGAGGCGGCCATCGCCCGCACCAACAAGCTGATCCGCAACACCTATACTCTGCTGTCCATGACGCTGCTGTTCAGCGCCGTCATGGCTGGGGTATCCATCGCCGTCGGCGCCCCGCCCCTGGGCCTGCTCGGCCTGCTCGGCTTCTTCGGGCTGTTCTTCCTGACCGCGAAGTTGCGCAACAGCGCCTGGGGCCTGCTGGCGGTCTTCGCCCTGACCGGCTTCATGGGCTTCACTCTGGGGCCGATCATCAATATGTACCTGGGCCTGCCCAACGGTCCGCAGATCGTCATGACAGCCATGGGCGCCACCGGCATCATCTTCCTCAGCCTGTCGGCCTACGTACTGACCACCCGCAAGAACTTCAATTTCATGGCTGGTTTCCTCATGGCCGGCCTGGTCGTCGCCATCGTCGCGGTCATCGCCAACCTGTTCCTGGCGATCCCCGCGCTGTCGCTGGCCATCTCCGCGGTCATCGCCATGCTCATGGCGGGCTTCATCCTGTTCGACACCAGCCGTCTGATCCACGGCGGTGAGGACAACTACATCATGGCCACCATCGCCCTGTACGTGGACCTCTACAATCTGTTCCTCAGCTTGCTGCAATTGATCGGCGCCTTCTCCGGCGACGATTGAGCGCAGCCGGCCTCCCCTACGAAAAAGCCCCGGCACGGCCGGGGCTTTTCTTTTGTCAGGGGCAGGGGGGCGGTTCTCAGGAAAACAGGTCCTCCAGGCTCTTGCGCAGCATCCTCACCGCGTCCGGCGCCTCCATCTCGACGATATGCTCCAGGGCCCAGCGGTTCTCGCCGCCGCCCAGCACTGCCTCCACCTTCTCCCCGAACAGGCGCAGCATCCCATAGGTGGGCCCATCCTCGCTGTAACCGAACTCCGCGTACTCGGACAGGCGATCGTTCAGCAGGCGGATGAAATCCCCCTTGTAGTCACTGGGACGGCCGCCGGCGATATCCTTGTAGTTGTCGGCCCAACTGCCCGCCATGTGCTTGGCAAAGGCGGTGATGAAACGGGTCCGCTCATCCTCGTCCAGTTCACCGTATACAGTCCGGTCGGCCACCTGCACCAGGAAGGCGACGAACTCACCGAGAACATGCAGGCGTTGTGTGTTGGAGAAGAAACGAAAGCCGGCCTTTTCCATCCGGTCGATGGCATTGAGGCCGATGCGCCAGCCGATGAATCCAAGGGCGCCTGCCACCTCTTCCACAGGCTTTGGCTGGTCGGTCTTGTGCCAGTGGCTCTTGATTCGCACGTATCGACTCCCGGTAGTGATTGGTCGGATTTTCCGCCGGCAAGTATACGGGGATCGGTGCAGGAATTCGGCTGCCATTCATCCGGTAGAAACTACCACTTATTGGGTACGCCTTCCGTATATACCCACAATTTTTCTGGTAATTATCGGATCATTAACCGGCGAAATACGTGAAAACCTGCTTGCCCGGTGTGTATTCATTTATTAGAATTCGCTGCTATTCTTGCGTTGGGCTTAACCTCGGAGACAAATATGGATACGACCTACTACGAAGCTGTTACCAAGATGGAGCAGATGGGCGTTGACAAAGAATACATGCAGGGCTGGATCGGCGGTTACCTGCGGAATCCCAAGCGCGAGGAACAGCGCATTACCGAAGCCTACGAGGCCGGTTACGAAGACGGCGAAGAGAAGAGCACGGACAACTTCGGCAACTGGACCAAGTAAGTCCCACCCCTTACTGTCCCGGCGCCGGAAAAAAAGCGCAGCGGTTTCCGCTGCGCTTTTTTTTATTAACCCGGCCACTTAATATGTCATGTTCAGCCGTGCTGTGCGCGTTCACGGCAAGGCGTCGAAACGCCGCTGTAGCACTCCTACAGCCAGTTTCGACAACGCAGTCCGTGGGCGCGCACAGCACGGCCTGTCATTTATAATCAATTAGTTAGGAGCCTCAGGCATCTCCCCTCTCGGCGTTGCGCGCCTTGCCAAGGGAATGACCATTGCCTGCGGCGCGCGCCTTGACAGGGAAGATGCCTGAGGCTCTGAACACGACATATTAAGTGGCCGGGTTAATACCTGCCAGCCCCTGCCGGCCAGTGTCATTGCTACCTGGCCATCAACTGTTCCAGGTAGCTGCGGAAATCCTCACCCAGACCTTCGTGCATGAGCGCATACTCCACCGTGGCCTGTAGGTACCCCAGCTTGCTGCCACAATCGTACCGGGTGCCTTCGAAGGCGTAGGACATGGCATCCTGTTCGCGCATGAGTTCAGCGATGGCGTCGGTCAACTGGATTTCACCGCCAGCGCCTGCCTGGGTCCTCTCCAGCAGACCGAAGATCCGCGGCGTGAGGATGTAGCGGCCAACCACAGCCAGGGTGGACGGTGCCTCGTCCGGGTGGGGCTTCTCCACGATCTCCTCCACCTTTCCCAGCCGTTCACCGGCATCGGTCACCTTCACGATGCCGTACTTGTCCGTCTCATCGGCAGCCACCTGCTCCACGCCCAGCACGCTGCACCCGTACCGCTGATAGACCTCGACCATCTGGCTCAGGCAGCCCTTCTCGTCGTTATGGATGAGATCGTCGGCCAGAATCACCGCGAACGGCTCATCACCGACTACCGGTCTTGCGCACAACACGGCATGCCCCAGGCCGAGGGCCTCTGCCTGCCGGACATAGATGCAGGAAACGCCATCCGGAACCACGTTGCGCACCATATCCAGCACATCCTTCTTGCCGCGTCCGTCCAGGATCCCTTCCAGTTCGCAGTTTTTGTCGAAATGATCCTCGATGGCGCGTTTCGAACTGCTGGTCACGAACACCAGTTCCGTCATACCCGCGGCCACTGCTTCTTCCACCGCGTACTGAATCAACGGCTTGTCGACGATAGGCAGCATTTCCTTGGGATTGGCCTTGGTGGCAGGGAGAAAACGGGTTCCCATGCCGGCCACGGGAAACACGGCCTTGGTGATTTTGTCAGGCATGCTTGCTCAGTACCTTCCTGTGTATCCAGTGAGTTCTTCGGGTGATGTGAGCCTGTCGGACTTAGGGGGATCGAAGCGAACAAGTGGGACAGCGAGAATGATTTTCCATGATTTTAAGGAGCATAGTGGGGACTATGTAACGAAAAATCAGGGGAAGTGAGACCGCTGTCCCGCTTTTTCAGCCAATTCAGCCTAAGTCCGACAGGCTCATATCCCGGTTGATCGCATCCAGGGCGGCAATCGGATCATCGGCAGCGGTGACCGGCCTGCCGATCACCAGGTAGTTCGAACCCGCCTCCATTGCCTGCGCCGGCGTCATGACCCGGCGTTGATCATCACTGGCCGAACCGGCGGGACGTATGCCCGGGGTCACCAGAATAAAGGCATCCCCCTGGGAGGCGCGCAACAGGGCAACTTCACGTGGAGAACAGACAACGCCATCGAGGCCGGAGGCGTTGGCCAGCGATGCCAGCCTTTGCACCTGATCGGCGGGTTCACCATCCACACCCACCTCGTTGAGATCCTCACGTGCCATGCTGGTCAACACCGTCACGGCGATCAACAGGGGGGGGGATGTGGCCACTTTGTCCAGGGCCTCGCGGGCCGCCTCCATCATGCGACGGCCGCCGCCGGCATGGACATTGACCATCCAGACCCCCAGATCGGCCGCCGCCGCACAGGCCCCCGCCACGGTATTGGGGATATCATGAAATTTCAGGTCGAGAAACACCTCGAATCCACGGGTCTGCAGGGTCTCCACCAGGGTGGGGCCGGCGCGGGTGAACAACTCCTTGCCCACCTTGAGGCGGCAGAGCCGCGGGTCCAGCCTCTGCACCAGATCCAGTGCCGGCTGTGCAGCCGGAAAATCCAGGGCAACGATAATCCGTGGCCCCAATGACCTGTCTTGTGTCACTCATTCACTCCCCATCGATACCTTTCATCGGCTTGACGCTGCCCCAGGTCTTGCAGCCGGGACACTGCCAATGCAGTGATTTACCGGTGAATCCACAGTGCTTGCAACGGTACAAGGGTTTGTCCTCCACCAGCCGCACGGTCACTGACCGCAGGTCTTCCATGCTCTCCCGGGCACAATCCTGCAAGTTGGCCATCTTCAGTTGAACCAGGCGCTCCAGGCCGCGCACGGAGGGATTGGCGCGCAGGCGGCTGGCAAGGAATTCACTGGCAGCCTGGTCACCTTGCTGACGTTGGATCATATCAGCCAGCGCCAACATGGGGGCCACGCCCTTGTAGCGGTCCAGCATGGACTCCAGATAGCTCATCATCACGGCCGACTGCTGCTGCAATTCATAGCATTTTCGCAATGGCCCGATCACTTCGGGGAGATAATCGATGTCCTGTTCGGCAACCCGGCGGTAGGCACGGATAGCCCCTTCCCGGTCACCACTTGCAGAGAACAGATGGCCCTGAAGCAGACTGGCCCGCACACAGTTGCGGTCTGTAGCCAGCGCCTTGCGCAACATCTTCCAGGTGCGTTCATGGTCGCCGCGGCTCTGTGCCTCCTCGGCAAGTTCACACAGATACTGCGCGATGATGTCATTGCGATTCCGTCCCGTTTCTACGGCCAGCCGCCGCTCCATGTTGATGGCCTTTTCCCAGTCCTTCTCCTGCTGATAGATGTCCGCGAGATTACGCAATGCGGGAACCGCATGGGAGCCGAGTTCGATCAGTTCCAGGAACAGGTTCTCGGCACGGTCGAACAGCCCGGCCCGCATGTAATCCTCACCCAGCTCCAATAACGCCAGGGTACGCTGTTCCCGGTTGAGCGTGGGGCGGGCAATCAGATTCTGGTGAATACGAATGGCGCGGTCCACCTCTCCACGGCGGCGGAAAAGATTGCCCAGTGCCAGATGGGTCTCCACCGTTTCACTGTCCACCTCGACCATGCGGATAAAGACCTCGATCGCCTTGTCCGGCTGTTCATGGAGGACGTAGTTGAGACCCTTGAAATAATCCGAGGTGAAATTATTACGGCGATAGCCACTACCGGCACTGCGGGGACGGCGCCTCACCCACAGCCAGCCCGTGACGAACACGGCTGGCAGTATCAACCATAAGGGGTCGAACATCTCAGCCCGCCTGATTCATGGTGGATCGCCGCTCCTGGCGCCAGGCTAGCGCGTCTGGATCCAAGGCTGGAGGCGAATTCATGGCCATGGGGTCAGCGAAGCCCAAGCCCAAATGTGCCAGAACCAGCCAGGACCATGACAGGCCGA
This sequence comes from uncultured Chromatiales bacterium, assembly GCA_964409585.1. Taxonomy (GTDB): domain Bacteria; phylum Pseudomonadota; class Gammaproteobacteria; order JACKNK01; family CAYPEH01; genus CAYPEH01. Next base: position 33,494 of record CAYPEH010000007.1, on the reverse strand, counting down.
AACCAGCCAGCATGGAGACAAAGCGTCGTTGTTCTTGACGATTGGCTGTAATCTTCATCCGGTTACCATGGGTTTCGGTGCCACCATGAATCAGGCGGGCTCAGTGGGAATCCTTAATGGGGATACTCCGCAGGTTGAGGATTTCCTTCTCGTTCAGGCGCACGATCCGCCGCAGCCTGGCCATCTCCCTCTTCAGCCTGATAACAAGCGCCAGACTGAAGAGCCCGCCCACGGCTGCACCCAGGGCAAAGGCAATCACCACCACCAGGGACAGGGGCAGATTGCGGTCACCGAAATAGTAATTGAGTGGCACCGTCTCCGAATTGAGAACGGCAAAGCTCAACCCGGCCATAGTCACAACCAGAAACAACAAGACGGAAAACAAACGAACCACTTCTCTGACCCCTGGAGAAATCCAACATCACACCCCACGATGCGAGGGGTGGTGCCGCACTGCAATGTGCGTTACAGGCCGTAATACTAGCAGCCTGTCGGACTCGGGGGGATCGTAGCGAAAAAGTGGGACAGCGAGGATGATTTTTCATGATTTTGAGGAGCATAGTGGGAACTATGTAACGAAAAATCAGGGAAAATCAGACCGCTGTCCCGCTTTTGCAGCCGATTCAGCCCGAGTCCGACAGGCTGCTAACCCGAACCCTGACGAATCCGCATTCAGAGTCCATCAGCCGCTTCGAATCAAAGCGCGGCCAGGCAATGCCCCCGGTCCTTGCCAAGAGCCGCAACGCCAAGGCGAAGGCTGTGGCCTCCCTGCGGGTGGGGCGCCGGGAGGGGCTTCGTCAGGATTAGTCTTATTGATCCGGCTGTGTACACCTTCAGTCCGCCTGCGGCAAGGCATCGAAACGCCGCTGCAGTCATTCTGCATCCAGTTTCGATAACGAAGTCCGCGAGCGGACACAGGCAGGCTGAAGATGCAAACATCACGTTGCCGGAATAGTAAAACGCAACCAGAACCAAAACGGTGACATGCAGAGAAAAGGTCGCCACAGGTAAATGATGGTGACCTGCATTCGGACTGGTGCGCCGGCAATACCAGCCGGCATTGCCGTGCCCAGAAGAAACGAAGCGGAAAACCGGGAGAACGGTGAGGCGTCAGGGATTACGGGAGCGAAACACCGGACAGAAACCGGGTGTGCCCGAGGTGGCGGAACCGGACCGGGGCATGCGGCTTTCCGCCCCCGGCCGGCACCCACCATGCCACGGCCATCATTTCAGTGATTCGAGGTCCGTGGCGGGTTCCACACAACGAAAAGCAGCGGTAAACGGGCCGCTCTCTTGCTTTGCCGCCTCCTTACCGACGTCCCATGTTGACTCGTTCGCGCAACTCCTTGCCCGGCTTGAAGTGAGGGACGTATTTCCCCGGCAGGGAAACCGAATCACCGGTTTTGGGATTGCGCCCAATGCGCGGCGGACGGAAATGAAGCGAGAAACTGCCAAACCCGCGGATCTCGATACGCTCGCCTGCCGCGAGGGCCTGGCTCATCTGTTCAAGCAAGCCCTTGACCGCCAGTTCGACATCACGGTAGGCAAGATGGCTCTGCTTGCGTGCAATCTGCTCGATGAGTTCCGACTTTGTCATTCTTTCTCAAACCTGTTCCGGGGGGCCGTGAGGCCCCCCGCAGTCTTGCGGCTGATTAGGGAGCCTCCGAACAAGTCGTGGAACGCGATCTCACCGCCGGAATCCGCCATTTCTGCGTTGCCAATCTTCGCAATAGCGGGCTATTACGTGCGATTGGCGCCTTGAACTGGCGAATTCCGATCGGCGATCTCATCGTCCCAGACTTATACAGAGGTTCCTTAGGATTCGACAGCGGGACGATTACTCGTCCTTACTGGCCATCTGTTCCTTGAGGAGATCACCCAAGGTGGTGCCTCCAGTGGCGCTGGAACGAGTGTAATCCTGAATGGCCTCAGCTTCCTCATCGCTCTCCTTGGCCTTGATGGAGAGGTTCAAGGTGCGGTTCTTGCGATCCAGACCGATGAACTTGGCCTCGATCTCGTCACCCTCCTTCAGGACATTGCGTGCATCCTCGACGCGCTCGCGGGAGATCTCGGAGACACGCAGGTAGGCCTCGACACCATCACCCAGATCGACATGGGCGCCACGGGGCTCAACCGAAGTGATCACACCCTTGACGATGCTGCCCTTGGGATTGTTGGCCAGGAAGCTGGAGAAAGGATCCTTCTCCAACTGTTTGATGCCCAGGGAGATGCGCTCGCGCTCCGAATCGACCGCCAGCACCACGGTCTCGATTTCCTGGCCCTTCTTGTATTCGCGCACCGCTTCTTCACCGGGCGTGTTCCAGGAGATGTCGGAGAGGTGCACCAGGCCGTCGATGCCGCCCTCGAGACCGACAAAGATACCGAAATCGGTGATGGACTTGATCACACCGGTGATGTGGTCGCCCTTGTTGTGGGTGGCGGCGAAATCGTCCCAAGGATTGGGCTGACACTGTTTCATGCCCAGGGAGATGCGGCGGCGTTCCTCGTCGATGTCCAGCACCATGACCTCGGTCTCCATACCCTGGGTGACCACCTTGCTGGGGTTGACGTTCTTGTTGGTCCAGTCCATCTCGGAGACGTGCACCAGACCCTCGACGCCCTCCTCGATTTCGACGAAGCAGCCATAGTCGGTGATATTGGTAACCTTGCCGAACAGGCGGGTGCCGACCGGGTAACGGCGGGCGATATCGACCCACGGGTCCTCGCCCAACTGCTTGAGGCCGAGGGAGACACGATTGCGCTCGCGGTCGAACTTGAGCACCTTCACTTCGATTTCCTCGCCGACGTTGACCACATCGGAAGGATGCTTGACGCGCTTCCAGGCCATGTCGGTGATGTGCAGCAGGCCGTCCACACCGCCCAGATCGACAAAGGCGCCATAATCGGTCAGATTCTTGACCAGACCCTTGATGGTCTTGCCCTCTTCCAGGCTGTTGAGCAGCGCCTCGCGCTCGGCGCTGTATTCGGTCTCCACCACGGCACGGCGGGAAACCACCACATTGTTGCGGCGGCGGTCCAGCTTGATGACCTTGAACTCCAGATCCTTGCCTTCCAGGTAAGTGGTGTCACGCACGGGGCGGACATCGACCAGGGAACCGGGCAGGAAGGCGCGGATATCATTGATATCGACGGTGAAGCCACCCTTCACCTTGCCGCTGATCACGCCGGTGACGGTCTCACCGGCCTCGTGGGCCTTCTCCAGCATGGACCAGGCACGGGCGCGCTTGGCCTTCTCACGGGACAGGCGGGTCTCGCCGAATCCGTCCTCGACAGCGTCCAGGGCCACTTCAACGGTATCGCCGGGGCTGACCTCGACGTTACCTTCATCGTTGAGGAACTGCTCAATGGGGATGATGCCTTCCGACTTCAGCCCTGCATTGACGACGACCACGTCGTTGCGCACTTCCTCAACCGTTGCCATGACGATGCTCCCAGGCTTCAGCTGCTGGTTCGTCAGGCTCTGTTCAAATAATTCGGCAAAACTCTCGCTCATCGCGAATAAGACCTCAAAAAAGTAACGCAGCCTGGCCCGGAGGACAGGATGCGGGTAGTGGTTGAAACCAGGTCCGGCAACGGCCGGACCACCCGATAAAAAAAGCCCCAGAGGGCTCACCGAACCTCACAGGAGGTTCTTCAGCTGAAGCGCGCCTCGACCAGGGCCATGACACGTTCCATGACTTCTTCGATGCCGAGAACGGTGCTGTCCAACACTTCGGCATCCTCCGCGGGAACCAGGGGAGAAACCGGGCGCGACGCATCACGCTCGTCCCTTTCCCTGATCTCCTCAATGAGGGCGCGAAGGCTAACATTGATTCCCTTCTCAATCAACTGCTTATAACGCCTCTGCGCGCGTTCCTCCGCGCTGGCCGTAAGAAATATCTTGAGCGGGGCATCCGGAAACACCACCGTCCCCATATCACGGCCATCGGCCACCAGCCCCGGTTCCCGCCGAAAGGCGCGCTGGCGTTCCAGCAGGGCATCACGGACCGCCGGCAATGCGGCTACCCTGGAGGCATTGTTGCCACAGGTTTCGGTGCGGATGGCATCCCCCACCACCTCACCGTCCAGCAGGATGCGCTCGCCGCCATCATCGGCCCGCTCGAAGCGGACATCCAGTGCCACCGCCAGGGCCGCAAGCCCCTGTTCATCGGTAAGATCGACGCCATGCCGCCCGGCGGCCAGAGCCAGCAGGCGGTACAAGGCACCGCTGTCCAGAAAATGCCAACCGAGGGTATCCACCAGGCGCATACCGATGGTGCCCTTGCCGGAACCGGATGGCCCATCGATGGTAATGACGGGAATGTTCATGCTCATGCCACTGCCTCCGCATGCAGGCGCCGCAGCAGGGCCACATCCACAAAACCGGCTCCTCCGGCATCACCGGAGATCACCTGCATGGGTGCATCCGGCTCACCCAGACCGTCCGTCACCAGCAGGGCACCGGAGAAATCGTGCCCACGGGTGAAATCGTTGAGCGTGATCACGGTCGGCACACGGGCCGCCAATGAGGAACGGATTCCGTTTTCCGAATCCTCGATGGCCAGACACTCTTCCGGGCGCAATCCCATGCGATCGAGGGCATACTCGTAGATGTCCGGTGCCGGTTTTTTTGCCGGCACGACACTGCCCGCCGCGATTTCCTCGAACCACTCTACCCCGCCCTCAGGCAGATTGGCTTCCAGCAGGGCGGTCACATTGGCCGGCGTAGTAGTGGTGGCGATGGCCAGTCTCAACCCGGCGGAACGTGCCTCCTGGATCAGCCGCAACACACCGGAACGCAAGGGCATGTCCCCTTCACGCACCATGCGGGTATAGTGGGCAGTCTTGGCCTTGTGCAGGTCGGCGATGAATTCATCCAGACTGTCCGGTCGTGGCCATTCCTTATTATAGCGGTCCAGGTAGAAGCGCATGCGTTCCCTGCCGCCGGTAACCGCCAGTAATTCCAGGTAAAGCTCGGGGGACCAGTGCCAATCCAGGCCGGCATCGGCAAAGGCCTGATTGAATGCGGCCAGATGCACGCTCTCGGTGTCGGCCAGCGTACCGTCCACATCGAACAGGAGTGCCTTCAGTTCAGTCATCTGCAAGGGTCCAGCTGAAAAAAGGCGCGTAAGCTTAACGAAGCCACCACCGGTTTGCACCCTCAAAAAGAGTCTATATTTAAAGGTGGATCAAATGATTGCGGGGCGAACACTCATCTGGTATACATTCGCGCTTCATTTTTTCCGCCAAGGCAGTGGTTAGGAGTCATTCTGTGGCCGCAACCAAGAACAACATCACCTCTCCCCTTTCCCATGGCATCACGCCATACAAGGAAAAGAAGGGCGAGGAGTACATGAATGACGAGCAGCTCGAGCATTTCCGCGGGATTCTCAATGCGTGGAAAAAAGAGCTGATGGAGGAAGTGGACCGCACGGTTCATCACATGCAGGATGAAGCGGCCAACTTCCCCGACCCCAATGACCGCGCGACCCAGGAAGAGGAATTCAGCCTGGAACTGCGCACCCGTGACCGCGAGCGCAAGCTGATCCGCAAGATCGACGAGGCACTGGCGCGGATCAACAACGAAGAGTACGGCTACTGTGAAGCCTGCGGCGTGGAAATCGGTATCCGCCGCCTGGAGGCCCGCCCCACGGCAACACTGTGCATCGACTGCAAGACTCTGGAAGAGATTCGGGAAAAACAGAAGGCCGGGTGAGGTTTCCACCCGTGTTTCCCTGGAAGGCCGGCCCATGCCGGCCTTTTTCGTCTTTCTCCTGTTCGATTCGATGCAAGACGAAGGCACATACCGGGGCCGTTTCGCCCCCTCCCCTACGGGCCCGCTGCATTTCGGCTCCCTGGTGGCGGCCCTTGGCAGTGCCCTGCGCGCCCGCAGCCTGAACGGCCAATGGCTGGTTCGCATGGAAGACCTGGACCCGCCCAGGGAACAGGCGGGCGCTGCCGATGCCATCCTGCGCAGCCTGGAAGCCCACGGATTCCAGTGGGATGGCGCAGTGATGTACCAGAGCCAACGCACACAGGCCTATCTGGACAGTCTGGACCGGCTGATCCGCAACGGTGATGTCTACCCTTGTGGCTGCACCCGCAAACAGATCGCGGCAGCCAGCGATGGTCGGGGCATCTATCCCGGAACCTGCCGAAACGGCCTCGCAAAGGGCCAACAGGCACGCGCCCTGCGGATGCGGACCGGCCCGGACCCAGTGGTCTTCCATGACCGGCTGCAGGGGCCACGGCAGCAGTGCCTGGAGACCGAGGTGGGGGATTTCATCGTGCGCCGCGCCGACGGACTGTTCGCCTACCAGCTGGCGGTGGTGGTGGACGATGCCGAACAGGGCATCACCGAAGTCGTCCGCGGTTCGGACCTGCTGGACTCGACCCCAAGACAGATCTTTCTGTTGCAGCGGCTGGGACAAACCATTCCGGACTATCTGCACCTGCCGGTGGCCGTCAATTCCGCGGGGGAAAAGCTCAGCAAACAGACCCACGCCCCTGCCCTGGACGACAAACGTCCGGTCCCCGCGCTGATCCGCGCGCTGGAGTTTCTCGGCCAGCGCCCCCCGGCGGAACTGGTGGACGCCAGCGTCGAGGAACTCTGGCGATGGGCGGTGCAAAACTGGTCCCTGGAGACCGTGCCCGCGCAGCTCACCCTGCCTGCCCCCGTGCCCTGAGCATGCAACCTCCCGCGCAAACGAGCGGCGACGGCGGCGGCGCGTTTCCGGCGCGACGCTATTAACCCGGCAACCGGGTAGATCCTGTTCAGGATGCGGGGCCTTGCCCCGCATCCCTAACCTATTGGACAGGCACAAGCCTGTGCCGGCCCGAGGGCGGCGTTGTCGAAGCTGGCTGCAGGAGTGCTGCAGCGGCGCTTCGACGCCTTGCCGCGAGCACGCACAGCACGGCTGAACCCGACATACTAGGTTGCCGGCTTAATAATATAATCCCCGGCACGGTCCCCGCCGGGGCCGGGAAGGAGGTGGCCTTGGATTCCGAAAACAACCGCAATCCGGATCTCGCACTGTTGATCTTTCTGCTGGGTATCGCCGTACTCACGGCACCAGTACTCAACTGGTGGGCGAGAGGTGAACACCCGTGGTATCTGCCCTATCTGATCTGGGCGGGGCTCATCGCACTTTCCGCCCTGAGACCACGGAGAAACCACTCCGATGACCTTTGAACTGGTCCACCTGTTTTTCGCCGCGGTCTGTTACCTGCTGGTGCTGTTTCTGGTCGCCTATGCGGCCGAGCGCGAGTACATTCCGGCGCGCATCGCCCGTCACCCGGCCACTTACGTGCTGTCCCTGGGTGTCTACGCCACGTCCTGGAGCTATTACGGCAGCGTCGGTTTCGCCCAGAATCAGGGCTATAACTTCCTTACCATCTACCTGGGCGTCACCCTCGCCTTCATCCTCGCGCCGGTCATACTCAGGCCCATCCTGCACCTGACACGCGAATACCAGCTCACTTCCCTCGCCGACCTGTTCGCCTTCCGCTACCGCAGTCACTGGGCCGGCGTACTGGTCACCCTGTTCATGCTGGCCGGTGCCCTGCCCTATATCTCGTTGCAGATACGCGCGGTCACCGAATCCATTCAGATCCTCACCCAGGGTACGCCCCCCACGCTGCTGGCACTGGGTTTCTGTCTCACCCTGATCCTGTTCGCCATCCTCTTCGGAGCCCGCCACATCTCCCCCCGGGAAAAACATGAGGGACTGGTGGTGGCCATCGCTTTCGAATCCGCGGTCAAGCTCATCGCCCTGCTGCTGGTCGGGCTGTTCGCCCTGTTCGGTGTATTCGGTGGAACCGGTCCGTTGCAGGCCTGGTTGCAGGCGCATCCTCAAGCCCTGGAGGCACTATACGATCCGGTGCGCGAAGGCCCCTGGACCACCTTCCTGCTGCTTTCCTTCGCCGCCGCCTTCCTGCTGCCGCGGCAGTTCCACATGGCATTCACCGAAAACATCGAACCGCGCGGCCTGGACAAGGCCTCCTGGGGTTTCCCCCTTCTGCTGTTGCTGCTGAACCTGCCCATCCCGCTGATCCTGTGGGCAGGGCAGGCGATCCAGGCGCCCACGGAGGCGGATTACTACGTGCTCGGCATCACCCTTACCGCGCAGAGCAGTCTGCTGCCGGTGCTGGCCTTCGTCGGCGGCGTCTCCTCCGCCAGTGCCATGATGATCGTCACCACCCTGGCGCTGGCCGCCATGACCCTCAATCACCTGATCCTGCCGGCCACCCTCTCCACGCCCGGACGCAGTCATCTGAATCTCTATCAGCGGCTGCTGTGGGGACGCCGCGTCCTGATTGCGGTCATCATCCTGGCTGGTTTCGGTTTCCACCTGGTTCTGGAGAACAACCAGGGCCTGGTGCAACTGGGCCTGATCTCCTTCGTTGCCGTCGCCCAATTCCTGCCCGGTGTGGTCGGCCTGCTGTTCTGGCCCCACGCCACCCGAGCCGGCTTCATCAGCGGACTGCTTGGCGGAGCAGCCGTCTGGGTACTGACACTGATCATTCCCCTGGCGGCCAACTCCGGCCTGATCGGCAGTGACCTGGGCATATCCCACTTACGTGAACTCAGCGGCCAGGATCATTGGAGTTTCGCCACCTTCTGGTCCCTGTCCATCAATGCCCTGTTGTTTTTCACGGTTTCCCTGTTCACACGGCCCAGCGAGGAGGAAATGGAGGCGGCCCGCGCCTGCTGCCGCCGTTCCATCAATCTGCCACTGGGTGTGGTCAGTGCCGCCTCCTCCGAACAGTTCAAGGAACGCCTAGCCTGGATCATGGGTGAGGAGGCCGCCGACCGTGAAGTGAGCAGTGCACTTCAGGACCTGGGACTGTCACCGCAGGAACACCGCTCGGCAGAACTGCGGCGGTTGCGCGAACGCATCGAACGCAACCTGTCCGGCCTGGTCGGCCCCCTGCTGGCCCGGGCCATCGTCGATCAACGCCTGCAACTGGCGCCGGGTGAACGTATCGCCCTGGCCGACAGCCTGCGCTTCATCGAAGACCGTCTGGCCGATTCACGTGTACGCCTGGAAGGCATGAGCGCCCAGTTGGACAGCCTGCGCCGCTATCACAGCGACATCCTCCAGGAACTGCCTCTGGCGGTCTGTTCACTGGGGCCGGATGGCGAGGTAGTGATCTGGAACCTGGCCATGACCGTGCTGTCGGGGATTCCCAAGCACGAGGCCATAGGCTCCCGGCTCGAAGCCCTGGACGCCCCCTGGAACGAACTGCTCAGCCGCTTCGTCCGCACCCGAGACCAACATCTGTACAAGGTGGAACTGGAGATCAACGGCCAGCCGCGCTGGATGAACCTGCACAAGGCCGTACTCGAATCCAGCCTGGAACAGGACGACGAACCGCTGGCCGGAACGGTCATCCTGCTGGAGGATCTGAGCGAGCTGCACACCCTGGAAGTGGAACTGGCCCACAGCGAGCGCCTTGCCTCCATCGGCCGCCTGGCCGCCGGCGTGGCCCACGAGATCGGCAACCCCCTCACCGGCATCAACAGTATCAGCCAGAATCTGAAATACGAGACCGAACCGGAGGTAATACAGGAAGGCATACAGATGATCCTGGAGCAGACACGGCGGATCACCGACATCGTGCAATCCCTGCTCACCTTCACCCATGGAGGACAGGTGAGTCATGGGCATTTCGAATCCATCCATATCTGCCAATGCGTGGACGAGGCGGTGCGCCTGGTCCAGTTGAGCCACAAGGCGAAACAGGTGGATTGCGTCAACACCTGCCCCACCGGCCTGCAGGTCCAGGGCGACCCGCAACGCCTGATCCAGGTTTTCGTCAATCTGCTGGTCAATGCCCGCGATGCCTCGAAACCCGGCGACACGGTGGAGATCCAGGCCACCCGCGACGGCGGACAGTTGCGCATCGACGTCATAGACCAGGGCGAAGGCATTCCCGAGGATCTCCATGAACGCATCTTCGAGCCCTTCTACACCAGCAAGCAGCCCGGTGAAGGGACCGGCCTGGGCCTGCCACTGGTCTACAGCATCATCCGTGACCACGGAGGCGACATCACCCTGGAGAGCGAGCCGGGCAAGGGCACCCGCTTCAGTGTATTTCTGCCCCTGCAGTCATCCAACCCAGCCCCCAAATAGATATTGGTCCGGCAACCAATAATGTTCAGGGCTCGCCCCGCGTCCCTGACCTGTTAAATGAATGGGCACCCCCCGTTCCCTTCCCGCATGCGTATAATCCCCCCACCATGGCTACCATCCTCATCATCGAAGACGAAAGCGTCATCCGCTCTGCCCTACGCCGCCTCCTGGAGCGGCATGAGTACCAGGTGGACGATGCGGGCACGGTAGCGGAAGCCAGCAGCAACTTCGATCTCAGTGGCTATGATCTGATCATCGCCGACCTGCGCCTCCCCGGCGGCCCCGGCACCGACATCATTCCGCTGGCCGAAGGGGTGCCGGTATTGATCATGACCAGCTACGCCAGCGTCCGCTCCGCAGTGGAATCGATGAAAATGGGCGCGGTGGATTACATCGCCAAACCCTTCGACCACGACGAACTGCTGCTGATGGTCAAGCGCATCCTCCAGCAGAACCGGCTGGCACGGCAGAACCAGGCGCTCAAATCGGATCTCAGTCGCGAGTATCCCATCGAGGGTATGGTCGGTGAATGCGAGGCCATGCGTGATGTCTTTCAGAGGGTCGAGCGTGTGGCCCCGACGGACACCACGGTCCTGATACTCGGCGAATCGGGCACCGGCAAGGAACTGGTCGCCCGCGCCCTGCACAAACAAAGCACCCGCGCCGACGCCCCGCTGATCACGGTCAATTGCGCCGCGATTCCGGAAAGCCTGATCGAATCCGAACTGTTCGGCCACGAGAAAGGCGCCTTCACCGGCGCAGTCGGAGAACACAAGGGGCTGGTGGAGGCCGCCGACGGCGGCACCCTGTTCCTGGACGAGATCGGTGAGCTGCCCCCCGCCGCCCAGGCCCGCCTGCTGCGCGTGCTGCAGGACGGCGAGATCCGCCGCGTCGGTTCCACCCGGGTGCGGCGCGCCGATATCCGGCTGGTGGCCGCCACCCACCGTGAGCTGCATAAGCGCGTGGACGAGGGATTGTTCCGCGAGGATCTGTTCTTCCGGCTGCGGGTGATGGAAATCCGCCTGCCGCCACTCCGGGAGCGTGGTGACGACATACCAGCCCTGGCCAATTTCCTGTTACAGAAATGCCGCAAGCGCCTGAACCGGGGCCCCCTGAGATTTTCCACGGCGGCCATGAACCGCATCCGCACCCATCCCTGGCCGGGCAATGTGCGGGAAATGGAAAATGCCATCGAGCGCGCGGTGATTCTCAGCGATGGCGATGAGATCGGGCCGGAATTGATGGCCCTGGAGCCCAGCGAGCCGTCCACGAACGAATCCGCCAGCAAGAGCAACAGCATATTATCCCTGGACGATTACTTCCGCCGTTTCGTCCTCGACAATCAGGACCAGATGACCGAAACCGAACTGGCCAGACGACTGGGTATCAGCCGCAAGACCTTGTGGGAAAGACGCCAGCGGCTTGGCGTGCCAAGACGAAAGTAGACCAACATGAGCCAGGACAAGAATCCTTACCTGACCGTTTACAAGGGCCGCTTCAAAGGCGTGCTGAAATGGGAGCAGCTGGATGAACTGTTCGACCGCGTACGTGAACTGGCCGACCGCCATTGGTTCATCTATGCCGTCGGTGAACAGCCACCGGAAGAGTCCGTCAGCGCAGAACAACTCGACCATTTTCTAACCGAGATCAATCAATTGCTGCGCAGAGAACACGAAGAACGGTATTGCGGTATCGTCTACGCGGATGATTTCGAACAGCCCTGCTTCATCAAGATCTTCGACCCCAACAATCTCGGCGTCTCCTGTGGCTTTTCCGAGCATCCGCCCCTGCCCGGCTGGGTCCTGTCGACACTCAAACCGGTCGACCTGCCGGCCGCCTTTCCCCCTCCCGGAAACCGCCGCCGTTGGTGGCAGGCGCTGTTCAGCTGAGAGTCCGGAAGGCCCCACCCCATTCAGAGCTTTCCTGATTACCCCATGACCAACAAACGATTCACCGTCAACCCGCTCTACAAAAAACTCATGCTGCTGATGCTGGTGTTCGGGCCGTTCTTCTGGCTGGTCTTCACCGACGACGGCCAACGCCGTACCGACATGGTGATGACGGCACTGCTGAAAGGCACGGAGGACATGGATATCGCCTTCGCCAAGTTGCAGGGAGCGGTCATCGAGGACGATTTCCGCGCCAGTTTTCCCGAGGTTCCATTTCACTGCGAGGAACGGCAGAGCAACTTCGGGGACCGGCTGTGCAGTAGTGCCATCGCCTCCTTCAACGGTGTGCCAGCCCGCTATGCAAAGATTTTTTTCCGTGACGGACACCTGTCCGTGGTCAAGATCGGCTTCCAACCGGCGCATCAGGCCTTTCTGCACCGGCAGTTGCGCGGCGAATTGGGTGCCCCGGCGGCCGTCGATGCGCAAGCGGGCGGCCCCGGCGTCTATCGCTGGGTGACCGAGCATGGTGTCGTGCTGGCAAGACTGGGCGATGACCTGAGGCTGGAAGACGCCGACGTGTTGTGGTTGTCCAACCGCTACATGGCAACACAGAGTACGACCCAGTAAATCTCCAGTCCTCCCGGAGCACAGTCCGGCAACACATCTTTATTCCCCTCCCCCTGCCCCGAGCACACCGGCCGGCGGTAACTCCCCCTTTCAACCCGCCTTATTCATGGTGGATCGCGGTTCCTGGCGCTGGGCCGGTGCGGCTGGGCACCGGGTTGGAGCCGAATCCCCACCGCTATGGATTCGGCGAAGCCCAAGTCCAGGCACGCCAGAACCGGACAGGGCCGTGACAGGCCGAAGCCCACTACCCTTGGATGATGGCTCATGACTTTCATCCGGTTCCATGGGCTTTGCTCGCCACCATGAATCAGGCGGGTTCAACGGAGCGGATGTGGGGGAAAAAGCGCGGATTCCCCCCTCCCGGCTGCCTCTTTTCCGCCCCGCCTCACAAATCGCCGAAAGGTTACCCTGGGCCGTGATTCCGTTTCCTTTCGTAACATTTACCCCGTGCTGCTGTTTCCCATCACCCCAATTTTCCGGCCATTGTTTCATGTCGCTCAGGATTTTATTTGTCCTTTGCGGACAGAGAGTTAGCCCCGATTTGACATGTCCGGAAGCAGCCCGGAACATCAGTCTTGGCCTCTTCTATGGGGTGAAGCCATCTAGTGGTGTGACGACGAGGGCCATATGAAAGAAAGAAGCCCTGCTCCGATCACTCATAGGGTTCTTCGAACAACACCAAAGTCAACGATCACAGGGGAGAGATATAACGATGAGTACAAGCAACGCCTCCGATTATTGGAAGGCGAATCTGCGCCTCCTGACCATCTGTCTGTCGATCTGGTTCACCGTGTCCTACCTGTTCGGCATCATCCTTTCGGATGTGCTGAACAACATCCATGTGGGTGGCGTGGGTCTCGGTTTCTGGTTCGCCCAGCAAGGGTCGATCTACGTTTTCGTGGCGCTGATCTTCTACTACGCCTCACGCATGAACAAACTCGATCAAGAGTTTGACGTGCACGAAGACTGACACCAGGGGGGTACAGAATCCATGGATCTTCAAACTATGACTTATGTCGTTGTCGGCGCTAGCTTCGCGCTGTACATCGGCATCGCCATCTGGGCGCGCGCCGGAACCACCGGTGAGTTCTACGTGGCCGGCAAGGGGGTCCACCCCGTCGCCAACGGCATGGCCACAGCTGCTGACTGGATGTCCGCCGCCTCCTTCATCTCCATGGCAGGTCTCATCGCATTCAACGGTTACGGCGCATCGGTATTCCTGATGGGCTGGACCGGCGGTTACGTGCTGCTGGCCATGCTGCTGGCGCCATACCTGCGCAAGTTCGGCAAGTTCACGGTACCGGAATTCATCGGTGACCGTTACTACTCGCGTACCGCGCGAATCGTGGCCGTCATCTGCCTGATCCTGGCCTCGGTGACCTACGTCATCGGCCAGATGAAGGGTATCGGCGTAGCCTTCTCCCGTTTCCTGGAGACCGACTACGACACCGGCCTGTACATCGGCATGGGCATCGTCTTCATCTACGCCGTGCTGGGCGGCATGAAGGGCATCACCTACACCCAGATCGCCCAGTACTGCGTGCTGATCTTCGCCTACACCGTGCCGGCCATCTTCATCTCCATGCACCTGACCGGCAATCCCATCCCGCAGCTGGGCCTCGGCAGTGAGATGGCCGACGGCACCTACATGCTGGACCGTCTGGATCAGGTCGTCACCGAGCTGGGCTTCAAGGAATACACGACACAAGTCATGGGCAGCAAGCTCAACATGTTCGTCTATACCCTGTCGCTGATGATCGGTACCGCGGGCCTGCCCCACGTCATCATCCGCTTCTTCACCGTGCCGAAGGTCAAGGACGCCCGTTCCTCCGCCGGTTGGGCCCTGGTGTTCATCGCCATCCTGTACACCACCGCTCCTTCCGTCGGCTCCATGGCCCGTCTGAACCTGATGACCACCATCCAGCATGGCCCGGTGGGTGAAGAGACCGCCAACCTGAAGTACGACGAGGCACCGGCCTGGTTCAAGAACTGGGAGAAGACCGGTCTGTTGAAGTACGAGGACAAGAACGGCGACGGCCGAATCCAGTACTACAACGACAAGAACCCGGAAATGGCCAAGAAGGCAGAAGCCTGGGGATGGAAGGGCAACGAGATGGTCAAGGTGGACCGCGACATCATGGTGCTTGCCAACCCTGAAATCGCCAATCTTCCCGCATGGGTCATCGCCCTGGTGGTGGCCGGTGGTCTCGCCGCAGCCCTGTCCACCGCGGCGGGCCTGCTGCTGGCCATCTCCTCGGCCATCTCCCACGATCTGCTCAAGGGTGTCTTCGCACCCGACATCTCTGAGAAGAGCGAGCTGATGGCAGGCCGTGTCGCCATGGCCGGCGCCATCGCACTGGCCGGTTACTTCGGCCTGCATCCGCCCGATTTCGCAGCCGGCACCGTGGCCATCGCCTTCGGTCTGGCCGCCTCCTCCATCTTCCCCGTGCTGATGATGGGCATCTTCGGCAAGAAGGTGAATCGGGCGGGCGCCATTGCCGGCATGATCTCCGGCATCGGTGTCACCATGCTGTACGTGTTCCAGCACAAGGGCATCATGTTCATCCCGGGCACCTCCTTCCTCGGTGACATGGGTCCGAACTGGTTCCTGGGCATCTCCCCCAATGCCTTCGGTGCCGTCGGCGCTGTGGTCAACTTCGCGGTCGCTCTCACCGTCTCCAAGTTCACCACTCCGCCTCCGGAGCACATCCAGCACTTGGTCGAAGACATCCGCGTGCCCAAGGGCTCCACAGGTGCGATCGGCCACTAACAACCGGTTTACCCCGGTTGCCAAAGGCCCCGCTCCGGCGGGGCCTTTTTTCCTTCAACCTGAATCCGTGGGTTCAGAGGGGATGCAGAGTGCAAGATATTGATTCGAATGGCGTAATGAAAAATCGCAGCCATACCCCACGGTCTGGTGAGATTTTTCATATAGCCAGGCGGATCAAGAGATTGCGCTATGCGCTCCAATGAACCCACGGATTCAGGTTCAACCTGAATCCTGCAAGTGGTTTGAGTACCGAGGGCGTCGAGCAGGCCCCTGGACAAGGCGGCAAGCCGGTTGCGGCGCAGGCGTAGCGGCGCTACGTCGAGTACGAAACCGGTGCGGCCAACACAGCTTGAGGGCCTGATTCGGCGACCGACCCATCCGTCGGGAGCGGATGGGAACGCACGCAGTGCGGCTCGAAGGGCGGAGCACAGGAGGTGCGGAGCAATGCCAAACTACTTGCAGGATTCAGGTCACAATAAAAAAATGGTTTTTCCTTGGCGTAACCCGGTGTGCCTTTGCGGTTAGTCTCTAAACTTTCCAATCCCTATGGAAATCGAACTGCTCGAAATCCGTGAATTTCTGGCCCAGCGTGAGCCATTCAGCTCCCTGCCGCCGGCGGTCCTCGATCAACTGCCCAGGGACATGGAGATACGCTACCTCCGGCGTCAATCCCCATTCCCGCCGCAGGACACGACCCGCGGTTATCTCTACATCATCCGCAGTGGCTGCATCGATCTGCGCAACAGCGACGGCAACCTGGCGGAAAAACTCGGTGAGGGGGATCTCTACACCACCGAATGCCAACTGGTCGACCTGTCCGAGGGACTCAGGGGAACCGCCGCCGAGGACAGCCTGATCTACCTCATCGGCTGCGAAACACTACAGGAACTGAAACGCCAGTCGGAGGACTTCAACCGCCACTTCTCCGCCTCCCTGCGGGAACGCCTGCAACTCGCCGTACGCCGGGTGCAGGGGCTGGGCGACAACACGGCTGCCTACATGACCGTCGAGGTCAAGGATCTGATCAGGAAACAGGCCATCACCATCGACGCGGCAACCAGCATCCAGGAGGCGGCCCGGGTGATGACCGGAAACAGCGTATCCTCGGTGATGATCATGGAAGACGGCAAGCTGGCCGGTCTGATCACGGATCGTGACCTGCGCATGCGCTGTGTCGCCGAAGGTCTTGCCGTTACCGAGCCGGTCAGCCGCATCATGACCACCGAGGTGGAGACCATCGAGGACAAGGAACTGGTGATCCAGGCGCTGCTGACCATGACCCGCCTGCACGTCCACCACCTCCCCGTCGTCCAGGACGGCCATCTGGTGGGCATGCTGACGGCATCGGACCTGGCCCGTCACCAGGCCACGAACTCGGCCTTCATCGCCACCGACATCCGCAAATCGCAGACCATCGGGGACCTGGCCCAGGTCAGCAGAAAACTGCCCGAACTGCAATTGCAACTGGCCAATTCCAGCGCCACCGCCCTGCACATCGGCGAGGCCATTTCCTGTATCACCGACTCCATCACCAACCGCCTGCTGGAGATGGCCGAAGAGCAGCTGGGGCCACCGCCCGTGCCGTATGTGTGGGTGGCCGGAGGCTCGCAGGCGCGCCGCGAGCAGACATCCCACTCCGACCAGGACAACGCCCTGATCATCGACGATGAAATGAGCCCGGCGGATGATAAATATTTCGAAAAGCTGGCCCGCTTCGTCAGTGACGGCCTCAATGCCTGCGGCTTCTATTACTGCCCCGGCGACGCCATGGCCACCAATCCCCAGTGGCGCCAGCCATTGAGTGTCTGGCGCCGCTATTTCGACGACTGGATCCATCGCCCCGAGCCCAAGGCATTGATGCTCTCCAGCATCTTCTTCGATCTGCGCGCCATTGGCGGCGCCACCTGGCTGCTCAACCGCTTGCAGCACGAAGTGCTGGAAAAGACCCGGCAGAATCGTATATTCATCGCCTTCATGGCGGCCAATGCCTTGCAGCACCGTCCGCCCCTCGGCTTCTTCCGCACCTTCGTCCTCATCAGCGGCGGAGAGCACGACGACACCTTCGATATCAAACATCGCGGCATCGTCCCCATCACCGATCTGGCGCGCGTCTATGCCCTGTCTGAAGGCCTGACCGCCGTCAATACCACGGAACGCCTGCGTGAAGCACGTGAGTGCGGCGCACTCAGCGGGGAGATGGGTGAGAATCTGGAGGATGCCCTCGAATTCATCGCCTCCCTGCGCATTCAGCACCAAGCCAGCCAGATCCGCAACGGTCAGGCCCCGAACAACTATCTGGCCCCGGATGGCCTGTCCGAACTGGAACGCGAACACTTGAAGGACGCCTTCAAGGTGATCCAGACCATGCAGGAAACCCTCTCCAACCGCTACCAAGGCGGGCGTTTCACCTGAGTGGCCCCCCATGCTGGAACGACTGATCAGCCGGAAATTCCGCCGCCGCCGGGCCCTGAAGAAACTCGGCCCGGGGCCGATGCGCGACTTTCTGGCCACTCCGCCCCCCTCCCCGGCCACCTCCTGCCGGGAAGCGGGGATCGTCGCCCTCGACCTGGAGACCACCGGCCTGGCCCCGGCCAGGGACGTAATCGTCAGCATCGGCCTGGTCCATATCGAGGGGATGAGCATCCGTCTGAACACCGCCTGGCACCAGATCGTGCAGGTCGGGCGGGACATTCCGGAGGAAAGCGCCGTCATCCATCAGATCACCGACGACCAGGCGGCAGCCGGCCAGCCCCTGGACGAAGTCCTTCCCAGGCTGCTGGAACGGCTGAAAGGACGGGTGATGCTGGCCCACTATGCCGCCGTGGAACAGCAGTTCATCGATGCGGCCTGCCAGCGCATCTATGGCGCGCCCTTCATCGTCCCGACCATCGACACCCAGATGCTGGCAAGGCGCCGTCTGGAGCGAGCACACGCGGTCTACAAGCCCTCCGACCTGCGTCTGTTCAATCTGCGGACGAAATACCATCTGCCACGATACAAGGCACACAACGCACTCAGTGACGCGCTGGCCACCGCCGAACTGTTCCTGGCCATGGTGGCGGAACGGAACCGTGACGGGAAATGCTCACTGGGAGACTTCATCACCAATTGACGGGGATCACACGTAAATCACCCGGACGTATTGCATTCACCGGGGTAGTTATCAACCATAGCAGGTAGCGTATCCAGACAGCCGAGGCATCATGAAGATCCCGGACGATTCACCCGGCCGCCGACGGATCGCCACCACCATCATTGATTGAGCGAGGTGTAAAAAAATGAGCGAAGACAAGGTCTATCCGGTACCGGAGGATTTCGCCGCACAGGCCAACATCACCGCGGAACAGTACCAGCGGATGTATCAGCAGTCGGTGGACGACCCGGAAGGTTTCTGGGGCGAACAGGCCAATAAATACCTCAGCTGGTTCAAACCCTGGGACAAGGTACTCGACTGGAGCTTTATGGAGGACGATCTGCACATCGAGTGGTTCAAGGGCGGAAAACTGAACGTCTCCTACAACTGCCTGGACCGGCACCTGGAAACCCGTGGCGACCAGACCGCCATACTCTGGGAAGGCGACGACCCGGAAGAAGACAAAAAGATCACCTACCGGCAACTGCACGCCGACGTGAACAAGTTCGCCAACGTGCTGAAGAGCCGTGGCGTGAAAAAGGGTGACCGGGTATCCATCTACATGCCCATGATCCCGGAGGCGGTAGTGGCCATGCTCGCCTGTACCCGCATCGGCGCCGTACATTCCATCGTCTTCAGCGCCTTCTCCCCGGACGCCCTGAGGGACCGTATCCTCGACTCCGATTGCCAATGCCTGATCACCGCCGATCAGTCCATCCGCGGCGGCAAGGCGCTGCCGCTGAAAAAGAACGCCGATGCGGCACTGGCGCAATGCCCCAACGTCCACACCTCCATCGTCGTGCAGCGCGGCGGCCAGCCGGTGGAATGGACCGAGGGCCGTGACGTCTGGTACCACGAGGCCATGGAGACGGCCGACCCGGTCTGTGAACCCGAACAGATGGACGCCGAAGACCCGCTGTTCATCCTCTATACTTCCGGCTCCACCGGCAAACCCAAGGGCGTGCTGCACACCACCGGCGGCTACCTGCTTCAGGCGGCCATGACCCACAAACTGGTGTTCGACTACAAGGACGGCGAGGTCTACTGGTGCACCGCCGACATCGGCTGGGTCACCGGCCACAGCTACATCGTCTATGGCCCGCTGACCAACGGCGCCACCAGTCTGATGTTCGAGGGTGTCCCCACCTACCCGGATGCCGGCCGCTTCTGGCAGGTCTGCGACAAACACCAGGTAGCCAGCTTCTACACCGCCCCCACCGCCATCCGCGCCCTGATGGCCGTCGGCGAGGATCCGGTCAAGGCCACCAGCCGCTCCAGCCTGCGCCTGCTCGGCACCGTCGGCGAACCCATCAACCCGGAAGCCTGGGAATGGTACTACCGCGTGGTCGGCGAAGAGCGCTGCCCCATCGTGGATACCTGGTGGCAGACCGAGACCGGCGCGCACATGCTGACCCCCCTGCCCGGCGCCACTCCGCTCAAACCCGGTTCCGCCACCAACCCCTTCTTCGGTGTGCAGCCGGTGCTGCTGGACGACGAGGGCAATCTGGTCGAGGGCAACCCGGCCTCCGGCAACCTGGCCATCAAGCATCCCTGGCCATCCATGATGCGTACCGTCTATGGCGACCACGACCGCTTCTACCAGACCTATTTCTCCATGTACAAGGGCTACTACTTCACCGGGGACGGCGCGCGCCGCGATGAAGACGGCTACTACTGGATCACCGGCCGTGTCGATGACGTGTTGAACGTGTCCGGCCACCGCCTCGGCACCGCCGAGATCGAATCCGCGCTGGTGCTGCACCCGCACGTGGCGGAGGCGGCCGTGGTGGGTTATCCCCACGAAATCACCGGCCAGGGCATCTACGCCTATGTCACCCTGCGGCACGGCATCGATGGAACGGACGACCTGAAGGCCGAACTGGTGCAACTGGTGCGGACCGAAATCGGCCCCATCGCCAAGGTCAATATCATCCAGTGGGCGCCGGGCCTGCCCAAGACCCGTTCCGGCAAGATCATGCGCCGCATCCTGCGCAAGATCGCCGCCAACGAGATCGACGCCCTGGGCGACACCTCCACCCTGGCCGATCCCTCCGTGGTGGACGACCTGATCGCCAATCGCGCCAACAAATAACCTTCCCGGGCCGATAGGCTCATAGGCAAAAGCAAAGGCCCGGTGTGTTCACCGGGCCTTTGGGAAACTCTGATCAGGTCGCTGCGCGCCTTGATGAGTGTCCCCTTGCGGTAATGGCTCGCGGGTATGTCGATGCGCCCCTTCCCCCAAACCCCCTTCCCCCGGCACTTGTTCAGAGGTTTCTTCGACTTTATCGAATGACTGGAAACCTCCCGGCCCCGCCGGAAAGCCCCACACGGGTTCAGATCGACTCCGCCAGTTTCATGGCCAGATCACGCGCCTTGCGCGCTCCCTCCTTGTCGCCCTGCTGCAACAGGGCCTGGGCGACGATCTGCCAATTGCGCGCCTCCAGGCGTTTGTCGTCATTGGCCAGCGCGTTGGACTTGAGTGCCAATGCCTCGGCCTGACGCGGCTTGTTCTGCCGCAGGCGCACTTCCGCCAGTTGCTGCCAGACGATGGAATTGCGCACATCGATACGCAGGGCACGCTCCAGGCTGGCCGCGGCGGCATCCAGGTCCCCCTCGGCCACCTGCCGGTTGGCCTGGCGCAACAGGCTGGCTGCCGGACTGTTTGCCGCCTCCGCCGGCAGTGTCCGTTGCTGCAACGGTTTGATCACCACCGACTCGGTAGTCACGGGCTGGTCCGTTTTCCCCGCTTCCTCCGGCATCGGCCGGACGCCGGCGGGTTTCGCCTTCACCGGCCCGGGGGGCAGCGGTTCCGGTTTCAGTTCGGGGGTTGCCAGCGGCCTGGCATGGGCGACCTGTTCCGCCGGCCGCCCGTCCTGTCGTGCGTTGCCGGATGAGTCGGCCTGTGTGCCCCAGGGCTTGCGCAGGGCGGGTGCCGTGGATGCCTCCAGCGGACGGCTGCGTTCCACGACTGGTGCCGGCTCACGCGTCTGATTGGCGGTACATCCAGAGATCAGCACGGCCAGGATGGCCAGGGATAACGGCAGGGATGACCTGTTCATAGACCCAATTCCTCCAGTCGTTTCCATGGATCGTCATACTTTGTGTCGTTCGGGCGGGTTCCCGCGCTGCCACAGGGTGCCGCCCGTGGCGGCTCGGAACCGTCGATGAACGGCAGGCTCCGGCCGGCCGCGCAACCCTCGCCCGCCAACCGGCCGCCGTCCTCACTCAGCCTGAAAAGATGAACGCCCGCGGGTCTGGCCGGTTGCAGTGGCTGTGTACGCAGTTTGCGCATGATATCGCCCCACACCAGCAATGCACCGGAGCCGCCACTCAGTTTGATCGGGCGGTTATCATCCATGCCCAGCCAGACCACCGCAAGGCGGTCCCCACTGAAGCCCGCAAACCAACTGTCCCGCAGGTCATCCGTGGTTCCGGTCTTGCCCGCCACCCCCAGTTCCTTTGGCAACATGCGATAGAGGAAGGCACCGGTCCCCTCGCTCACCACCCGTTGCAGGGTATGGGTCAACAGGTACACCGCCTTCGGGTCGAAGGCGCGTTCGACACGCAGGGGATAGCGTTTGAGGGGAGTACCGTCATGGGTCAGGACTGCCCGGATGGCACGCAGAGGGGTGCGGAAACCGCCGCCGGCCAGTGTCTGGTACATCTGCGCCACCTCCAGGGGGCTCATGGACACGGCCCCCAGGAACAGGGACGGATAGGACGGCATGTCCCGTTCCACACCCAGCCTGGCAAGGGTCCGGTGTACCGCGTCCATGCCCACATCCAGGCCCAGACGCACCGTGGCCGGATTGTAGGAATGCACCAGGGCATCGGCCAGCATCACTTGGCCATGGAACCGGCCATCGTAGTTTTTCGGTGCCCAGACACCCTCGCTGCCCTTCACCTTCAGTCGCAGGGGGCCGTCATCCAGCCGGGTCGCCAGAGTATAGCGCTGTGGCTGTTCCAGAGCCGCCAGGTACACCGCGGGCTTGATCAATGAACCCACCGGACGCATGGCATCCAGAGCGCGGTTGAAACCGGCGTAACGCGGCTTGCGGTCACCGGCCACGGCCAGCACCTCGCCGTTGCCGGGATCGGTCACCACCACCGCACCCTGCAAATGGCCGCCGGGGAGCTTCTTGCGTTTCTCCAGGTAGAGGATGCGGCCCGACAGGGCCTTTTCCACACCGCCCTGCACCCGTGGATCGAGGGTGGTAAAGATACGCAGTCCTTCCGAGGTCAGATCCTCGTCACGGTAATCCCTGCGCAGTTGCCGCCGCACCAGATCGAGGAAGGCGGGGAAATGGTTGGCCGCCCCCACATCCGCCCCCACGCCCAGGGCGGTCTTCTGTGCCCGTTCCACGGCCTTGTGTGACAGCAATCCCCGCTCCCCCAGCACCTGCAACACCAGATTACGCCGCTTCAGCGCGCGTTCCGGGTGCCGACGGGGATTGTAGTAGGACGGCCCCTTGACCATGCCCACCAGCATGGCCATGTGCTCCGGCGCCAGTTCCTGTATCGGCCGGCCGAAATAGAAACGGCTGGCAAGGCCAAAGCCGTGGATGGCGCGGCGCCCCTGCTGTCCGAGGAACACTTCGTTGACATAGGCTTCCAGGATTTCATCCTTGGAGTAATGCCACTCCAGCAGCAGGGCCATGACCGCCTCGTTGAGCTTGCGCCAGATGGAACGCTCACGGGTGAGAAACAGATTCTTGGCCAACTGCTGGGTCAGGGTGCTGCCACCCTGCACCACCCCGCCGGCACGCAGGTTGGCCCACAGGGCGCGGGCGATGCCCTTCAACGAGATGCCGAAATGGTCACGGAAATCCCGGTCTTCGATGGCCAGCAGCGCATCGATGAACAGGGGGGGCAGATCCTCCAGCCGTACCAGTACACGGTCCTCGTTGTGGGAAGGGTAGATGGCGCCGATCTCCAAGGGGTCCAGGCGCACCAGTTCGGCCTTGCCGGTGAGCCGCACCCGGCCGCCATGGAAAACGGCACCGAAACTGCGCGGGGCCTCCCTTCCGTCCCAGAAATCGAAGCCACGGGATACCACGCGGAAGCTGTTGCCCTTGCGCCGGTAGGTGCCGGGCGCCTTTGGCCTGGCCTGATGGCGATAACCCAGGGCCTTGAGTTCTGCCTCGAACTCACCGGCCTTCAGGTCGAGGCCGTTGAACAGTTCCAGGGGGCGGGCATAGACACGCGCCGGCAATGCCCAACGCTTGCCCTCGAAGTGATGGCGCACCTGATAGTCCTGGTAACCCAGATAGGCGAACAGGGCGAGGGCGAGAACGGGAAGCGGCCGGGTCAGCAACCAACGCAGGACGGGGCGTCCCCGGCGATTCTTTCGGTTGCGGCGCTTGCGGGCTGGCATGGCCCATTGTAACGGCAGCTCCCGTCACACGCACAGGGGCGGCCCCCGCCATCACGGCCGACTTGCTTTCGTGAGTGGCGGGGGCCATCTTTCCGGGTATCCGACCTGAATCCGTGGGTTCATCGGGGCGCATAGCGCAAGCTCTTGATCCGTCTGGCTATATGAAAAATCTCACCAGACCGTGGGGTATGGCTGCGATTTTTCATTACGCCATTCGAATCAATATCCCGCACTCTGCATCCCCTCTGAACCCACGGATTCAGGTCCCGAACCTATGAGCGAGTACATGCCCCCCGCCACCGACCACCTGCACCGTTTGGTGCACGCCCTGCAAGCCCCCCGGCTGTTCGATCACCCGGTGGACGGCTTCCAGGTCCTGGAGACCCATATCTCCCTTGTCCTGCTGACCGGGCCCTATGCCTACAAACTGAAAAAACCCGTCGATCTGGGCTTCCTCGATTTCAGCACCCTGGAAAAACGCCGTTTCTACTGCGAGGAGGAAGTGCGCCTCAACCGCCGCCTGGCCGCCGGTTATTACCTGAGGGTGGTTCCCATTGGTGGAAGCGTGGATGCCCCGATACTGAACCGGCAACCCGCCATCGAGTACATGGTGCAGATGCGCCAGTTTCCCCAACGCTGCCTGCTCGACCGGGTATTGTCCGCCGGCGGACTGAAACCCCGGCACATGGATGCCATCGCCACACGTGTGGCTGAGTTTCATGCCTCCCTCACGGGCACCGGCAGCGACAGCTCCTGGGGCAGCCCGGAAACGGTCTACCGGCCGGTGGATGAGGATTTCCGCCAGATCCGCCCGCATCTGACGAACGGGGATCAGCGGCAGCGGCTGGACCGTCTGGAACAGTGGGCACAGGCCGAATCGAGGCGCCTGCATACGGCCTTCGTCCGGCGCCGCGACAGCGGTATGGTGCGTGAATGCCACGGGGATATGCACCTGGGCAACATCGCCCTGGTGGATGATGAGATCATCATTTTCGACGGCATCGAATTCAATCCCGGATTGCGCTGGATCGACCTCATCAGTGAAGTGGCCTTTCTCGTCATGGATCTGGACAGCCGTGGACGCGAAGACCTGGCAAGACGTTTTCTCAATGCCTATCTGGAACGCACGGGCGATTACGGCGCCCTGCCCCTGCTGCCTTTCTATCTCGCCTACCGCGCTCTGGTCCGGGCCAAGGTGGCGCGTATCCGCGCCGCGCAGGAAGGACTGAACGACGATGAGCAGGGACGACTGGAAGACGATTACCAACGTCATATCGAACTGGCGGAGCGGTACACCCAACCCACGCGGCCCATGCTGATCCTGTTGCATGGTGTCTCCGGCAGCGGCAAGAGCACCCTGGGGCAGCAACTGGTGGAGGGGCTGGGCGCCATCCGCCTGCGTTCCGACGTGGAACGCAAACGCATGCACGGCCTGGATGCCCTGGCCGACAGCCAGGCGGCGATCTACAGTCCGGAGGCGGACGAGCGCACCTACGCCCGCCTCGCCGAACTGGCCAGGGAGGTGATCGGCGGAGGACGCAGCGCCGTGCTGGATGCCACCTTCCTGCAACGGCAACGGCGACTCGCCATGCGGCAGTTGGCGGACGATCTGCGCGTGCCCTTCGTCATCATGGAACTGACCGCGGAGGCATCGGTCCTGCGCCGTCGCGTGGTGTCGCGGCAGGAACTGGGCCGGGACGCATCGGAGGCATCGCTGGCGGTGCTGGAGCGGCAACTGGCCGACCGGGAGGCCCTGTCCGAAGAGGAACGCGCACACACCCTGACGGTGGACAGCAGTGCCGGCCTGCCATCCATGGACGAGTGCCTGCGGCAATTGCACCGTCTAGGAGTCTGTCGGATTTAGGGGGATCGTAGCGAAAAAGTGGGACAGCGAGGGGAATTTTTCATGATTTTGAGGAACATGGTGGGCACCATGTGACGAAAAATCAGGGGAAATTAGACCGCTGTCCCGCTTTTGCAGCCGATTCATCCTAAGTCCGACAGACTCCTAGCGACCCGCTGCTGAGTCCACGCTTGCAGCCGACTGGACCAGGCCCGACAATCCGCACCACCATGACTGCATCCAAGACCCTGCTGGCCATCTTCGAATGGGGTGGCTACCCCGATTTCACCCCCCTCTACCGCCAACTCGGTTTCGAGGTGGAAACCGTCAGGAGCGGGCGCAAGGCCATCCAGTGGCTCAAGACCCACGTTCCCGATGTGATCGTGGCCGAGTTCAATCACCAGCCCGATTTTCGTGAACGCACCAGCAACCTGGAGTCCATCCTCGCCGTGGTGCAACGGCATCCGTCGATCCGCGTCATCGTCTTTTATGAAGCGGAAAATGCCCACCTGCTGGAAAAGCTGCGTGGCCGCTTTCCATTGTTCGAGGCAATGACCTTCCCCATCGAGCCGAAGGAGCTGGAACAACGCCTGCGGGAATGACCACACCCCTCCCGCCTACACCCGCCGCCGCGGTTTCGCCCGCGCCGTAGGCTGCGCGCTCCAAGGATCGTCCGGCCAGTGGTGCTTGGGGTAACGCCCTTTCAATTCCTTCTTCACCTCGGGATAGGTGCGTTCCCAGAAGCCGCGCAGATCCTGCGTGACCTGTACCGGCCGCCGCGCCGGTGACAACAGATGCAGGGTGACCGGTATGCGTCCACCACCGACCCGTGGGGTTTCCGCCAGGCCGAAAAGTTCCTGCAAACGTACCGCCAGCACCACTTCCCCATGGCCGGCATATTCCAGACGGATGCGCGATCCGCTGGGCACGGTCAGGTGAGTCGGCGCCAATTCATCCAGTTGCCGTTGCCGGGACCAGTCCAGCAATCCATGCAATGCCGCCCCCAGGTCGATTCGTTCCAGATGCTGACGCCGGCTGACCCCGCCCAGGTAGGGCCCCAGCCATTCCTCCAGGTTGGACAACAACCACTCGTCGGACACATCCGGCCAATCCTGTTCAGAAAACCAGTGCGCCACGGCCTGCACCCGCTGCCGCCACAACCGCAGTTCCCGATCCCAGGGCAGGACCTCCAGGCCCATGCCGCGTATCCCCTGCAACATGGCGGCCAGAACCTCGCCGGGCGCCACATCGGTGGCTGGCCGCTCGTCCATCACCACCCGGCCGAAACGCTCCCTCCAGCGCGCCGATACCGCCTGTTGACGCTCGTCCCAGTACACCTCCGTGGCTTCCGTGAAATGTTCGGGAAGATGCTGGCGCAGATCGTCCCTGGTGACCGATGCGGCCAGATGGATACGCCCCTCACCCTGTCCGGCATCCATGTGCGCAATCACCAGCAGTGGCTCCCGGGCCAGGGCATCGTACGCCGGCAAGGCAGCACCACGGCCGCCGGAAAGACGGTAACGTCCACTGCCGGGTTCACGCGCCACTGCCACCCGATCCGGATAGGCGAAGGCCAGCAGCAACCCCAGGCGGCCATCGCCGGTGTCCGCGTCATCCTCCTCTCCCCTTCGCCAGCGGCGGACCGTCTGCTCGATCCGGCGACAGACGGCAGCATCCGCCCCCAGCCCCCTGGCCGCGGAGGCCCCTCCCCGGCGAAAGGCCCACAGGGCTTCCAGCCGCGTTTCCAGATCCACCGGCCGTTGCAGCCCAACCGCCGGCGGCAACAATGGATCCCGCTCGCTCAACAGGCCGGCCAGATCCGCGGCCAGTCCGGCCAGACCCAGACGCCGCCCTTCCCGCAACATGTGCGCCAGACGGGGATGGGCGGGTATGGCGGCCATCTCCCGCCCCGCCGCCGTGATCGCTCCCACGGCATCGATGGCCCCCAGGCCACGCAACAGGGCGACGGCAGCCTGCCAGGCCCCTTCCGGCGGCGGGTCCAGCCACTTCAGTTCATGCGCCGAGCGTACCCCCCACAGGGCCAGTTCCAGTACCAGCGAGGACAGATCGCTGCCGAGAATCTCCGCGCGGCTGTGATCCTGCAATCCCCGTTGCACCGATTCCGTCCACAAACGGTAACAGCTTCCGGGGGCCAGGCGTCCCGCCCGTCCAGCCCGCTGTTCCGCGGCGGCCTTGGAAATCCTCACTGTGCGCAGGCGGCTGAGGCCGCTGGCGGGATCGAAACGGGGTTCCCGCCGCAGGCCGCTGTCCACCACCACCCGTATCCCTTCGATGGTGAGGCTGGTCTCGGCAATGGGCGTGGCCAGTACCACACGCCTTGGCCCATGGGGGTCGAATCGCAGCACCCGGTCCTGCTGCTCCCGGCCCAGGTCGCCATGGAGTGGAAGCACCTCCACATCGCGGCACTCGGCCCGCCCCCGCAGGTATTCCCCGGCCCGGCGTATCTCCCCGGCCCCTGGCAAAAAGGCCAGTACGTCTCCTGAGCGTTCCTTCAGTGCGCGGACCACCGCCGCGCCGACCACATCGCCGACAGGCCCCTCGGGCATGGCCGGAAGGTATTGGACCTCCACCGGGTAGCTGCGCCCCCCGGCGTGAATCACCGGAGCATCGCCGAGCAAGGCCGAGGCCGCAGGCGCATCCAGGGTGGCCGACATGAGCAGCAGCCGCAGATCGTCGCGCAGCCCCTGCATGACATCCAGTGTCAGGGCCAAACCCAGGTCGGTGTGCAGGTTCCTCTCATGGAATTCATCAAAGATCACCAAACCCGTGCCCTTCAGTTCCGGGTCGTTCTGCAAACGGCGTGTGAGTATGCCCTCGGTGACCACTTCGATACGGGTTGCCGCGGAAACACGACTGTCGAGCCGGGTGCGATAACCCACCGTGCTGCCGACCTCCTCACCCAGCAGATCCGCCATGCGGTAGGCGGCCGCGCGCGCCGCCAGACGGCGCGGTTCCAGCATGAGGATGGACCGGCCGCGCAACCAGGGCTGATCCAGCAGCGCCAGCGGTACCAGGGTGGTCTTGCCGGAACCCGGCGGTGCCTGCAACAGGGCGGATGATCCTGATTTCAGGGCCTGTACGAGTTCCGGCAGGGCCTTTTCAACGGGAAGCGAGGGGAGCATGAACGCACAGGTGGGATTGCCCCACCCTTTTCAACGGGAGGTGGTGAAAACGAAAACATGGGGTGACCCGGGGTCACCCCACGCGCACCGGACAAACGGTCAGAGACTGGTAAGCCCTTCCCGGCCCTGGTTTGCAGGGGGTTCAGCGGTGGTCGTGGGCGCCTGATAGGCTGCCTCGCGCATCTCCCAACCCGCATCATTACGAGCCTGCCGCACCCCGTCGGCCGGTAGAAGCAACACCACCACCAAGCCGAGCAGCAGCGCACCGAGAAGGCCGGCGCCGAGTCCGGCAGCCAGGCCGATCATTAGATCATGTAGTGGTGAAGGTCTGTTGACCCCAAGATCTTGTGTATTTTGTTCCGCCGGCATGGCGCAACCCCCAACCCCGTCAATGTTTATCTTATATCCCGGCCTGGGGCCGGAACCGTGGTTATTTTCTTATTGAGTATTATAGGTTTACGACCTATTTATAACTCATTTTCTTGGAGAGTAAAGCAAATTCTTCATTTGCTGACAGAAACCTCCCCGGTCCAGCGACTGTGCATATACACACCCCAGGCGAGCCGCGTGAAATCCGGACCGGAGGGTTACGCTGTGAAGCGTTGGCAACGCGGCATGATTAACCCGGCCACCTGATAGGTCATGTTCAGCCGTGCTGTGCGCGTTCACGGCAAGGCGTCGAAACGCCGCTGTAGCACTCCTACAGCCAGTTTCGACAACGCAGTCCGTGGGCGCGCACAGCACGGCCTGTCATTTATAATCAATTAGTTAGGAGCCTCAGGCATCTCCCCTCTCGGCGTTGCGCGCCTTGCCAAGGGAATGACCATTGCCTGCGGCGCGCGCCTTGACAGGGAAGATGCCTGAGGCTCTGAACACGACATATTAAGTGGCCGGGTTAATACCTGCCAGCCCCTGCCGGCCAGTGTCATTGCTACCTGGCCATCAACTGTTCCAGGTAGCTGCGGAAATCCTCACCCAGACCTTCGTGCATGAGCGCATACTCCACCGTGGCCTGTAGGTACCCCAGCTTGCTGCCACAATCGTACCGGGTGCCTTCGAAGGCGTAGGACATGGCATCCTGTTCGCGCATGAGTTCAGCGATGGCGTCGGTCAACTGGATTTCACCGCCAGCGCCTGCCTGGGTCCTCTCCAGCAGACCGAAGATCCGCGGCGTGAGGATGTAGCGGCCAACCACAGCCAGGGTGGACGGTGCCTCGTCCGGGTGGGGCTTCTCCACGATCTCCTCCACCTTTCCCAGCCGTTCACCGGCATCGGTCACCTTCACGATGCCGTACTTGTCCGTCTCATCGGCAGCCACCTGCTCCACGCCCAGCACGCTGCACCCGTACCGCTGATAGACCTCGACCATCTGGCTCAGGCAGCCCTTCTCGTCGTTATGGATGAGATCGTCGGCCAGAATCACCGCGAACGGCTCATCACCGACTACCGGTCTTGCGCACAACACGGCATGCCCCAGGCCGAGGGCCTCTGCCTGCCGGACATAGATGCAGGAAACGCCATCCGGAACCACGTTGCGCACCATATCCAGCACATCCTTCTTGCCGCGTCCGTCCAGGATCCCTTCCAGTTCGCAGTTTTTGTCGAAATGATCCTCGATGGCGCGTTTCGAACTGCTGGTCACGAACACCAGTTCCGTCATACCCGCGGCCACTGCTTCTTCCACCGCGTACTGAATCAACGGCTTGTCGACGATAGGCAGCATTTCCTTGGGATTGGCCTTGGTGGCAGGGAGAAAACGGGTTCCCATGCCGGCCACGGGAAACACGGCCTTGGTGATTTTGTCAGGCATGCTTGCTCAGTACCTTCCTGTGTATCCAGTGAGTTCTTCGGGTGATGTGAGCCTGTCGGACTTAGGGGGATCGAAGCGAACAAGTGGGACAGCGAGAATGATTTTCCATGATTTTAAGGAGCATAGTGGGGACTATGTAACGAAAAATCAGGGGAAGTGAGACCGCTGTCCCGCTTTTTCAGCCAATTCAGCCTAAGTCCGACAGGCTCATATCCCGGTTGATCGCATCCAGGGCGGCAATCGGATCATCGGCAGCGGTGACCGGCCTGCCGATCACCAGGTAGTTCGAACCCGCCTCCATTGCCTGCGCCGGCGTCATGACCCGGCGTTGATCATCACTGGCCGAACCGGCGGGACGTATGCCCGGGGTCACCAGAATAAAGGCATCCCCCTGGGAGGCGCGCAACAGGGCAACTTCACGTGGAGAACAGACAACGCCATCGAGGCCGGAGGCGTTGGCCAGCGATGCCAGCCTTTGCACCTGATCGGCGGGTTCACCATCCACACCCACCTCGTTGAGATCCTCACGTGCCATGCTGGTCAACACCGTCACGGCGATCAACAGGGGGGGGGATGTGGCCACTTTGTCCAGGGCCTCGCGGGCCGCCTCCATCATGCGACGGCCGCCGCCGGCATGGACATTGACCATCCAGACCCCCAGATCGGCCGCCGCCGCACAGGCCCCCGCCACGGTATTGGGGATATCATGAAATTTCAGGTCGAGAAACACCTCGAATCCACGGGTCTGCAGGGTCTCCACCAGGGTGGGGCCGGCGCGGGTGAACAACTCCTTGCCCACCTTGAGGCGGCAGAGCCGCGGGTCCAGCCTCTGCACCAGATCCAGTGCCGGCTGTGCAGCCGGAAAATCCAGGGCAACGATAATCCGTGGCCCCAATGACCTGTCTTGTGTCACTCATTCACTCCCCATCGATACCTTTCATCGGCTTGACGCTGCCCCAGGTCTTGCAGCCGGGACACTGCCAATGCAGTGATTTACCGGTGAATCCACAGTGCTTGCAACGGTACAAGGGTTTGTCCTCCACCAGCCGCACGGTCACTGACCGCAGGTCTTCCATGCTCTCCCGGGCACAATCCTGCAAGTTGGCCATCTTCAGTTGAACCAGGCGCTCCAGGCCGCGCACGGAGGGATTGGCGCGCAGGCGGCTGGCAAGGAATTCACTGGCAGCCTGGTCACCTTGCTGACGTTGGATCATATCAGCCAGCGCCAACATGGGGGCCACGCCCTTGTAGCGGTCCAGCATGGACTCCAGATAGCTCATCATCACGGCCGACTGCTGCTGCAATTCATAGCATTTTCGCAATGGCCCGATCACTTCGGGGAGATAATCGATGTCCTGTTCGGCAACCCGGCGGTAGGCACGGATAGCCCCTTCCCGGTCACCACTTGCAGAGAACAGATGGCCCTGAAGCAGACTGGCCCGCACACAGTTGCGGTCTGTAGCCAGCGCCTTGCGCAACATCTTCCAGGTGCGTTCATGGTCGCCGCGGCTCTGTGCCTCCTCGGCAAGTTCACACAGATACTGCGCGATGATGTCATTGCGATTCCGTCCCGTTTCTACGGCCAGCCGCCGCTCCATGTTGATGGCCTTTTCCCAGTCCTTCTCCTGCTGATAGATGTCCGCGAGATTACGCAATGCGGGAACCGCATGGGAGCCGAGTTCGATCAGTTCCAGGAACAGGTTCTCGGCACGGTCGAACAGCCCGGCCCGCATGTAATCCTCACCCAGCTCCAATAACGCCAGGGTACGCTGTTCCCGGTTGAGCGTGGGGCGGGCAATCAGATTCTGGTGAATACGAATGGCGCGGTCCACCTCTCCACGGCGGCGGAAAAGATTGCCCAGTGCCAGATGGGTCTCCACCGTTTCACTGTCCACCTCGACCATGCGGATAAAGACCTCGATCGCCTTGTCCGGCTGTTCATGGAGGACGTAGTTGAGACCCTTGAAATAATCCGAGGTGAAATTATTACGGCGATAGCCACTACCGGCACTGCGGGGACGGCGCCTCACCCACAGCCAGCCCGTGACGAACACGGCTGGCAGTATCAACCATAAGGGGTCGAACATCTCAGCCCGCCTGATTCATGGTGGATCGCCGCTCCTGGCGCCAGGCTAGCGCGTCTGGATCCAAGGCTGGAGGCGAATTCATGGCCATGGGGTCAGCGAAGCCCAAGCCCAAATGTGCCAGAACCAGCCAGGACCATGACAGGCCGAAACCAGCCAGCATGGAGACAAAGCGTCGTTGTTCTTGACGATTGGCTGTAATCTTCATCCGGTTACCATGGGTTTCGGTGCCACCATGAATCAGGCGGGCTCAGTGGGAATCCTTAATGGGGATACTCCGCAGGTTGAGGATTTCCTTCTCGTTCAGGCGCACGATCCGCCGCAGCCTGGCCATCTCCCTCTTCAGCCTGATAACAAGCGCCAGACTGAAGAGCCCGCCCACGGCTGCACCCAGGGCAAAGGCAATCACCACCACCAGGGACAGGGGCAGATTGCGGTCACCGAAATAGTAATTGAGTGGCACCGTCTCCGAATTGAGAACGGCAAAGCTCAACCCGGCCATAGTCACAACCAGAAACAACAAGACGGAAAACAAACGAACCACTTCTCTGACCCCTGGAGAAATCCAACATCACACCCCACGATGCGAGGGGTGGTGCCGCACTGCAATGTGCGTTACAGGCCGTAATACTAGCAGCCTGTCGGACTCGGGGGGATCGTAGCGAAAAAGTGGGACAGCGAGGAT